>JAADFW010000260.1:0-1148 GCA_013152655.1 Chlorobiota bacterium
ATTAATATATTGTTAAACACTCTATTTTGTCTTTTATCTTTGCTTCTGTGCCTGATATTTATTAAAAACCGGAAAAATGTACTTCTGTTGTGCTTTGTAAAAGAGAAAGGAATGTGTGTTGTTGTTTTCAACATTTTATTCTTTTGAAGTCTTGTTGAGATGGTTTTTCTCAGGAAGGCTGGTTGTCGCTCCAAAATTAAGAAAGTTTTGCTTTGGTTTGTAGCGGGTTGGGGTTTTCCTGTTGCTATTTTGAAAAGGGTGGGTTTTGTAGCCGGGAAATGTAAAAGTAAAAAAATATAGACACGGGCAGCATGCTTGCGCCAATGGGGTTCATTATGTTAATATAGTTTGGGACTAGGGATGTTTGATATGGTGGCTAATGTAAGAATAATTTATTTTCCATAATAGATGTTTAATAAATAGAGGATGATATGTGGCTTGCTGTAGTCCTATGAAATAGCGGTCGCCGCTTTATTTCAGACTACATACTGGTATGCGCATCGCATATTTGTCTATCTCAGACCTTGCCGCTATTCATCCTCTTAATTGTTGAATTTGAAAATTTTATTAGTCCAGTTTGGTTTATAATTGTATTAAATAATTTCAAGTTAATTTTATTCTGCTTTACTTTTAAGTATCCTTTTAGTAGTTCTTCTGTTGTCAATATTCCAAATTTATGATTTTCAGCATCTGATATTCGATTATCATCAAATTGGTGCCTTTCTTTTGAATTATTCCAAATCATAAGTGGGTGCATTTCTATACCATTCCGTTTGTGTCGTCCAACATATTTAATTCCTTGAAACAACTCATTTTCACCTACATGTCTGTCATTTTTAACCTCAATTCCAATTATGTCTTTTCCAAATCGGGCTATTACATCTAAGTCTTGTTTAGTATCTGGTTGTTTTGCTTTATATCCCAAATCTGAAAATAGTTTTTTAACAGATACTTCTAATTGTAAGTCTGGTACTTTAGGGTCAATAATCTCTGTAATGAATGAGTATTTTGAATATAATGTCTTCAACTTTTGTCTTCGTCTATTGATTTCTCGCTTTAAACTACGATATTCATCGTTAATTGACTTAATTTCTGGTATTTTATTAAAGCTGTCCAATTCTCATTCTTTTTTCAAAATGTGCGCTAAC
>JAADFW010000260.1:1185-3759 GCA_013152655.1 Chlorobiota bacterium
AACTATTTCATACTGTTTATTCCATTAATATATTTTTAAACACACTATTTTGTCTTTTACTTTGCTTTTGTACCTGATATCTATTAAAAACCGGAAAGTCGTACTTCTGTTGTGCTTTGTAAGAGAGAAAGGAATGTGTGTCGTTGTTTTCAACGTTTTATTCTTTTGAAGTCTTGTTGAGATGGTTTTTCTCAGGAAGGCTGGTTATCGCTCCAAAATTAAGAAAGTTTTACTTTGGTTTGCCGTGGGTTGGGGTTTTTCTGTTGCCATTTTGAAAAGGGTGGGTTTTGTAGCCGGGAAATGTAAAAGAAAAAATATAGACACGGGCAGCATGCTTGCGCCAATGGGGTTCATTATGTTAATATAGCTTGGGGCTAGGGATGTTTGTATGGTGGTTAATGTAAGTCACGCGTTTTGAAAACGCGCGCCAGATGGGTTTTTTTGGCTCAACTGAGCCTTAAATTCTATTATGTTGAACGCTGATTGTTGGCAGTAGGTTTTATTTCATTCTTAAGAAATTAAAGTCCTTTTCTTTTAAAATTATTTTAAGTGTATTTAAAGTGTAGTCATTTACTAAATTTAGAAAATTACCAAATTGTTCTTGATTTGCATTGAAATGTTTAAAACCAAATTTATCTTGCTCTAAAGTAAAATGACGTTCAAATATATCTTTCGCATTTCCTTTTATCTCGTTTAATAAGTCAAGGGATACTTTAGAGCCGATATGTGATACAATGTTTCTAAGTATTGATAGTAACTCAAAAAAATTAGACCAATCTGTATTCAAACCACTGCGAATAGGTTGTTTTAAGAATTCATTATAATCATATGATTTTAACTTAAGAAATTCAATGATATGGCGATTATTCTTTGTGTCATTTTTAATACCTGCATCTTTTAAACTACTTTTAATCGCATTTGATAGTTTATCATAATTCTTTCTCGAATCGAGAGGATTATTTAAATCTGAAAAATAAGTGACCCAGATTGTTTGCGTAAATGCTGTCTCAACAGCTATATATGTTTTAACTATTGAGCAATTAATTACCCAAGAAAAAAATTTCTCTCTAATCTCTTGCAATTCTGATGTGTTTATTGATTTTGATTCCTTATAAATTTTAATAAATCCAATATTTGAGCTTAAATCAATATTAAACGCTCCAAAAAGGGAAGTAAATATTTCTCTTGGAGTAGTTTCAGTTTCTTGATATTTTGAAATACAGTTATTTAAAAATCTATTCCAAAATTGCAAGTCAATTCCTACTTGAAACATTATTTCAATATATTCTGAAAACGATTTTTCAATATTTGAATTCATGGTCTTTTTCTTTAACTTACTGCCAACGTGCAGGGCTATGGTACCGCAGTTTTATTGTATTTCTTTTCAATTTACCAATATGTTTCATTAACGCATAATCCATTTATTTACAGCTACTTGTGGCATGAAGTATAACTGATGTTAGGCCACGTTTTTATTTATAATTCCATTTAATTGTTCTTTTAGTTCTTTATTTCCAGACGAAACATTTATTCCGTAACCTAAAATTTTTCTTGGATAACCATAAAATTTAGGAAGAAACAATCTGCTTAACTCCATGCCTATAGAATATTCTCGTTTTTGCAATTCCGTTTCTATCCAATCTCTTGTTGAACCTAATATTATATCTGTAAGTTGAAGCAAATTCGAATGGTTACACTTTGCATAATAAAGGGTTTGGTCAAAACCTAAACGGTTTAAAGGGCCACAAAAATATTCTTGTCCTTCAGAATTAGTCCCCCTGTTATAGGCATAATAATATTCTTTATCAAAAGGCTTAGATAAATTAGATTCTGGCCAGTCAAGAATAACCTGAATATGTTCCATATGATTTTGATTTTCACTTGCAAAAATTCCAACTCTCATTAATGCATTTGAAAATAAAAAAGAAGATAAATTTTCTTTTATAGTCTTTTGTTCTTTTTTCTTTGCCTGAAAATTTTCAATACAAGAAATAAAAATTTTGTAGTCAAATTTTAAAGATTTTTGTATAATCCTTTTTCTCCAAGTTGCAGAATCATGAATTAGCCTTTCATATTCTGGTATTCGTCCAAACCTTTCGTATACTTCTCTTATACCCTTCATGTTATATTTGAGAGGCATATCTTCTCCGGTGTACTCTCTTTTTACTTCTTTTATCAAGTTGCTTAGTTCGACTTCATCTTGTCGCGAAATTAAAATTCCACCAAATAGAAAAACGGGGCTTCTTTTCCCTTCATGCATCTTTTTTAATGCACTATCATCTGCATAGTATTTGAACATATTTCCTTGATTAATGTGGCCCAACTCCTTTTACCCGCCTATTTTATACTGTTTATCCCATTAATATATTGTCAAACACACTATTTTGTCTTTTATCTTTGCTTCTGTGCCTGATAATTATTAAAAACCGGAAAGAAGTACTTCTGTTGTGCTTTGTAAGAGAGAAAGGAATGTGTGTTGTTTCATTCAACGTTTTATTCTTTTGAAGTCTTGTTGAGATGGTTTTTCTCAGGAAGGCTGGTTATCGCTCCAAAATTAAGAAAGTTTTGCTTTGG
>JAADFW010000261.1 GCA_013152655.1 Chlorobiota bacterium
AATATAATTGAAATAATTTATTATATAAAGCATAACATATATATTAAATACAAATTGATTGAATTGCTCCTACTTTTCATATTTAATGAAAATATTTCTTACAATAACCCTTTCAGAATTGAATATTTTAAGTTTGAATGTATCATTATACAACATAGAAGAAGAGTAACGATATAAAAATATGAAATATTACATATAACTTATTGTTAAATAATACTTTAAGAGCAAATTAATTCAACTCTACTGAATAGTCATTTAGTAAGAAAAGTTAGAAATTTAGCTATCTTTAAAACTTTTTACATAAAATGATATCATTATGAAGAAAATTGCATTGCATTGGCAAATTTTAATAGGATTTATTTTGGCTATTATTGTAGGAATGTTTTTTAAATCATTTGTCCCTTATGTTAGCTGGATGGGTGTTTTATTTTTACGAGGACTTAAAATGGTAATTGTACCCATTATTTTAACTTCAATTATTTCCGGTATTGCAAATATTGGCAATGCAGAAAGTTTTGGCCGTATTGGCTTAAAGACTATTGTATATTATATTACTACCAGTATTCTTGCTATTTTAACCGGACTAATATTAGTAAATATTTTTAAACCCGGTGTTGGTGCTGATCTTGGATTTGTCCATAAAATTAATGGACTTGGAGTAGCACGGGAAACATTTGGGCAAACACTACTTCATATTGTTCCCACAAATATTTTCGAAGCATTTGCCAATGGAAAAATGCTTGCCGTTATTTTCTTTTCTATCATGTTTGGTTTTTTTATTACGCAAACCTCTGAAAAATCAGCAAAAAAAATGACTGATTTTTTTAATGCAGCATTTGATGTTATGATGAAACTAACATTATTTATCATTAAGTTTGCTCCTTTCGGAATATTTGGAATTGTTGCAGGTATGGTTGCAAAACAATCTGACTTATGGGAATTAGTCCACCGTTTGGGAATTTATATGATTGTTGTATTGCTTGCACTGGCTTTTCATGCTTCCATAACGTTACCTTCTATTCTTAGAATATTTGGAAAAGCAAATCCTATAAAACATTTTAAAGCAATGAGTTCTGCTCTCTTAACTGCATTCTCAACTGCATCGTCAAGTGCAACTTTACCATTAACAATGAGTTCAGTTGAAAATAATTCAGGAGTTTCTAATAAAATAAGCAGTTTTACATTACCACTTGGCGCCACTGTTAATATGGACGGTACTGCATTATATGAGTTAGTTGCGGCTATTTTCATTGCTCAAGCTTATGGATTAGACTTAAGTTTTTTACAACAAATATTAATTGTTGTTACAGCTTTATTTGCATCAATTGGTGCGGCAGGAATACCCATGGCCGGATTAGTTATGATTTCTGTAATTCTTTCAGCAATTGGCTTACCATTAGAAGGTGTTGGATTAATTATTGCAATTGACCCATTGTTAGATATGTTCAGAACATCTGTTAATGTATGGAGCGACAGTTGTGGTGCTGTAATTATTGCAAAAACAGAAGGTGAAGAACTAAAAGTCTAAATAGAAATTTAAAATTTATAGGCATTTTGTAATAGTAAAAAATCTAAAATTACCATTGCTGCCATTGATTCAACAATAGGAACTGCCCTTGGTAATACGCACGGATCGTGCCTTCCGGCAATTTTCATTTCTACTACTTCTTTATTTTTATTTACTGTACTTTGCTTTCCTGTTATACTTGCAGTTGGCTTAAATGCTACATTAAAATAAACCGGCTCGCCATTTGAAATCCCGCCTTGTATTCCACCGGAAAAATTTGTTTTGGTTTTTATTTTATTTTCAGTTACAAAAAACGCATCATTATGTTCAGAACCATACATATTGGCAGCTTTAAAGCCAGAACCAAATTCAATGCCTTTAACAGCATTTATGCTAAGCATGGCTTTACCCAACACAGCATGCAATTTATTAAAAACAGGTTCACCTATTCCTACTGGCATTCCCTCTATAACACAGTGAATTATTCCTCCTAAACTATCGCCATTATTTTTTGTATCAATAATCAACTTTTGCATTTCTTCCGATTTAGTTTCGTCAGGACATTTTAATATATTTTCTTCAATATTTTCTAATTCACTTATACTATAATCCTTATCTATTTCAATATTTCCAATTTGCCTTACATACGCCTTTACTTTAATATCGAAATTAATAAGTACTAATTTAGCCAAAGCTCCTGCTACAACACGAGCAATAGTTTCACGCGCCGACGATCGCCCGCCTCCACGATAATCTCTAATTCCGTATTTTTTTTCATAAGTAAAATCAGCATGCGAAGGGCGGTAAATATCCTTAATATTACTATAATCCTCAGAGCGTTTTTCTTTATTCCAAACTACAAAACCAATTGGTGTACCAAGTGATTTACCGTTAAAAATTCCGGACAAAAACTCTATTTTATCGCTTTCGTTTCTTGAAGTAGTTAATGCTGATTGTCCGGGTTTTCTCCGGTTTAATTCAGATTGAATAAACTCATAATCAATATTTATTCCGGCAGGGCAACCATCAATAATACCGCCAATGGCTTTCCCGTGCGATTCGCCAAAGCTGGTTAAAGTAAAAATGTTGCCAAATGAATTTCCTGACATTTTATATTAATTCATTGAAATTAAAAGTTTCATTAGATAATTTACTTGCTTTAATAAAAGCTTGCTCATTAATTGAATGTTTTATATTGTTTTTGTTTAAAAACCAAAGTAAATCAGAAGTATTTAAATTTCCAACTAACTCATGCTTTGCCATTGGGCAACCTCCCAAGCCATTTATTACCGAATCGAAACGCCGGCAACCGTTTACCCAGGCTTTTTCAATTTTTGCTTTCCAGGTATCAGATGTTGTATGAAGATGAAAACCAATTTCTAAATCAGAAAATTCAGGTATAATATTCTTAAATATATTCTCAATTTTCTCAGGTGTTGAAACCCCTACCGTATCTGATAACGAAATTATTTTAATACCCATTTGTCTCATCTTTTCAACAGAATGATATATTATTTCATAATTCCATTCATCGCCATAATGATTGCCAAAAGCCATTGAAAGGTAAACAACGAGTTCCTGGTTACACTTTAAGCAAGAATTTAAAAGTTTATCAATGGTAATTCTTGATTTTTCAATAGACGAGTTAATATTTATTTTTAAAAATGAATTTGAAACTGAATGAGGATAGCCCAGATAAGTGATTTGCTCAAATTGCGATGCTATTTCACCTCCTTTAATATTTCCTACAATGGCTAACAACTTTGTTTTTGTATTTGTAACATCAAGTTTTTCAAGAACTTCAGCTGTATCTTTTAATTGTGGAATTGCTTTTGGCGAAACAAAGCTTCCAAAATCAATTGTATCGAAACCAACATTTAAAAGTGAATTAATATAAGCAGCTTTTTTATTAACAGGAATATACTGATGCATTCCCTGCATGGCATCTCTAGGACATTCAATTATTTTCATTTATTCAATTATTAAAAACTAAAGTTACATTTTTATAATGAGCAAAAAAAAAGCAGAACATTTATTGCTCTGCTTTATGTTTTTTAGTACCTGTTTTTAGCAACCACAACCGCAGCTATCTACGCTATCTTCTGTACTGCATTCACCAGAATCGCATCCACAACTACTATGCGCATGAATATGGCCGTGAGATTTTTCTTCTTCAGTTGCTTCTCTAATTTCTGCTACCACGCCTTTAAAATGTAAATCTTCTCCTGCCAAAGGATGATTAAAATCCATTTTCACATGTTCATCGTTAATTTCGAGAACAATCCCGTTTAACCTATTACCAGCCTGGTCCATCATCGGTACTTGGTTGCCAACTTTTAATAAGTTTTCATCAATTTTACCATTAACTTCAAATGCATTTATAGGAATTTGAACTTTAGCTTCCTCTGTTCTTGGCCCGTAAGCCTGTTCGCTTGTCAACACAAAATCAAATGAATCTCCTGTTTTCAAATTTTTAAGGTTTGCTTCAAAATCCTTTAGTAAATTACCTGAGCCAAAAATAAAAGTCATTGGTTTTTCAACTTCTACTTTTTCAATAATCGGGCTATTTTCTTTATTGTATTTTAGCTCGTATGCAACTGAAACAACTTTATCTTCTGATATTACCATAGTTTATAATTTAAAATTAAGTTGCAAAAATATAAAGTTTTATAAATAAAATACGATTATATGACCATTTATAACATTTTTTTAAGGCAATTAGGCTAATCATGTTAGAATAAAATATGATTAAAAAACAAACCCAAAGCGTATAATTGGATTTGAATATGGTGAATCGGGCGATTCATTGATATTCCACAGTACCGTTGCAACAAATGCCAGATTATTTCCAATAGATTGCCGAAAACCGCCACCAATAAAAACACTGTTAATCCAATACCTGTTAGTACCTAAATGAATATTTTGAATGTCGAAAACACTTGTTTCAAGGCTAAGTACTTCATATTCAACTTGTGCAAATATATTTTTGAAAACTGAATATTTTGAAAACAATTTCCCTCCATATAAACTTGTACTATAATTATATAATTTCCAGTTGTAATACTGATAAGTAATTCCTGCGCCAACAATCAACTTGTCAGTTGTTTTGTAACCAACTTCCGGCGAAATGTCAATTCTTGTTTCACTTCCGAATTGAAATCCCATGTTTCCTCCAAAAACAAGTTTTTCACTCCAATTTTTATTATTACTATTTTGAGAAACACTTTTATTGACATAACCCGACAATAATAAAATAAGAAGAAAATAGTTTAATCTGTTTTTAAAAAGCATAAGTTCAGTTACATTTATTTATATTAGCATTGAATTTCTTCCAAATTGACAAATATAAGTATTATGAATATATTAGTTACAGGAGCCAGCAGAGGAATAGGCTATGAAACGGTAAAAAAATTTGCTTCAAATGACAAACACAAGATAATTGCTGTTTCAAGAAACAAAAGCAAATTAGATGAATTGGCAAATAATTGTAGGTCATTATATCCTGATTCACAGGTTATTCCTATTGCTTTTGATTTAAGTGGGAATAATTATAAGCCTTTGCTGAAACAAATTGATACTTATATTGGTTCATTAGATATATTAATAAATAATGCAGGTTTATTAATTAATAGATTATTTAGCGAAACTAATATTGAAGAGGCTCGTAGAGTTTTTGATGTAAACTTCTTTGCTCCTGCACAGCTTATTAGGAATTTACTTCCGTTATTAAAAAAAGGCACAAACTCACATATTATAAATATTAGCAGCATGGGAGGATTTCAAGGCAGCATGAAATTTGCCGGATTAGCCTATTATTCAAGTAGTAAAGCAGCCATAAGCAGCCTGACTGAATGTCTATCCTTAGAATTTAAAAACGAAAATATTTCAGTAAATTGCCTTGCTTTAGGTGCTGTACAAACAGAAATGTTAAAAGAAGCTTTTCCCGGGTACAAAGCACCGGTAAAGCCTGATGAAATGGCCCAATTTATTTTTGATTTTGCAATAAACGGAAATAAATATTTTAATGGGAAAATTTTGCCTGTTTCATTAAGTACTCCTTAAAATTCACTTACAATACTTATAATATAGCTCTTCAGCTTTAAAGTTACCCAGACTCATCGCCTTTTTAAAATCCAAACAAGCCTGTTCCTTTTCGTTTAATGCTTTACGTGCTAATGCACGTTTATAATAAGTTTTAGCATTTTGCGGGTCAATATCTAAAGCCATTGAATAATCCCTGTCTGCATATTTATAAGTTTTTGTTCTTAAATAAGTATCTCCACGGGCAATAAAACTTTTTAAGTCGGAAGGATTAAGTTCCAACAGTTTATTAAAACTTAAAAGCGCATTTAAATAATTTTCATTTTTATAATCATTTAAACCTCTATAATACAATGCATCTACATCATTTTCAACAAAGCTTAAATACAACCTTAAATCCTTTTCGGCTTTTTCAAATTCTTCTAAATGGTAATAAACTATTCCTCTTATTTTGTACAATTCAATTTTATTGTTGTCAATTTTCAAAGCAAGATTTAAATCCTCCAAAGCTTTATGGTATTTCATTTCAGCTATATAATTCTTTGCTCTGAATTTATAATATTCAATATTTTTTTTAGCATATTTTATGGCTAAATCACAATCACCAATAGCTAATTTATTTTGTTTTAACGCATTATAAATTTTTGCTCTTAAAAAATAAGCTTCATCCAGGCTTGGCCTTTTTTCTAACAAGTTATCTAATTCGTCAAGCGCTTCCCTGTTATTACCCTGTTTATATAAATACTCAGCAAAACTTAATGCTGTTTCTGTTTTCGAATACCAATCTTTTTTCCATAACTCATTCCATTCATTGGTTTCCGATATATTTTTAAAACCCGGATTTTTCTTCACCTCACTCATGGGAAGTTTATGTTTTCCTTCTAAATATTTCTCTAACCAAAAAAATGATTTTTTCATATCGTTTTTAGAAGCATAACATATTGAAATATAATAGCTGGCACTATTTTCATTATTTTTCTCTGCTTGCATAAAATCATTAATGGCATAATCAAATAAACCGTTTTGCAAATAACACCGGCCACGTTTTACATAAGCTTCCTGCTTATTTATATTACTCTTAATCAGGTTTGTATATAACTTAACGGCTCGTTCATATTCATGGTTTTCAAAAGCAACTTCAGCTCTTATAAAAACAGGATTATCTATCTGTGCAAAGACTGAAACAGATAAAAACAGGAATAATATAAATGAATATAATCTAATCATAACAAACTACTTAGAATTAACAGGCGTACTGTACAAATGAATAAAACCAATTAAATACCGTGGTTGAAGTCCGATTAACCGGTATTCAAAAACATTGCATACATAATAATAAACTCCATCCGGAAGAATTTTTTTCGTATTTTTATCTCTTCCGTCCCAATTAATTGCCGGGTCGGTTATTTCATTACTTACCTCTTGTCCCCACCTGTTATAAATTTTCATACTTATTTTTTCAACAAACTTTTTATACACTTCTTCAGAGGTAAGTGGTATAAACAGGTCATTAATTCCATCTCCGTTTGGACTAAAAACATTTGGCAGTTCATAATAAGAACAGGAATCGATGCATATTTTGGTATATGGGTCGCTTTCGTTATAAAACGAATCAACAGCCGTAACATAATAGCAACCGGCCATACTTTTTTCAGGATAATGAAAATAACTAAACTGTTGTGCATTATTCACCGAATCAATAAGTTGCATTTCATTATCAACAAAAGGAGAATAATAAATATTATACAATACCACATCGTCACCACACGTTGGATATTCCCAATAAAGTTCATTTCTTAAGCTATCGCATGTTGTAGCCACATTAAAAATTGGCGGGCATGGCGGAACCGTATCTTTTGGAATTCCTGAATTCTTCTGCGAATAATTTTCAATAGGAAAAACAAAACCCGGCTCGGTATAATACCCAACTGATTTTAAGTTATAAAAATACTGCCTTCCGTTTACCAGTCCACTATCAATGTATTCCATATTTTCAGTAATTCCAATAGAATCAAACAGTAGGGTATTTGAATTTTGCCTGTAAATTACAAAAATCGAATCTAGCCAGGGTGTGTTTTTGCTTACTTCAATTTTCAATTTATTATCATCAGGCTTAATATTTATAAATACTGATGAAGCTATCATGGGCGATTCAATTAAAAAATGATTTCCAGGAGCATCGTTATACAGTTCTACTTTATAAGAATAAGGATAAGAATGTAAATCAAGCATACTGCTTTTATCATAATATATGGTATCATTTAATCCTTTAAGCCAGGTAGAATCAATTAGTTCCATATAATCACCCCATAAGTCATTCGATCTGTAAATGTAATATTTATAAGGGCCGGGAGCTATTGTTGTATCAAATTCAATAGGTTTTGACCATGCAAGATAAATGGAATCGGAACTATTTATTTTGTCATGAATACTTACATTGGTAATAACCGGAATCCCTCGTACCAAAGCAGTACATTCTTCCTCAGAAGCATAACTCTCTCCTCCATCATCATAAAATGTAGTAATATAATAGCAATAGCTAAAACCCTGGTTCAAACCTTCTTCATTATTATTATCGATATAAATAGTGTCATTTAAATCTGTTATTGTAGCAATTAACTCAAAATCAAGTGAATCGGGTAAGCCAACATCGCAAATTCCGGGAATATAATTTATTGAACTATTCTTTCTGTAAATAAAATAACCCTCAGCTTCAGTACAAATAGCTTTATTCCAGGATATTTTAATAGAATTATTTGTTGGTTCTAATATTACATTTTCTACAGGTGGAGAAATAATATGTATATAAACATCTTTATTATCAACAAGGCTTAAGTCCGGGTCATTGTCTTTTGCCCTAAATACAACAAGGTAAGGTTGTTTTCGCACATGTAAACATTCTGTTTCCCAGGTAAACCTGTCATAAACAGAACCTATGCCAGTTTTTTCAGGAAAATAAGCAGGCGAATCAACTAAAAACGGGCCACCCAATCCTGACAATGTTATCATATCGTTATTAACATCTGTTGCATTTACATTGAACATAAGTGTGTCGGTAGCCTTTACACAAGTTTGACTTATCACAGAAATAACAGGCGGATCGTTATCAGTAACTTTCGTTTCCAGTTGAATATCCCTGTCAATAGAACCAATTCTAATTCCATCGCGCCATTCTTCAATTAAAATGGCAATATTAAATATTCCTGAAATGGTTGGCTTATCCCAGACAAAATCGCCTGTTAAAGGGTCAATGTAAATTGTGTCACTCGCTTCAGGCAGTCTGTAATTAGGTATTGGATCTCCATTTTCACCGGTGCATGGTATTAATTTATACGATAAACTATCGCCATCAGGGTCAAAAGCAGCCGGGTTATAAATAAAAAGTTCATCAACTGCAAAAAGGTCAACCGGCGGATTAAGCAAAATTGGAGAATTGTTATAGCCTATAGCCGGATTAATTTCAAGCGTTGTATGAACTGAAAAAGGTATAGTTACCGAATTAGGTATGTTAGCCACTCCATCGTTTCGGTTTGGGTCTTCCATGTAAATGCGGTAACTGCCCGGCCCCGGAAAAGTGTGGTCAACCACATATTTATTTCTCCTGTAATAATTAGGCAAATCTATCTTTTCAATTCTGTTAACCCACTGACTGGTATTATCGCCAAATTTAATTTCCAACTGAGGGCGGTCGGCAACTACACCGGGTGCAATACTTGTAAAAGTTATCAGAGTTATTCGGTAAGTTAATTCCGATAGTTGCTCATAAGTTATATCTCCAGCCCGGTTATGCGTAGCAAAACTGAATTTTATAACGGTAGTGAGTAATATGAGAATAATAATTTTTTTCACTTTTTATTTGATGTTTTTTTTATAATGATATGGTTACACTGCTATTGCTGTGATTTAACTGGTAACCCTTTTCTTCATTTTTGTTTTTAATAATCATTAAATTATTCTGGTCTGCATATAAATCGAATAATATAGTGTTTTTTATTTCAACTGTACTGATTTTTTTATTGTATGAAAAACTAAAACTTAGCCAAATTGAATCGTCGTTGCATTTTATACCACTTATTTTAGGATTATGTAAAATTTTGTCATTTGCAAAATTCGTACTAAAATGTGAATTTAAATATTTATTTAAATAAGTTGAATCGCTTTGTGTAAAAATGCAATCTTTTGTATTTACAGGGTTATTGTAATTTTGTAACAATGCAGTTGTTAAATCATTTTTAAACATTTTTATTGAAACATTTAATTGCATATTTATGGTGTCGTTTTCAATGTTAGTAATTGAAATATGCAACGGGTGAAAAGCAAAACCAGAAAAAATCTCAATAAGTAAAATAAAAACAATATTTAGCATAACTTCAAATAAAGTTTAAAGTTACTACTTTTACATTTTTTTGCTATATAATGCCACTCTTTTATTTATACTTTAAAGTAGGATTCCAACATATTTCAGATTTTAAAGGTTATGACCATATATTATTCCTGTTAGCCTTGTGTGCAGTATATAGTTTAGTAAACTGGAGGAAAGTGTTGGTTTTAGTTACTGCCTTCACTATAGGGCATTCAGTATCGCTTGCTCTGTCAACCTTTAATGTAATTGTAATAAAACCCGGAGTTATTGAATTTTTAATTCCGTTAACCATTTTTATTACTTCCGTTTTTAATATTACTGCCAAAACAGATAATTTTTCAAAAAATCTGCATTTAGTAAAATACTTTACCGCCATGATATTTGGCTTAATACACGGTTTAGGCTTTTCAAATTATTTAAAAAGTTTATTAGGAAAAGAAACCAATATTGTAAAATACCTCCTTGGTTTTAATTTAGGGCTTGAAGCCGGACAAATACTTATTGTTCTGGCAGTTATGGGAATTAGTTCTTTTTTTATTAATACGCTGAAAACCAAACAAAGAGAATGGAATTTGGTTGTTTCGGGAGCCACCCTTGGTATTTCTGTAATTTTAATGATTGAACGCTGGCCATTTTAACCCTCAGAATTCGTGAACCGAACTTGCGGGCAAAATGAAGCTAATGGTACTCAATTTACAAACTACTTTAAAAATAACCTAACTCACTCTTTACTACTCAATTGTTCATAAACTTTCCTGAATATCTAACAGTTCAATTTCAAACACCAATACTGAATTAGGAGGGATATTTCCGGTACCCTGAGTTCCATAGCCAAGCCTTGAAGGTATTAATAGTATTCCCTTCCCTCCTTTTTTAAATAATGGAATTCCAACTTTCCATCCTTCAATTACCTGATATAAATAAAACCAAACCGGTTCATTGGCATCTGTTTCATCAAAAACTTCGTCATTGGTTAATTTACCTGAATAAAGCACCTTAACACGTGCATATTCACTTGGAAACGAACCGGTTCCTTCATCTTCAATTACATAATATATACCTGTTTCAGCTTTATTAGCATCCAATTTATGGCTTTCAATATAATTCAATATTGTTTCTTCGTCAACTTCCGATTGCGATTTTTTACTACATGAAATATTGAACATTAACGAAATTATTACTAAAAAAATGAGGTTTTTTTTCATATGTTGAATTTAAAATTTAATAAATTAATTAACTGTCAAAATAATTATA
This sequence comes from Chlorobiota bacterium, assembly GCA_013152655.1. GTDB lineage: Bacteria > Bacteroidota > Bacteroidia > Bacteroidales > B39-G9 > JAADFW01. The sequence continues at coordinate 11,166 of JAADFW010000261.1, forward strand.
AATTTGTGTTTAATCCTATATAAAAATAACAATACATGAAATCAAAACAAATAAAATTATTAAAAAGGCAAATTGCAAAATTAGAAGAAAAAGATTTTGAATTATCTGCCTGGAAAATATCAACCACATTGGTTCTTGAAAAAATTTTTGGAAAAAACAGCAATGAAATAAATCAAGTAAATGCTATAAGTGAAAACATGAGTAGCTGGACATTGCGTGATAACCTTGGTGACCAATCTTCAACAAAAAGCAAAACACTTGCCAGGCAAATTTTAGAAACATGTATTGATGAATTAGAGATGAATGATGAACCTATTGATTTAGAAAATAAAATTTTAGAACAATTCAAAAAAGAATTTACCGGCACACAATATGAGCAGCTCTTAAAACTAATTAAACAGAACGACATTAAAGGGTTAGATAAAACTTCAAAGGAACTTAACAAACTTGAAAAAAAAGCATTGGTAAATATTTTAACCAATATTTTAAAAGAAATAGCAACTTCAAAGTAAAATTATAATACCAAAATTTAATTTGGAATAATCAGCGATAATATTATTGATATAAACAATGTTGCCACCGATGCGAAAAAAAAATCAGATTTTCATTTGAAATATGAATACTCAAACTGAAATAGAGAGCAAACTGAAAGAATTAAAACCAAGACTCAAAAAAGAATTTTACGTTGATAGAATTGGATATTTTGGGTCGTATTCACGCAATGAGCAAGAAAAGGACTCTGATATTGATATTTTAGTTTATTTCAGAAAACCGCTTGGTTGGGAATTTTTTGACCTTCAGGAATTATTAGAAAATGAATTAAAATTAAAAGTTGATTTAGTTTCAGAAAAAGGGTTAAAAGAACAATTGAAGCAGATAATTTTAAATAGTGTAAAATACGTATGAAATCAATAAACAGAGACTACAATTTATATCTCGAAGATATGTTGACTTCAATGTTAAGAATTAAAGAATATATCGGAGATATGGAATTTAGAGAATTCAAAATGAATTATTTGATTGTTGATGCGATTATTCGGAATTTTGAAATTATTGGAGAAGCCTCAAAGAATGTTCCTTTTGATATAAAAAACAAATACCCGGAAATTCCTTGGAAAAAAATGTACGGATTAAGAAACTTAATTGCTCACGAATATTTTGGAATAGACTATGAAATGATTTGGGAGATTTCTAAAAATAATTTGCCTCAGAACTCAATTAACCTTAGGAAAATAATTGAAAAAGAGAAACACACAGGCGGTAATTAAGGCTTTATTTAATGTGGGTTGAAACAGTAAATTGCAAGTAAATAAGTATTAGCAAACAAAGTAACAGTTTAAAAGTGAAATGCAATTTAATCCCGCACAAAACATAGCCCATTAGATAGAGGTAGCCGCAGATTAATGAATGAAAGCAAATGATAAGAATTTCATCTAGGTTAACATATTTTTTCAAATTGGGTTGGATTTTAATAGCAATTATATTGTTACCAATTCCGGTTTTTTTTCTAAAAAATTCAGAAATAGGATTTTTCATTAAAATCCAACCACTATTATTTTATATTTTATTTATAGGTATAACTTTCTTCACAAAATCATTAAAACATGTCTTTAAGGAAGGTGATCATTTAATTGTAAAAGGATTTAGAAAAAAAATAAAAATTGAAAAATGGGAAATACAAAAAGTTGAGCAAAATATCCTGTTTTTTGCACCTAGAATAATGACTATTCATTTAAAATGGAAATCTAATTTTGGATTTAAAATCAGATTTATGCCATACAAAGGATGGGCAATTTATTGGCCTCATCCTTTAGTAGATGAAATGAATAATTGGATTGAAAAATAATAATACAATTTAATGCAGCAATACACAACACGTGCTTTAATTAATTACCGGGATGAAGTAATATGAAAGTTAATACCATTACTTAAACATGTTAGCAAATGGGAAAAGATACTACAAAAAATACGGCAACTAAATTTTAGTGCCAATCGTTATACACCTTAATAAAAACAAGATACTATAATGATTAGAATACGATTAGCAGGAGATTTAATTAATAAAACGAATTACTCAAATTATGAAGATTTTGAGACTTATCCTTCTTCAACATATCACTGCGATTTATGTGGTGAAAAGATAAAATTTAGTTTAAAGGATTTAGATAAACATAGATTTTTGGAATATTCAAACTTAAAGCTATCAGACCAAAAAGTGATGGACAGATTAATATTATCAATGATTCCTAAATCAAAAATTAAACAAAAGAAACAAATTTGGGCATTAACAAAAAGAGATAGGCTGAGGGTATATTTTCAAAGAATGGTTTTAAAAATTAATAATCTAAAAACTTCTTTTCCCCCAATCCCAAAGACTAAAGAAAACATACCTGATTCATATATTGATTTTTATTGTCAAAAATGCAAAAATGCAATAGGCCTGTGAGAATTTATTATTTTAGTTATATTGGAGGAAAGCATGTAGAATATGGTTATATATTAAAATATTTAATGGATTAACAATAAATTCAACTAAAATTTTATAGATGAAAACTACTCGTTTAATAATAACATTTATTATTATTTTTTCACTGAAAGCAGTTAATAATTATGCACAAATCAATTTACAATATATTAATAACAAGACTTTAACTTACAGCGAAGCAATAAGCGATTACCAATATTTAGATTCTGTTTCCGGCTTCTGTAAATTAATTGAGTATGGTTCAACAGACATAGGAAAACCACTACATCTTTTTGTTATTTCAAAGTCAGAAGATTTTGACCCTGTTTCGCTACAGCATAAAAACAAAAGAATTATTCTCATTAATAATGGAATTCACCCGGGTGAGCCATGCGGTATTGATGCCAGCGTTCAGTTGGCAAATGATATTGTCTATAACATTGATAATTTACAGCAATTTCTTGAAAACGTGGTTATTTGCATTATACCTGTATATAATATTGGCGGTGCACTTAGCAGGAGTTGTTGCAGCCGTGCCAACCAAAACGGGCCTGAAGAAAAAGGCTTTAGAGGCAATGCCAAATATCTTGACTTAAACCGCGATTTTATTAAAATGGATTCAAAAAATGCACAATCATTCATTGAAATTTTCCAACAATGGCAACCCGATGTTTTTATTGATACGCACACTTCTGACGGAGCCGATTATCAATATGTTATGACGTTATTGGCTACCTTGCACAGCAAACTTAACCCTGCTATGGGCAATTATCTAAAAAATTCGATGCTGCCCTGGCTATTTGAAAGAATGAAGAAATATACTTTTGAAATGACTCCCTATGTAGAATACTACAATGCAACTCCCGATAGCGGGCTAATTGCCAGTTACGACCCGCCTCGCTTTTCAAGCGGATATGCTGCCCTGTTCAATACTTTTAGTTTCACCACCGAGTCACACATGCTTAAACCATTCAAAGACAGAGTATTAGGTACATATTCTTTTCTGCGTACCATGATTGAATATGTTAGTTTGAACGCTGATAAAATAGGAGAAATTAGAAAACAAGCTTTTGAATATGATAGAAAAACTAATAATTTTCCAATAAAATGGACTTTAGATTCAACCCATTTTGATTCTTTTTTGTTTAAAGGTTACACAGCTGAATATTATACGAGTAAAATAACAGGCGATAAACGTTTATTTTATAACCATGAAAAGCCTTGGGAAAAAGAAATTCCTTATTATGCTTATTACAAACCTGTTTTAACAGTTGAAAAGCCGGCTTTTTATATCATTCCACAAGCGTGGGATGAAGTAATTCAACGCCTTAAATGGAACAATATTAAATTAAACAGGTTATTAAAAGATACAGTTCTATCCATAAATGCTTATTACATTACCAATTATACTAATGGGAGAAGAAGTTATTATTGGCATAAACCGCTGGAAAATATTGAAGTAAAAAATGAAATTGAAAAAGTACAGTTTTACAAGGGTGATTATGTTATAAATACCAACCAACCTTTTGCTCGGTTTATAGTTTCAGTTTTAGAACCACAATTTGAAGATTCCTATTTTTGCTGGAATTATTTTGAGTCTGTCCTGCACCAAAAAGAGTGGTTCTCAGCCTATGTGTTTGAGGATTATGCTAATGAATTAATAGAAAAGAATCCTCAAATAAAAAGCGAGTTGGAAGCATTAAAAAAAGAGAACCCTGAATTAGTTAATAATTCATGGCAGCAGCTCTATTTCATTTATAAAAAGTCAAAATTTGCAGAACCTTATTTAAACAGATATCCGGTTTATAAAATTTACAAGAAAATTAATTTGCCAATTGATAATTAACCTGTTAAAACCACGGACTTTTCAATTTAGACTTATAAGCTTTTTGTTCAGTTTTATTATTAGGTATAAGGTATATAAAAGCTATTTCGTGTGTGCCAAAAGTTAGTCCTATAAGTTTGGTTAAGGTTAAATCATACGTGTACGAAAATTTTATATTATTCTTTTTATATCCCAATAAAAAAATAATAGAATTTGGTAAAATATCAAAACTTTGTCTAATCCACAATCCATACGTCAGCGGACGAGCATCTACATAAGTTCCGTACAAAATTTGCTCAAAGCTGCCTTGCTTTTGAAACAAAATGCTTGGCGAAATAAAATAATGAGGCTTAACCCAGCCATTTATATAAACAGGAAATGTATAACCATAATTAACGGTATATTTTCTATCAATTCGTGCTGAGCCTTTACTAATGAATGAAATAGATGGCTTAGCAAGATGCTGGACAGAAAAGCCAAAATAATGTTCTTTATAATAAGAAGTCAGTCCTGTTGCAAAATCAGGATACCAGGTTTGCATATTATCAGAAAATCCTTCACCGGTTGATAATACAGAACCTTGAATTGGGTCTATCATATCAGGGAAAACCACATTTCCCCAATTCAGTTTACTTTGATTATAGCCTGCTTGCAAGCCTCCGGTTAAATAGAATTCATAACCTAATTTAACTCTGTACGAATACATTACATCAAACGAAAAAAAGTTGAGTGTACCTGAGCCCTGCCTGTCATCAGATATTTTAACACCAATATTTCCTCTAATAGGCTGTAAATACTGGTCGTATGAAGCGCTATAAGTAACAAAGGCTGCATTTATTCCCGGCCATTGATTTCTATAATTGATTGAAACACGCGGTTGTAACGCAGAACCTGCATAAGCCGGATTAATTTCAAGCAAATTAGTATGGAATTGTGTAAAATTCATATCCTGTCCTGTTGCATTATTAAAAGCAACAAAACAAATTATTACAAATATTACATTTCTAATTTTTAACATCAATACTTAAATTGCGTTTCTACGAAAATACAACTTTATCTGTTTAATTTATGAATAATGAATTATTTAATAGCATCTTACATTCAATTCCTGAATTTTTAAAATCCTGTACGAGGCTTAATTGCTTTTTCAATAATAACAGCCATACATCCACTACAATTTGTTATCTGTTCATTGCATGTTTTATCAATATCAACAATAACTGATAATTTTTTATAATTATTAACTGAAAATTCAAATACTTGCGTTAAATTATCTGAGCTATTGTCAAATAAAATTTCATTTTCTTCATTTTCAATAATAAAATGTAATGGAATACTTATGCTGTCAGCACAAATGGATATTTTATAATTAATACCCGTAACTGCTTCAAAAATAACGGTATCTGGTTTATAACTTGATAAAAATAAACCTGTAGTGTTATCGTCGTATTTATAATGTTTTTTATTGTATTCCTCACACTGCTTGTAATACTCAAAACAATCTTGCGAAAATCCAATACTTTGAATAATTAGTAAAATAAGAAATCCGGATAAGAAAACAATAAATTGCTTCATTCAAATATTCTTTAAAAACCTTTTCTTGGAGTTATCATGTGTTCAATTAAAACACCAACACAGCCAATTTCAGTATCTTTTTTAAACAACCCTTTTTCCTGACTCGTTTTTTCCAGTCCAACACTACTCCCCGGAACAGAAATTTCTATAATTAACATCCGTGATTTTGTTACTGTAAATTCAAATTCCTGTGTATAATTATCATTGGCATTATCGTATAAAAGTGCATCGTCTTCCTGATCGATAAGTTTAAAACGAATCGGGCCTCCTAATATGTCATCATGCGTAATAGAAATTCTATAATCTCTACCATTAAATACTTCCAAATACATATGTGAAGTTTCTCCTTTTACAAATAATGCACTTCTGGATGCTTCTTTATGAATTTGGTAAAATTTGTTTTCAGAAAAATTGCCATGTGTTATGTGATAACTTCCGCATCGTTGGCTAAATGACAAAACCGGAAGGATTAAAAAAAAGCTAATTGTGAAAAAAAGTGTTCTTGATTTTAACATGAATTATTTAATTGAGTAAAACAATATGAGGCTAATTTATAAAATTATTTAATCTAAAAATATTATTTTGAAATTATATAACGTAGGTTTAACAATGTTATTCTTTTCATCTAATAGAAGAATCTCACTAAAGTTGAGAAATTTATATTGAATTTCTTTTGAATCGATGGCTTTTTTCAATTCATTAGAAATTATGCCGGATGCTACATTTACATTTAAGTTATGGCCTAAAGTAAATGATGATACATAGTAAGAATAGATTGTAAATCCGGGAAGATTAACGCTAAGAGAATCAGAATTTAATAAGCCTGACCTATTAATATATATTTTGTTTTTGCATATTATTTTATCAGATATTACTATTAAAGTATCTTTATTACAATCAACTTTCGGCTTCTCCCGTTCCTGACTTTGTACATTGGAATTTACAAGAAAAAATAGAATTGCAATTATTCCTAAAAACCGATAAATCATTTTATTCATTTTTAAAGTTGATTCTCGTTTCATAACGATTAGATATTTGTAATAATAAATATAATTTAAAAATGTGATACTTTATTTATATAAACAAAAAAACCGATCCAAAAAATGAATCGGCTTAATTTCAAAAAAAATAAAAAATTAACTCATTTGTTCAATTGTTTTTCTAATAATACCAATTGCTTCATGTAACTGCTCTTCATTAATTACTAATGGCGGAGCAAACCGTATTATATGGTCATGTGTTGGCTTAGCAATTAAACCATTATTTTTTAATTCTAAACAAACATCCCAAGCTGTTTTACCATTTTTAGGCTTAATAATAATCGCATTAAGTAAACCTTTACCTCTAACTAACTCAATCATATCAGATTTTATTTTGCTTAATTCTTCTCTGAATATTTTACCTAATCTGTACGCATTCTCAGCTAATTTTTCTTCTTTAACTACCTCTAAAGCAGCAATAGCAACTTTATTGGCTATTGGATTTCCACCAAAAGTTGAACCATGCTCACCCGGTTTTATACATAGCATTATATCATCGTCAGCCAATACAGCTGAGATTGGAAATACACCACCTGAAAGAGCTTTGCCTAAGATTAAAACATCGGGCTTAAAATCTTCGTAATCGCATGCAAGTAATTTACCCGTTCGCGCAATTCCGGTTTGAACTTCATCGGCAATAAATAAAACATTTTTAGCTTTACACATTTCATAAGCCTTCTTCAGGTAACCCTCATCAGGGACAAATACACCAGCTTCACCCTGAATAGGCTCTACCAGAAATCCTGCAACATTATTATCTTCCAATTCTTTTTCTAATGCATCAAGGTCATTGTAAGGTATTTTTACAAAACCCGGTGTAAAAGGGCCAAACCCTCCATAAGAATCAGGATCAGTTGACATTGAAATTACAGTTATTGTTCTGCCATGGAAATTTCCATCACAAACAATTATTTTTGCTTCATTTTCAGGAATTCCTTTTTTTGTATAAGCCCATTTTCTACATAATTTTAATGCTGTTTCATCACCTTCAGCACCCGTATTCATAGGTAGAATTTTGTCATAACCAAAATATTTGGTGATAAATTCTTCGTATTCGCCTAACGTACTATTGTAAAAAGCTCTTGAAGTTAAAGTAAGTTTTTGAGCTTGTTCAGTTAATGCATTAACAATTTTGGGATGGCAATGTCCTTGGTTAACTGCTGAATAGGCTGATAAAAAATCAAAATACTTTTTACCGTCAACATCCCAAACAAAAACACCTTCTCCCCTGTCAAGTACTACGGGTAGCGGATGATAATTATGTGCTCCATATTTATCTTCTTTTTCCACAAATTCCTGTGCAATTTTACTGTTTAATATTTCTTCCATAGCAATAATTTTTTAAACCTGTTTACTATTTATTTTTTTTGCAATCATATAATAAGTTTTCCACATTACAAAACTTAAGCTATAAGTTTAATAACATAAATAAAACTATTTTTTTACTTCAACAAAAAAAGATTACTGATTATCTAATTTTTACACACATACTCAAGCTCTTACTCAAATCCACACTCATAACTACTGCACCACCCCAGCTTTTAACTACCCGACATCCAACTTTATAACTTTTAGTTTTCCTGTTATAGCCTCATTTATAAAAAACCCGCAGTACAAAAATTTCAAAAGCCAACATAATTAATGCTAATACGATAAACAGTTTCCATAATTGTTGCCCAAAATTATAATCTTTTATTTGGTTGGTAATGTCTTTGTCAATTTTATCAATTATTGATACAGATTGCGAATTTCTTAGCCTTATTTGTTCCCTTAAATCTTCTTTTGAATAACAGTCTAATTTTGATTCTAAGCGTGAATAATTGAATGCTACAAAACCAAAATTCTCATTATCTTCAAGTAATTGATAAAAGCCTGAATAAATAATGTTATCCGGCAGTTTTATTTCCGAATTATTAATTTGATTGCCTCCTTCAATAATATTTTCATAATTCAAAAACTTATTAGCAATTGTAATCTTATTATTTCCATTAATACTATCATTTTTTGAAATATAAATATTCTTTCTGTCACCAATAATATAATATAATTTGGCATTTTGCTGATTATAAAGTGCAATATTATATAATGTTGGAACAAACAATGGGTTTTGAGGGAAATCACTAAAATCGAGAGATAATGGGAAAGAAAATAAATATAACTTACCGGATTTATACATTGTTTCACACAAAACAGGTTGCTGATTATTAGCAACAATTATTGAATAATAATTAGATTGTACAGAAGGAATTATTTTGTAATGTTTAATAATTACAGGATATTTTATTTTTCTGTTTTTTTCCGAAAAAACGTTATAATATATTTTATTGTCAAATGCAATATTATTAGCTTCAATATTTATAGAATCAAGTCTGGAAATTTTTACTGAATTAATAGAATTTAATAAACTATTGTATGATACTAAATCAATTTTTTTACCCGGAAAAACAACAACAGTTCCTCCTTTTTCCATATATAACTTCAATTGTTGAATAAATCCGGTAGAGAAATTTTTAATTCCATTTAAAATTATAACCTGATATCTGTTAAATTTTGAATAATCGAGGTTATTAATTGGTGCTTTATTCAACTCAAAAAAATCATCCTTCTCAAATAAAGCATTCAAATAAATGTTTTCTTCTTTTTCATTAATAATTAAAATATTTGATTTTTCTGCAATTAAATAATTGAAATATAGTTTATTATCAAATGTTATGGGGTAATCATTAATTTCTATTTTCCCATTCATCATTCCTTTTTTAGCATTAGTATAAGTCATTTCTGCAATTCCATATGAGTTAGGTTTCAGCGAAATATTTGAAATAGCTTTTAGTGAATCATTAATAAATAATTTCAGAGGAAAATTGGAATATTCTTTATTTGAATTATTGTTAATCTTAATTTTTAATTTGTCAACTTGCTTAAAAATTCTTGCTGGGGTTGTAAACCAACAGGAATCAATATAAATATTGCCAAGGTTTTCAGAAGCAAGTAATAAAATGTTTGTAGAATAATTTAAAGAATCATTTATATTTTTAAGTGTAAAGGTTGACTTTTGTCCATCACTTATCCAATAAAATTCTTTAACATATTTATTACTATTGTTTGAACTAAAATCATTTGCCAGTTCAATTTGCCTAACTCTAATTTCATCTATTGTTCGTGTAATGGAAGTTGTTTTTACATTACTAATTTCGTTTACTATTTGATCAATATTTATAACATGATTCAGTTTTACTTCGTAGTTATTTGTTGTTAATAGAAACTTTGTTGAAGGCGGGTAAGCTTTTGCTACTTCAATTGCTTTCTTTTTTGCAATTTCAATCAACTTGCCACTTTTTGCTTCTGCTTCCATGCTAAATGAATTATCAATATAAATTGCAACTATATAATTAGAACCCTGTATAGTTTTATGATTTAATGGAATATATGGTTTTGCAAAAGCTAAAACAAGAAATACTATTATAAGAATACGTGTAAATAAAACAAGTAAATGCCTTAACCTGTTTCTTGATTTTGAATCTTGCTCAATGTTTCTTAAAAAAAATAAATCAGAAAAATATATTGTTTTATATTTTCTAAAATTAAAAAAATGAATAATAATGGGAATTAATATAGCACTTAATGCAAATAAAAATGAAGGGTAGATAAATTTCATTGACAACTATTGTATATTTTAAAAACACATATTAGAATTTGCTAATTATTTTTATATTTAATCTACGCGAAGTTAAAAAATTTGGAACAGCATATTGCCTGTTTCTTATATCAGTTATCCATTCGTAAGATATTGTATTATTAACAGCTAATAAATTTAATATTTCAACACTAACCCATAAGTTTTTTACATTTTTATTTAAAAAATCATTTTTTAAACTATTATTTTCATCTATTAAAATCTTTGAAAATCCTATATCAACTCTGCGATATGGAGGCATTTTATTAATAGCCTGATATCTTTCTCCATCAGGAGGGCCAAATTTTAAGCTTGAACCAAACATAATTGTCAAATGCATTTTAAATGATGGATTTCTTGGTAAATAATCCTGGAAAAACAAAGCAAAATTTATTAACTGATCAGACGGCCTTGGTATAAAACCCGGTTCAATTCTTATACTATCAACAATTTTATCGTTTTCAGTATAACCAAAATTTATTCTTTCATTATCAGAATTATAATACTCATAATAATAATCATCAATTAAGTCCTCTTCAGTATTCATAATTGATAAACTGGCCCATGAATCGACACCTTTTACAAATTCTCCATTAACCTTTAAATCAATCCCTTTTGCAAAACCATGAGCATTATTCTTTGCTGAATACTTAATCTTAACATTGTCAATATTATATGGTATTAAATTTTCAAGTTTTTTATAATAAATTTCTGAAATGAATTTAAATCTTCGGTTCCAGGCTCTAAAATTCAAATCACTTCCTATAACATAATGTGTCGATTTTTGTGATTTAATCTGATGATTTAATATTCCTTGTTCATCTCTAAGTTCCTTATAAAAAGGTGGTTGATAATATGTTCCGTATGATAATTTGAATAATATGTCGGTTTTCCAGTTTGGATTTAATGCAACAGAAAAGCGTTCACTAAACAAGAGTTCGTTATTAAAATTCCAATAACCAAAACGCAAGCCTCCGGTAAAGTCAATATCCAAATTGTTTATATTAAATGAATAAGTTTCTTGTAAATATGAAGAAAAACGAAAAGTATTCAGCAAAATATGCGATGCCAACCTTGATTGCATATCAACACTTGTATCAGAATATGGCAGGCTATAACCGGCTGAATCTATCATTCTCCACTCTGATATTTTATCTTTCACAAATTCATTTTGAGCTTTAATACCCCATAGCAAAGCATTGTTTTTTGTTTTATAACTTCCCTTGTGTTCTGTGTTAGACACTACAACATCTAAAAAATTTCTTGCATGTCGAATAAAAGTTCCGATTCCATAGTTTGCAACACTATCACCCAAATTATCACTTCCAATGTTTTTATCCAATTCATTCAACGCATACCGGCCTTTAATATCAAAAGTCTCTTCTTCAGCAGTTCTAAAAACAGAGCTTATTAATTTCAATTCAAGTTTATTAGTTGGTTTATAACTTAATGAAACAGCACTCATTGATGTTGCAAACCTGTCTAATTCACTTCCGTCAAATGCAACATACAATTGTAGTGCTTCGCTAATAGTTCCAAATGAAGTATTTCTGCTTTCAGGGATAAATGTGTATTTATTTTGGGCAAAATTTCCTAAAAAGTTTATTTCCAAATTATCGGTCAAATGGTAAGTTAAAAAAGTTTGAAAATCAGTAAATGCAGGTTGGTATTCACCTTTGGTATCAAGTGTATTTAGCATATATTGCGATGTTTTATACCTGAATCCTGTAATATGTGTAAATCTTCTGTTTTTTGAAGAACCTTCAAGATGTAGTGAGCCACCTAATAAACTAAGTGAAGCAGAACCACCAAATTGATAAGGCTTTTTATATTTAATATCAAGAACCGATGACATTTTATCGCCGTATTTGCTTTGAAATCCTCCGGCAGAGAATAAAATACTGGCAACCATATCTGGATTAATAAAACTTAATCCTTCTTGTTGTCCTGACCTGATAAGAAACGGACGATAAATTTCTATATCATTTACATAAACAAGGTTTTCATCATAATTGCCACCTCTTACAGAATATTGAGAACTTAATTCATTATTAGAAGAAACACCCGGCATCGTTTTAATAATAGCTTCAATATTACCTGAAGCATCAGGTAACAAATTTGCCACTTTAGGATTAATGCGAGTTAAATTAGTCTTACGTTCTCTGTCATCAATAATGTTAACTTCATTAATAGTATTTAAAGAACGTTTAAGAATACTGTTTGCTTCAACAGCAATAGAAGTATCAATATTAAAATGAAGAGTTTTTGTTTCATACCCAATACATGAATAAACTATTTGGATATCTTTATTTACAGGAACTTTTATTCTATAATTACCCTCCCTGTTTGTAATGGTACCAATAGGATATCCCATTACCGCAATATTTACAAGTTCAATCGGATTTCCTTTCTCATCAGTCATTGTTCCATATATAGTACCTTTATTCTGACTTTTAGAAATTAACGAACAAAGAATAAAAAGGATAAGAAGAGATAACTTCTTTTTAACAATCATACTAAAGAATTTTTTATTAAATATTAAGCTAAACGGCACAATCAATAATTTAGTTCTTTTAATTTGAATTTATTTATCCTTATCTTTTTCACGTTTAAAATCACCATTTCTTATAGCTTTTATAAATTTTGCCCATGCAAGCGGATTAAGTAAATTATTAATAGGATACTGGCCACGCGAATATAGTTGATTGTATTGCTGATTCATATATGTTTTGTAGCTCAAACCTGCGTCAGCATATGAAGATTCAGCATATTTTTGGATATTAATTATTTCAATATTTTTCAAAGCACGTTCATAATCATCATCCGGAATATCTAATTCTAAAAAAGCTTGTTTAAACTGGGCATATGTAGGCCATGGAAAAACTTCAATTTCATTAATTAAGAATGTATCAACTTCCATATGAATATTTAGAAAATATTCAGTAGTTTTAATAGAATCAGGCAAAATTAGTAATTTATGTTTAAACCCTAACGAAGAGAATAATACTGTATCGCTTTTTTCTAAGGCAAACGAAAAGAATCCTTGAAAATTACTCAAAGTACCCTGGTTTTTTGTAATATTAATAATATGTGCATAAGGAACAGCCTTGGCAGAATCAACCGTTATAAAACCAGACAATTGAATAACCGAATCGTTTTGCGCTTCTATTTGAAAAGAAAACAATATTACAAGGAAAAATACCAGGTTGTATTTTATCATTAATTGAATTTTATTTTAAATAAAGCTCAAAAGTAAAAAAATATATTTTTAGCTTTATACTATTAAATAAGTTATGTCTCAAAGAAAACTAAATAAATAATAAAATATTACTTTAATCATGATTTTTCAAAAAGAAATTCAATTATCAAATTATAGCAGGGGATATCACTTAATTACAAAATTAATTTTAGATAATCTCCCTGAATTACCAGAAAATGGCCTTCTTAATATTTTTTTAAAACACACCTCTGCCGGATTAACAATAAATGAAAATGCTGACCCGTCAGTCAGAATTGATTTTGAATCTTTTCTAAATCAATTAATTCCTGAAAATAAAATACTATACACACATTTGAGCGAAGGAATAGACGATATGCCTTCACATATTAAAAGTTCATTATTTGGAAACTCATTAACTATTCCAATAACCAATAAAAGTTTAAATATGGGGATTTGGCAAGGAATCTATTTTTGTGAATTTAGGAATAATGCCAATTTGCGAACAATTATTGCAACAATTTACAGTTGATTTGTCGATTAGTATTACATAAATAAGATTAAGTTCTTTTTTAAATTCTTTCAAAAGAATTAGTTAATCTTATATATTTTTTTCTATTCTTTATATTGATAATTAAAAAAAA
>JAADFW010000262.1 GCA_013152655.1 Chlorobiota bacterium
ACATTTTTTGAAAAATCGTACAGTAAAAGTTCTTCAACGTAAAACCAATATGGAGTGAGATTTATTATCCACCATGGGATGATACTGTAGTCCCTTCTCTTGAAAGATTTGCCCTATCTGGTGAGGATACTATTATCAACTCCCTTATTTATAAGAAACTATATCTTTTTTATGATACTGTATTTAATATAAATAATGCCACATATTTTGGAGGGATACGTGAAGATAGTATGAAAAGAGTTTATTTTAAAGGAGATACTATTTTACATGAATTTAAACCCGTGTCATATTGGTTTTACGTTGAAGAACTTTTACTGTACGATTTTTCAAAAAATGTAGGAGATACAATATATTTTGGAAATCCACCAACTAACTATGTTGAGAGTGTAATTGAAAATATAGACACGATACAAATAGATAATACATTAAGAAAAGTGTATCATTTTAAGAATTATTCTTGGGTAGAATGGATTGAGGGCATTGGAAATACCAGGGGATTGCTTTTTACATCAGGCGATTTGCCTAGTAATGGTATATGGGGTAATTTAATCTGCTTCAAACAAAACGATGAAATATTATACTTTAACAATGGATTTGATGAATGTATGCCAACCATATCAGGTATTCCAATAAATAAAACTTTTCAAATATACGTATTTCCAAACCCTTCGGCAAAAAATATTAATATTTCATTTCCAACGAACGAAACAGGCACTCTTGCTATTTACAATATAGATGGGAAGAAAGTATTTGAAAATAAAATATATAATTCTAAGGAATTTGAAATAAATCTGTCAAATATAGCTCAGGGAATGTATCTGCTTGTTTTTAAAAACAAGGATAATAAGATATTCAGTAATAAACTTATAATTAATTAGATGACGCTTTTTTTCAGGTACGCTTATATGCGCTTTACTTGCAATCAGTAAGAATCGTATTAGCTGACAGGGGTTTTGAACAAAAGCCAAGATTGAAATTTCGCTTGAATGATTTAACAATATATATAAGTAATATTTTACATATCCTGTTTTCTGTAAAACAATTTACCGGTTATTATTAACGATGCAAATACAAAAAATGCAAAAACCAAACTGCTAACAGACAGTTGCATTCCTCCTGAAATGATATGTCCACTTGTACAACCACCAGCCATTCTTGCACCAAAAATTAAAATAAAACCACCAATAAATGCCCAAATAATTCTTTTTAGTTTAGAATTTCCAAAGCGCTCTTCCCAGTTGCTATATATCAATTTAAACTTAAACTGCTTTTTTATTATTGAATTTACTAAAACTGCTATAAAAGCTCCGAATAAAAATATTAGCTCCCAATTACCGGGTGTTTCAATTTTTTGAAAATAACTGTTTTTTGTAGCCCCTGTTAAAAAATCGACAAGGTAAGGATATGAAGTAGATGCTCCAATAGGCCTGTTAGTTACAGATTTCAGAAAAACTATTCCATTTAAAATTGCCAGTGCAATACCGGCAATCAGCCACTTATTATCTGCCTTTTTATCTTTTTTATTTATCCAAAAAGCCATCAAAATGAATCCTGCACCAAGCAACAATAGCAAAAAATAATAAATAAATGACAATCCTCCGGTTATTGAAAACAATGAAAGTTTTCCCAAATCAGGGCCCAGTAAATTATGTATTGACGGCAACAAAAGTGTAAAAGCCAATCCACCTGTTAATCCACCCATAATGCCAACCAAAGCATCTAACGAACCTTCGCCAATTGAAATTGCAAGTGTTCCCGGACAATATCCTAAAATAGCCATGCCGGCACCAAATATTATTCCTCCCAATATTATACCGCCTAATATAAAAGGTTTTATATGATACGATGCTACTCCTAAGCTGATTTCTAAACTAAGTAAAATAGCTCCAAGCCCAATTGCAACTGCAATTGTTTTAAGAACAGTATTGTTGGTTAACAAGGCTTGCCCACTAATTACATTAAATTTATTCAGACTGGCATATTGAATTATTAATCCAAAAACTGCCCCCAAAACAAAGATTAAAATCGCTGTATTCATAACAATAAATTATATCAAGTTAACTTATTAAGATTAAATTTCTATCAAATTAACAGTATAATAAACTTATTGTCAAATGAAAAAAAGTTAGGCTTTATAACTAAAAGTTATAATTAAATGCAAAACGAATAAATAATTCCGAGAGTTCATCATTTTGGCCTTCTGCTTTAATAAAATGAAAATAGCGGCTCATTTCAATATCTTTCAAGTCAATAATTGCAAATTCGCCACCTTTTAATTCGTTTAAAACACTATAAACAGAAAGCAAAGCCAAGGCTTTTGAATTTCTGATATAATTTTTAATTCCTTCGGTACTGCCAAAATTCATTTCAATATTAAAATCAGAAAGCTTTAAATTCAATTTACTAAGATGAAATTTAATTACATCTAAAGTACCGGAACCTTCCTCACGTAGTAACAAAGGATATTCCTTTAGTTTTTCAACATTTATTTCACCCTTTTTAACTAAATGATGCGTTGAGTTAGCAATTAATACAATCTCATCTTTCAAAAATTTAATGTATTTAAACTCCCTTCGCTTAGCATGTCCTTCAATAATGCCAATGTCAATCTGGCTGTTCAATAAAGCATTTTCAATTTGTTCGGTATTTCCATTAATCAGGTTAACCCTAATGTTTTTAAATTTATGATGAAAACTTGCCAACAAAGGAGGGATTATATATTGTGTCATGGTTGTGCTTGCACCAATATTCAAATTTCCCTTTTTTATATTATTCAAAGCACTTATTTCAAAATCTAATTTATTGTAAAGGTTTTCAATCTTTTTTGCATATTCTAACAAGATTTCGCCGGCATGGGTAAGGTAAATTTTATTCCCTTTTCGTTCAAACAATTTAATTTTAAATTCTTTTTCAATAGCATTAATATGTTTTGAAACAGCCGGTTGTGAAATAAATAATTCCTCTGCCGCTTTGGTAAGGCTAAGTCTTTTAGCAACTGTAAGGAATACTTTTAACCTAAAATTTTGCATCACAAATTCTTTTTTCTTCAATAAATGTTAGTAATATGATTAATTTCTTTCCTTTTTTTAAAGTCACTTTAAGTAATAACCCACTCCCCACGTTAAATAATCGCCACCATTCAGGTTTGCCTTTAAGCCAAAACTGCCAATTATATTTTTGTATAAAGAATATCGCAATCCCAAATAATAGAACAAATTTTCATTTATGATTTTATAATAATCAATATATACACCCAAATTTGTAACAATTTGAACTTTGTTTAAGTTTAACGTGTGCGAAAAATAAATACCACTATATAAATATTGACTTTTACTGCCCGTTAAAATAGAATCGTTCTGTATTTTATTTTTTAAAGATTTATCCGCAACCAAATCTACACCCATTCCTAAACTGCGTTTTTTAAAGCTGAAAGGATAATAATTTGTTTCTGCAACAAAAACAGAATAATTATTTCCCAGAATTGCGGTTTGCTTGCTCCCGGCTGAAATTGTTATTAAATACTTAGTATTATTTTCGCGAATCGGCTTCTTAAACTTTCTTGTATTTTTAATTGTCTGAAATTTGTAATTAACACCTATTTCGGCAGCCAAGAGGTTTAACCCGTTGTTTGGCAATTTAATATTTCCATTAGAGATATGATAATAATTCACAGCCAATAAAAGTATGTAATTTTTATAAAAATTTATCCCGGATTGTAATCCGAAATGTGCAAAAACATTGAATTTTGAACCGTTAGCATGATTAAGGTAATAAACCTGCGGGTGAAAAGATTTAGGAATAATTGTAGTACCTATTGCGGTTGAATAATAAAATCCCACTTTATTTACCGGAAAAAAAGGAATACTAATTTTATAATAAAAAGTGTATGCATTGCCTAATATTTCATTTTCAGTAAATTGTTGATATTGCATACCCGCTCCATAAATTGGATTGCGAAAAGATTCAGACCAACTGGCAGAATCAGAATTTGTTTTACCTAAATATAAATTCAATCCTGTTAAACGACTCTGAATAAAATACTTATTTGTTTGTACAGAAGGAATTGTAAACCCATATTGTGAGGAAAAACTAAAATACTGTTGTTGAATGCTATTTTGGCTCCAACAGGTTAAAGGCAATAAAGCAATAAAAAAAGATAAATATATTTTTTGTAAGGTTTTCAAAATCAAATTCTAATATTTAATTAATTTACCGGTTGAACTTATATCAATAGTATCTATTAAACCCGGATTACCGGAATAATAGACATTTCCCGAATTGTATATTTCAACGTATAAACGTTTGCTTGTACTAATTTGGCAATCACCCGTTGAGCTGTTTAAAACCCAACAGCGCCTTGATTCCAGATTTTTTGCAAAAACATAGCCTGTTCCATAATTAAAAACCCGTAGCGAATCGGTTATGCCGGTAAGAAAAAAATCGCCGGTTGTATAAACAGCCGAGAAGTAAAAAGTTGAAACATCAACATCTAATTTCATACTTGATATTGGAGATGCTGCTTCTACATAAAAATAACGGGCTTTAAAAGCATTTACAGTTTCAACATTGCTGTGCCCCCAAACAAAAAGCCGCCGCATGGTATTTGAAGTAATATATAAATCGAAAGGCTTTTTATAACTCCGCACCCAATTGCAAGTATTGGTGTTTCTAATTTTTAAAGTATCGTCAACTATTTCAGTAGTAATATTAGGAATAAGATTTTTACCTGCTTTAATTTCAATTTTATTTAAAGTATCGGTAATTAAATAAACATTAAAATTATCATAAATGCTTAAATATATGAAATCATCCAACATACGTGTTTCGGCAACAATATCACCGGTTGACGTGAAACAATCGCCAGAATGTGCTTTATCGCAAGAATGAAAAAATAATGTTACACCTAAAACGACAATTATAATTCTCGTATAATGCAAATTTCTAATCCCCCAATTATTTATCAGATATATTAATTTTGGTTTTTTAATAGCTTATAGTTTTTATATTCGCCAATTCTGTAACCTGTTAGTTTCTCTATAAACCTTTTTAGTTTTTCTTTTGCAGAATATTTTGTTCGCGAAACATCAAATTCAAATTTCCAGTTTAGTTTATTAATTCTCTCTTGCATTACCAATGGATGTGTTCCCCTGAAATGTTTTAACCCGTCAATTTGAGAATAGTCAAATTCTGCTACCGGCTGAACGTTTTTTTCAATCCACTTATCGTCATGCCAAAGTTTATTAAAATTAAGCTGTTTATTTTGCATGGCCTTGGGTGGCTTTACCCAACCGTAATGGTAAATTGAAGCATTAACATCTACTACATTTAATTTCTTATTATCCTCTTTTCTAAAGCCTTGCGCATCTTTATACGAATAAATATTATCTCTGTTTTTAATTACACGTATTTCTTTCCTATACCATTTTGTTGAATCTCCGAGATAATCGTACGAACCATAAAAGTGTGCATAGTTGAACAACAAGCCGTCAACTTTGTTATTGCTTTTAAATTTTTCCATGGCCGATTTAATTGCCGCATGGTATTTTTCATGAACAACTTCGTCGCCCTGAATATAAAAAGCCCAATCGGAATCTTTTGAAATAGCCTGTTTAGCTTTATTAGTTTCTACGGCAAGCACCTGGCCCCCTTTTACCAAATTATCATCCCAGACTGTTTCAATTATTTTGATTTTTCCCGATTGAATACTTTTAATGAATGCCAGTGTGCCGTCCTCTGAATTACCCACAGCAACAATAAACTCATCGCACAGAGGCAATATTGACAAGATTGCTTCTTTAACAGGATAATCGTATTTTATAGCATTCCTTACAAAAGTAAAACCGGAAACTTTCAT
Source organism: Chlorobiota bacterium (assembly GCA_013152655.1). GTDB lineage: Bacteria > Bacteroidota > Bacteroidia > Bacteroidales > B39-G9 > JAADFW01. The sequence goes on from JAADFW010000262.1 coordinate 5,855, forward strand.
ATTTAATATTTTTTTTATGATAAATTAGTCGGCAATTGGTAATAATTTCTGCTTTTCCTGAATTAAACTTTTTGGTTGTTGCCTGTTCAATTTTTCCCCATTTAAAATTTTTTCATACAATATTAAATAATCTTCGGTCATTTTTCGTGCTGAAAAATTATCGCATACAAATTCATGGCATTTTTTTCTATTAAATTGATTAATATGATTTACAGCATTAATCATTTCAGAATAACTGTTTGACAAAAAGCCCATATCTTCAGAAATTAACTCAGGAAGCGACCCATATTTAGTACCAATAACCGGGCATCCAAAATATAAACTCTCTAAAATTGCCAATCCCAACGGCTCATGCCAGCGAATTGGAAAGAGCAATGCATCTGAGTGTTGAATAATTTTATTTTTTTTACCCCCTCCCATCATGCCATGATAAACAATTTTTTTATTGAATGATAATTTTTTGCCACCAACAACAGCAAGCGGATAATTTGCTTTTTTTGCTATTTTAACGGCTCCTTTCAGGTTTTTTTCACGACGCGAAGCTTTTGCTAAAAAAAGAAGATGATTTCTTTTGGTATTTAAATCCACATCGCCCAGTTCTTCCAAATCCAGTCCGTTATAAACATACTGGTCGGAATTGTGCCGCTCTGCATGATTTTTTGAAACAAAAACAGTATTTATATCAAAAACTTCGTTTGGCTTTCCATTTCCATGAATAGTTATCATGTAAGGTTTTTTGGTAATTTTCTCTTTCAGCGGTGCATGAAAGTGTACTACATCAACATAATCGGGTATTTGTGTGTCAACAGGTTCTTTTTCGTTATAAGGAATGATTTCACCAAACGAACATTTTGACCCTTTTTTAACGAGGTATGAAACTTCATGTCCCATCTTAACCATTTCTTTTCCCTGTGCCCAAATATCGCGCTGTGTCCCACCATAAGTTAAAACAGGAATTATGGAATTTTCAACAATTAAAAGCTTCATTTTTTTGTAAATAATTGGTTGCTATAAATACACTCGTAAAACAGGGAGTTTTTTACTGACACTATTTAAACATTTGTAAATCTATTAATTTTTTATAATAACCATTTATTTTCATCAATTCATTATGGCTGCCCCGCTCTACAATTTTGCCTTCGTGCAAAACACAAATTTCATCTACATCACGAACCGTTGATAATCTGTGAGCAATAACAATGGAAGTTCTGTTTTTCATCAGGTTATTTAAAGCCTGTTGAACCAATTGTTCCGATTCGGTATCGAGCGATGAAGTAGCCTCGTCAAGAATCAAAATAGGCGGGTTTTTAAGCACAGCCCTTGCAATACTTATACGTTGCCGCTGGCCTCCCGATAATTTATTTCCCCTGTCGCCAATATTTGTTTGATAACCGTTTTCGGTATGAAGAATAAATTCATGGGCATTAGCTACTTTTGCCGCTGCTTCTACTTCTTCTCTGCTAATATTATGCACTCCAAAAGCAATGTTATTGAAAATAGTATCGTTAAACAAAATAGAATCCTGATTCACATTACCCATAAGTTCCCTTAAATGGTTAACTTTAAGCGATTTAATATTATGGCCATCAATTTTTATTTCACCTTCGCTAACGTCATAAAAACGAGGAAGCAAATCAACCAAAGTAGATTTTCCCGAACCTGATTGCCCCACAAGGGCAATGGTTTTGCCTTTTTCTATTATAAGGTTAATATCCTTTAAAACATATTCGTTTTCATATTTAAACGATACTTTTCGGTATTCAATTGATTGATTAAAACTTTTAATTTGAACAGGTTTTTTAATTTCAGTAATCGTATCTTTTGCTTTAATAATTTTATTAATTCTATCGATAGAAGCTAAACCTTTTTGAATGTTATAATAAGCAGTTGACAACGATTTGGCAGGGTTAATAATTTGTGAAAATATTAAAATATAGGTTATAAAAACCTGTGGTGTTAGCAGGCTGTTTGAATTCAGTACTAAAGAACCACCATACCACATTACAATAACTACTACTATTCCACCCAAAAATTCACTTAGCGGTGAAGCCAAATATCTTCTTCGGTTCATTTTTATCATTATCTGCGTATAAAGATTATTTTGCTTCTGAAATCTTCTTTTAACCTTTTCCTGAGCATTAAAAGCTTTTATTATTCTAAGCCCTGATAATGTTTCCTCAACCAAAGAGAGCAACAAACCAAGTTTTTGCTGTCCGGCCAATGAGGATTTTCTTAAGTTTTTACCTAACCGGCCAATGATATAACCGGAAATAGGCAATAAAATTAAAACTACAATGGTTAACTGAAAACTGGTAGCAAACAAATAAATCAAGAAAATAATTATAGTTAACGGAACTCTTGAAATTACCTGAAACGAGCTTAATATAGACCATTCTACCTCTTGCACATCGGAAGTAATTCTTGCCAAAATATCTCCTTTGCGTTCTTCGGAAAAGTATGCTAACGGAAGCAAAATGATTTTAAAATAAATCATATTTCTTACGTCGCGGACAATTCCATCCCTAATTGGACAAAGAACATACATTGACAAGTAGGCAAAAAATGTTTTTAAAAAAGTTAAGGTTATAAATAACATACAAATTAAACCTAAAGCCCATGCAGCACCAAACTTTAATATTATTGCACTAACATAATAATTGAAAATAGCCATTAATACATCAGTTGAAAACTGAAAAGCCGGCAATGTTTCAATAACAGGTTGTGTTTTAAATAAAATCCCCAAAATCGGGATAGCCATTGTTAATGAGAAAAGGCTAAATAAAACCGATAACAGCGTGAAGAATATATTAAACGCAACTAATACCTTATAAGGCATTAGAAAACGTAATACTTTAATAAATTTTTTCATATTGTATGAGTCTGTTTTTTTTACTTTTAGTTATAATAATAATGTTTCGATAATTAATTTTTCAGCATAATAATTTAAAGGCGGGTTAATTAATACTATTAAAATCTTATAACTTCTTATCTTCCTTCTGGTTCATTACACTTAATTATCTCATCACAAATGATAATTGCAAAATAGTCATATTTACAGTAAGAGTCTGTCCATTAAAACAAATATTTAATTAAACCCTGTTTTTCTAATTCATTCATTTCTTCTTGTGAAACATATTTGGCAAATTGATGGAAAGCTTTGTTACAATTAATGAATATTTGTTTCCACCGTATATTTTTGTTTTCTTCTCTCATTTATAGTTTTTCAGACTTTGTTCTGTAGCAATATAACAATTAATTATTATCTAATTATCTTATACCAGTATAGTTAAAGGGAGAAATTGATTTTAATTCATCTTTTATTTTCTTATCCACCTTTAGTTTCTCAATAAAGTCAATAAAAGCCGCTTTTCCTGTTTTTTTATTTAAGCGTGTTAACTCTTTTACTATCTCATAAGGATTAGAAACTCCTTCTCTTCTGAGAATTGTTTGAATGGCCTCAGCAATTACCACCCAGTTATCTTCTAAGTCATTCTTTATTTTTTCATTATTTACAATTAACTTTCCAAAGCCTTTTTGCAACGATTTTATGGCAATAATACTGTGTGCTACAGGAACGCCAATGTTCCTTAATACAGTTGAATCGGTTAAGTCTCTTTGCAACCTCGATATAGGAAGTTTAGCAGACAAATGTTCGAAAACAGCATTGGCCATTCCCAGATTTCCTTCGGCATTTTCAAAATCAATTGGATTTACCTTATGCGGCATTGCTGATGAGCCAATTTCTCCTTTTTTAATTTCTTGCTTAAAATATTCAGTTGAAATGTACATCCAAATATCGCGGCTAAAATCAATTAAAATGGTATTTAAACGTTTTAAACAATCAAAAATAGCAGCTAAATTATCGTAATGCTCTATTTGCGTAGTTGGATATGAACGACTAAGTCCCAGAGTTTTTTCAACAAACAGGTTTGCAAATCTATTCCAATCTACTTTAGGATAGGCAACAAAATGTGCATTGAAATTTCCGGTAGCACCGCCAAATTTTGCCGGGAATGACATTTGTCCCAATGATTTTAGTTGAACTTTTAAACGCTCGGTAAAAACCGATAATTCTTTTCCTAATCGTGTTGGCGATGCCGGTTGGCCATGTGTTCTGGCTAACATAGGAATATCACTCCATTCTTTTGTTTTTAATGCAAATTGTTTAATTAAATTATCTAACAAAGGAATATAAATTGCGTTTAAAGCATCTTTTAACAAAAGCGGTGTGGCAGTATTATTAATATCCTGCGAGGTCAATCCAAAATGTATAAACTCTTTATATTTAGACAAACCTGCTTCTGCAAACTTTTCCTTAATAAAATATTCAACTGCTTTTACATCATGGTTTGTTATTTTTTCAATTTCCTTAATTTTTTCAGCATCTTCAATTGAAAATTCAGTAACAATTTTTCTCAGTAATTTAAATTCTCCCTTTTTAATTGCTTTTAATTGCGGCAAAGGAAGCTCACAAAGTGCAATAAAATATTCAATTTCAACTTTAACTCTGTATTTTATTAAAGCAAATTCTGAAAAATAATTTTCCAGTTCAAATACTTTATTCCTATATCTTCCGTCAATAGGCGAAATAGCTGTTAACATATTTAAAGGCATATTTTTATTTAAATGGCAAAGTTATAAAATGTATGGCGAATATAGCTTTAAAAAAAATTACAAATAACCTGTAAAGTTTGTTTCTATATTTAACTTCTTTAAATAATTTACTTTTGACTTAAACCTGTTTGCTTTAATACTTTTGTTAGTTAATACCAAACCCATACAATATTTACTGAATCCGGTTGAAAAAATTCTGTTTTCCATTAATACAGAAGTTAATTGTGTATGCTTTACTGTTCTTAATTTTTTTTGTTCTATTATTACCAAATCGGGTAAAGCATAAATTCCTTTCTGCGTATAAAACTGAATTCTAAAATCAATGGTGATTCTTTCATTCAGCATTTTGCTTACCAATGTTATTCTTGTAAACTTATTTTTTATAGATTCGCCTAATTGTGGATAGCTAAAAGGAGTTTCCTTTGAAACAAATTCATTTATTTTTCTCCTGCTTTCCGGTTTTGTAATATTTATTCTTCGCTTTTTAGTTACATTTTTATTGCTTTTAAATTTTAGCTCAAAGAATTTATCACCCGTATCTGCATATTCTCTTTCTCTTATTTTATACCTGTTCAGTTTCCCGTTATGATGTTGATTATACATTTTTAAGTCGGGCGTGTCAAAATAGGTAGTTAAATAAGTACGATATGAGTTGCCTGATATTTTAAACAAAAAATAATCTTCAACACATGCTTCCATAATCTCAGGTAATTTTTCTTTATGAAAAACATATTTTCTATCAATGCGATTCATTAATTTAACTTCACCCATTTCTTGCAATGAGATGGACTCCATTTTTTGTAATATAGTATTCAATTCATTCATTTATCAGAATTGTTTTAATGAAGCACATTTTAAAAGTAAACAATTAATTTAGAATGCCTTCAGGGGACTTATTTGAATAAACCCTGAAAAAACCTTGCTCATTAATTAATAAAGCCTCGCATTCAACACCTTCAATACCAAGTGGAACATCAATATTTATTAGTTTTCCGCTAAAAGTTGGTTCAATTTTCTGTTTTTCAGTATGCCCAAAAATTATTCTTTCAACATTGTAAAAATTTAAAACCTTATTTAAAAAAACTTCACTTATATCGTTATAACCTTTTTCGCCTTTATTAAATCCACGATACCAAAAAGGGCCTGACCTTCCAATAATTACCTTTATGTCTTTCTCCTTTTTGTATTTAAATGGATTATCAAGGTATTTGCGTGCTAATATATTTGACTCTTCAACATTCAAATTTAAGTTGAAAAATTCGGGTGAAATTCCACCGTGAACAAACAGATTTTCATTAATTATTAATACCATGTTTTTTGTACGTAGCCATTTTCCTAAAATATACTTTTTCGAATAATAATCAGAGTAATACCTATACTTTTTGGTAAATAAAAAATTGTATTTGTCGGTTAAATACCCATTAAAATTATTTAACTCAAGAAATTCGTGCGTACCCAACACAAGATGTACTTTACCACCTGCCCTTTCGGCCTTTTGCTCTAAAATATAAATAAACCATAAACACTCGGTAACGTAATTTCCCTTATCAAAAATGTCGCCGGTAAACACTAAATGCCCTTTGCCAAATGTCCAGTTTAAATTGTTATCAATTACCTTATTGTATTTCAATAATTTAATCATTGGCAAATACGCTCCATGAACATCGCCCATTACAAATATTTTTTCAACTCCCTGAAAATCTGATTTTTCAATTTTATTATGATAATGTAAGCGGTAAACATTTGTGTCGTTATAAAAGCCATACATATTAAAAGTATCTGTGTTGGCTCTAAAATTCTTTTTTACTTTTTTTACCCTTTCGTTTTTTCCATTTGTGTAAAAATAAAGTGCTTTTATTTTTCGCTTCCTGTTCCATTTCACATACGGCCCATCAGTGTAATTTGCATATTGAACAGTATCTTTTTTAGATAAGGTTTGATTTTTTGAATTTTCCTTTGTTTTTATGACTGCACCATTGCTTTCATTAGCTAAAATTGAAAAGCTAATTAAAAGCAAAACGGTATATTCTATTTTTATCATTCGTATCACAATACCCTCATAATTTTACTATTTATTCAATTTCTTTTTCTGCTCTTTTAATTTTTGCTTATTCAGCTTGGCATTTTCTTTCTCTATCAATTCCAGGAATTTCTCCTTTGTCAAATTCTTTTTTTCAATAATATCATAAAATGAGTCTAAGTATTTGATAATATCATTGGTTTCAGTATATGACAAATACTGAAAATCATTAATAAACTTATAAATTTCATCTTTTTTATTTATTAAAAACGAAAAAGCTACCTGAAATTGTTTGTCAGTACGTTCTATATTTTTTAATTTTTTGCGGCTTATTGGCACATTCCCGTTATAACTATCAACATTGGTATATTGTGCATCAACTATTTCAGCCCAGTCAAAATCGTAAGGAACTGGAATTAACTTATCATACCAACTTAGCGATAAAAACTTAACATTTTTGTTTAAACTTATATCCCAGTCTGAATTTCCAATCATAAATTCAAATAAATACAAAAGAGTGGTATAATTTAAATCTAAATTGTCTTTGGTAACATCTGTATTTTTAATTATTTCACCACCACATCTTTGCGCCATTTTTTTTGTATTCTCCAAAATAAAAGCATAATAAATTGTTGTGTCGTTATGTGAACCGGTATCAATATACTGAATTTGAGCTAACCTTGTTTTGTAGCTTTTGTCTGTAATAATGCTGTAAATATTATACAAAATATATTCACGCAAAACATATTTATTTTCTTTACAATGTGTAACTAATTTGAGCGTTTTCTGTTCTGTAAAAAGTGTTTCTGAAATATTGCTTTTTTTAAAATTTAATTTTAGGGGAGGGAAATCACAATGCTCTTTATCTAATCGGAAGTTTCCTCTGTTTCTAATGCTAATATTTAATGCTATTTTTTTACAACTATCATTATAGTATTCTAATTTAGCCGGGAAATACCGTGGCTTTTCCTTACGATTGTCTAAAATATTTTGAAAATCGGCTGTAACATACAGATATAATAATTCTGTATTTTTAAATAACTCAGATGTTTGATTTATTGTTTGTGCTTCTCCATTTATTTTTG
>JAADFW010000263.1 GCA_013152655.1 Chlorobiota bacterium
CCCTTACGAAATCATACACTCACCGTTACCGCCAATTAGTAAGCAGATGAACAATTATAATTATGCTTCGCGAACAAAAAGATTATTAAACTGGATAATTGATAGTTTGATAATTTCGATTATATGGTTTTTGTTGTTTATTTCGGCTAGTAAGATTGTTATAGCTTTGGGATTACTTGATTTAATAGAAGAAGGTAAGACGTATGATTTGAATTATACGATATTACCAGTATTGTTCTTATACTATTTAATTCTTGAAGGGAGTTTCAAGACTACCATAGGAAAATTGATAACCAGAACAAAACTGGTTCAAGTTAATGGAGAGAACATACATTTTTTTAATGTATTAATTCGAACAATATGTAGATTAATACCATTTGACCCACTTTCATATTTGAAAGACAATCCAGTTGGCTGGCATGATAGTTTATCCAAAACTAGATTATTAAACAAAAAAACAAAACGGTAAAATGGAATATTTAATTTTAACAGCCTCTATAATATTTTTACTTGTATTCATATTCTTAATAGTGAGTATAGTGCCAGTTCTTATTACAAAAATATTAGCTAATAGAATCGGATTAAAACTTAATTTTAAACAAGCGAGATTGATTTCTAAAAGTTTTTGCATGAAAAAAGAATTTTTAATTGGCGTCAAGAATATTTGGAATTTGTATTCTGTCCCGATTGAGAAATTGACAACACATTATTTGGCAGGAGGAGATTTAAGTAATATCCGGACTGTAGCAAAGAACCAGATATTTTGATGTTAACAACATTTGATTTAGCAGGACGGGATTTAAAGAAAGAAATAGAAAAAGCTGAGAAAAGAAAATGGAAATTTGAATTGTGAATAATATGAAAACAACTGGCGGTAACACGCAATAAATTCAAGCGGGGTGAAGTGGTATTTGGAATAAAAATTTATTACATTTACTATTTAGCAGTTTGAAAATGGGGTGGATGTAAAACCCGCCAGAAATTTATTGCAATCCGTTGGGTGCAAGCTGGAGAAAAAGCATCTTTCACTTAAAAGCACAATGTTACGTGAATTCATTCACAGAAAAACATAACTATTAGTGAATTAATTCGCAAGAAGTACTATCTTTGTAAGAAAAAAATATGTATTTAAGGTATTTAAAGAAGATAATAGAAAAAAGAGTTGGGTCGAGAAAAGCAATTGTTTTAATAGGACCAAGACAAGTTGGTAAAACAACCTTAATAGAAACAATTCTTCAAAACAAAGATTATTTGCTACTTGATGGTGATGACCCTAAGACAAGAACATTATTAACTGAGCCTAATACTGAACAGATTCGCTCAATTTTAGGCAAAAATAAATATGTTTTCATTGATGAAGCTCAAAGAATAAAAGGGATTGGACTTACAATGAAAATAATTACAGACAAATTTAAAGATGTTCAGTTATTTACAAGCGGTTCATCTTCGTTTGATTTAACAAATCAAATAAACGAACCTTTAACCGGGCGAAAATGGGAATACCAATTATTTCCGATTTCGTGGGATGAGTATGAAGAACATCATGGGTATTTACAAGCTGAGCAACAACTGGAAAATAGATTGTTATATGGATTTTACCCTGATGTATTAAACAATCAAGAAGACGAGATAGAAGTTTTAAGAAATTTGGTCAATAGTTATTTATATAAGGATATTCTTTCGTTTGCAAAAATACAGAAACCTGAAATTTTAGATAAACTAGTTCAGGCATTAGCATTGCAAATAGGTAGTGAAGTAAATTATTCTGAACTAGCACAAATAGTAAATGCAGATAAGAATACAGTAAGTAAATACATTGATATTTTACAAAAAGGATATATCATTTTTAAGTTAGGAAGTTTTAGTCGTAATCTTCGTAACGAAATAAAGGCGAATAAAAAAATCTATTTCTATGATAATGGAATTCGCAATATGGTAATAGGAAATTTTAATCCTCTTGAATTACGGACAGATAAAGGTGCATTATGGGAGAATTTTTTAATTTCGGAAAGAATAAAACAAATTGAATATAAACAAAGTTTGGCTCGTACATATTTTTGGAGAACTAAACAGCAACAAGAAGTAGATTTTGTTGAAGAAAAAGGAGGAGAAATATATGGATACGAATTTAAATGGAATAATAAAAAGAAGGTAAGATTGCCCAAGACATTTATTGAAGCATATAATGCAAAAAGCAAAGTTATAGATAGAAATAATTTTAGAAAATAATTTTAGAGAATTTGTAAAAATATAAAAAGCCAGTACCCAACAATATGTATAATTCATAAGGGCTTCAGAGGTTTTCGAGCGTTCTCATACGCATCAACTTTAGTGTGTTACTTGATAGTTTTGAAGTCCGCAATCCTCCCTTACGAAATCATACACGCACCGTTATGCACAATTAGAGCAAACACATTCCATTTATGAAAATACAAATAACTATAATATTTCTATTCTTGATGACATCTTCAGTTATTGCTCAAAATGACTCAATAATAAAAACTGACGAAGAAGAGATGGAAATTATTGATGTAGTTGAACAAATGCCGGAATTTATTGGAGGATTTAAGGCATTACAAAAATATGTAAACTCAAATACAATTTATACTGAGAAAGCAAGAAAAGAAAAGGTAACAGGAAAAGTATTTGTATCATTTTGGGTTGAAACAGATGGTTCAATTAGCGACCCAAAAATATTAAGAGGACTCTGTCCCGATTTGGACAGTATCAGTATTGACCTTGTAAAAAAAATGCCTAAATGGATTCCAGCAGAACAGAGGGGAAAACCAATAAAATGTCGATTCAATTTGCCAATAGAATTTAATTTTGACCTGAATCAAAACCTTAATGATCCCGAACCATCAAAATATTGGAGTAAAAAAGGAAAGAAAAAATTTATGAAAATATGCACTCAAGAATTTCGAAAAAATAAGACTGAATGTGACTGCTGGTATAATTTTATTATCTGGAATTATAATAATTGGACTATAAAAGATTTGGATATCAAAGAGATATTTGAAAAGCAAAAATGTGAATAGAAAAACAAGGCATAACAAAAAATATACGGCATTTGGCAAATAGTACTAAAAATGAAGATATTAGCAATAAATAAAATTAGTCGTAACTTGAAAATGAAGCGTTCCAAAATGCCAAACGCCGCATATTCAAACCGTTAAAGCAATGTGTTTTCCTTAATAATTAAGAAATAAACTATAACTATTTAGAAACGATTTACAGATAAACAGACATAAGTGGTATTAGAATTTTTTTTAAGCGATAAAATTTGAAAG
>JAADFW010000264.1 GCA_013152655.1 Chlorobiota bacterium
GAATCTGAAATGGAAGTTACAATTAATAACAATGGTAAGGTAATTAAAAAGGAAAATGAAAAGATAGAAAACAAGGAAGGCGATTAACCCGCTTAATTAGCTTCGCCGAGCACTTCGTGGCCATAACAAGAACGGAGTGAATTGAATGAATTCCGAGAAGTCGGAACAGGTCGTGCAATGGATAGTTGGAAGCGAAGCCTGCCTGTAGTGGCAGACAGGAGGGAACAGGCCAAAAGGAGCTCACATTTCACACAAAACAGGAGTATTTTTTACATTTTCAAAATAAACTTATTCAATATTCCTGTATTTTTTCTCCCAATTCCATGCTGTGTAAAGCATATGGCTTAAATCTTTTTCGGCAGTAAATCTTTTTCGGCAGTCCAGCCTAATATATCATTCGCTCTTTGAGTATCAGCCCATACCTTTTCAATATCTCCTGCCCTTCTTTTGGTAATTGTATAATTAAGTTTATTTCCGGTAACTTGTTCAAACGATTTTATTACTTCTAAAACCGTATTTCCGGTTCCGGTTCCTAAATTAAAAACTTCATACGGCGTAATATTTCTATTATCTAACAACCTTTTTAATGCGATTACGTGTGCTTTTGCAAGGTCAACTACATAAATATAATCACGAATACAAGTCCCGTCTAATGTATTATAATCATTTCCAAAAACACTAAGCTGACTACGAATACCTGCTGCTGTTTGTGTAATAAACGGGACCAAATTATCTGGTGGCCCTATGGGTAATTCACCAATCAATCCAGATTCATGAGCACCTATCGGATTAAAATAACGAAGCGCAATCACCTTTAAATTACGTTCAGACTGTACTGTGTCATATAAAATTTCTTCTGCAATTTGTTTTGTATTTCCATAAGGTGACATTGCTTTTTTTACCGGTGCATTTTCATCAACCGGCAGCTTGTCTGGTTCGCCATAAACTGTGCATGATGAGGAAAAAACAAAGTTTACATCTATTTCTTCCTTTTTTGCTATTTCTAACAAATTAATTAATGAAACAAGGTTATTCCGGTAATATTTTAATGGGTTGTTTACCGATTCACCAACTGCCTTATAAGCAGCAAAGTGTATAATACCTTTAATGTCAGGATGCTTTTTAAGAAAAGACTCTAATTTAACAGAATCGCATAAATCAAGCTCTTCAAAACCCGGTTTAATTCCTGTAATTTTTTCAATACTATTAATCACACTTTTTTGCGAGTTTGATAAATTATCAACAATAATAACTTCAAATCCGGATTGTTGTAATTCAACTACGGTATGAGAACCAATATAACCTGCACCACCGGTCACTAAGATTTTTTGTTTCATTTTTTGTTGTTTTGAAAATTATGAATGGTTACAAAAGTAATTATTCTTAACTTTAATGCTTTAATAATTTATAGCTTCAATACGTGAAAAAAGTAATTATCCTTTTAATAATCTTAATTTTTATCTTTATAATCGTTTTTTCTTTTCTCTTCTTTAAGGAATCTTCAACTATTAAATATATACTGAAAGCTAATGAAAATCAACCTGAATTTATTGATACAACATCTTATATAACTAAAAAAGATTCTTCATTTGCTGTAAAAAAAGATAGTTTATTACCCTCAAAACAAAATGCATTATTATATGAAGAATCTGCCAATAAAATTAATTATTCGTATTATATTATTGTAGGTAGTTTTTCAAAAAAAACAAATGCTATTCGGTTTCAAAATATGTTGATTGAAAAAGGGATGAATGCATCGTTAATTCGTTCTGATTTTGAACTGTATAAAGTATCTGTTTTTTCGTCAATCGATAAAACCATAGCTCTTGACAGTTTAATGAAAATAAAAAGCATAAAAGAATTTAATGCTGCCTGGCTTTTAAAAAGAAGAAGGTTAACGGCTATTTAATTAACGAACCGTTTTCAATATCATTTTCCGCACTTACAAACTGTAAAACTCCTTCACTGTTTTCAGCCATTAATATCATTCCTTGCGATTCAATTCCTCTTATTTTTCGTGGTTCAAGATTAATTAGAATACTAACTTTTTTACCAATAATTTTATCTGCTTCAAAAAACTCAGCTATTCCTGAAACAACAGTTCTGTTATCAATACCTGTATCTATTTTAAGTTTAATAAGTTTTTTTGTTTTAGGCACTTTTTCTGCTTCTAAAATAGTTCCTGTTCTAATGTCAAGTTTAGTGAAATCATCAAACGAAATATTAGGCTTTGCAGGTTGTATATTATTATTTGTGTTATTCTGAATCTTCGCTTTTTGTAGTTTTTCTATTTGTTTTTCAACCTCAGCATCTTCAATTTTTGAAAATAATAATTCCGGTGATCCTATTTTATGTCCTGTTTTTAATAAATCAACAGAACCAATAGTTTCCCAACCTAACTTATTATAGTTTAATAACGTGCAAATTTTATTGGTTGTAAAAGGTAAAAACGGCTCTAAGATTTGAGCTAAATTAGCTGTTATTTGCAAGCAAATATTTAAAATGGTTTTTACCCTGTTTTCGTCTTGTTTAATTATTTTCCACGGTTCAGTATCTGCAAGGTATTTGTTTCCTAAACGTGCTAAATTCATTCCTTCTTTTAGTGATTCTCTAATACGATAATTTTCTAACGAGAATTCAACTTTCTTTTTTATCTCAGCTATTTCGTTTATTGTTTCTTCATCTTGTAATAATAAATCAGCTATTTCAGGAACAATGCCATCAAAATATTTATTAGTTAAAACAAGAGTACGGTTTATAAAATTACCAAGTATTGCAACTAATTCATTATTATTTCTGTTTTGAAAATCTTTCCAGGTAAAATCGTTATCTTTTGTTTCGGGTGCATTTGACGTTAAAACATAGCGCAAAACATCTTGCTTCCCTTCAAAATCTTCTAAATATTCATGAAGCCATACCGCCCAGTTACGCGAAGTTGATATTTTATCTCCCTCTAAATTTAGAAACTCATTAGCCGGCACATTGTCAGGTAATATGTAACTTCCCTCTGTTTTAAGCATAGTTGGGAATATTATGCAATGAAAAACGATGTTATCTTTTCCTATAAAATGAACCAATTTTGTTTCCTTATCCTTCCAATATTTTTCCCAATTGCTTGTTAGTTCTTTTGTTGCTGAAATATAACCTATTGGCGCATCAAACCAAACATACAAAACTTTTCCATCGGCATTTTCAACCGGAACTTTTACGCCCCAATCTAAATCACGGCTTACCGCACGTGGCTTTAAACCCTGGTCTAACCACGACTTGCATTGTCCGTAAACATTTGTTTTCCAATTTTTATGATCTTCTAATATCCACTTTTGCAAAAAATCTTCATATTTATCTAAAGGCAAATACCAATGTTTTGTTTCTTTTAAAACAGGTTGGTTTCCGCTAATTGTTGACTTAGGATTAATTAATTCAGATGAACTTAACGAAGTTCCGCACTTTTCGCATTGGTCTCCGTAAGCATTTTCATTACCACAATGCGGGCAGGTTCCTGTTATATAACGATCAGCTAAAAACTGTTTTGCTTCTTCGTCATAATATTGTTCAGCAGTTTTTTCAATAAAAATATTCTTGTCGTATAGGGTTTTAAAAAATCCTGATGCTGTTTCGTGATGTATCTTATTGGATGTTCTTGAATAAATATCAAATGAAATTCCAAAATCACTAAATGCTTTTTTATTTATTGCGTGAAAACGATCCACAATTACCTGCGGGCTTACTTTTTCCTGGCGTGCTTTTAAGGTGATTGGAACACCATGTTCATCAGAACCACATATAAATTTTACATCTTCACCTCTTAATCTCTTGTAGCGCACATAAATATCAGCAGGCACATAAACGCCAGCTAAATGGCCTATGTGCACCGGCCCATTAGCATAAGGCAATGCAGCTGTTACTAAATATCTTTTGAAATTAGCCATTCTTTAAAGTTTTTGAAATAACCCGATAAAAATAAATGGTAAAGATAAATCAAAGCTTTTAAATTACCTCAATGCATTTAAAAAGGTTTATGAACTTTAAATAAATGTTTTTAATTTTATAGAATGAAAATACCTCCTTATTTAAAATCCGGTGATACAATTGGGATAGTTGCACCGGCAGGAATAATAAAAAAGGGAAAGATTGACTATGCTGTTAAAGTACTGAATGGGTGGGATATAAATGTGAAAATCGGGGCTCATGTTTTAGACAAAGATCATTACTTTGCCGGAACTGATGAGCATCGAACATCTGATTTTCAACAAATGTTAGATGATGAAACCATTAAGGCAATTTTTTGCGCAAGAGGCGGATATGGAACAATTCGAATTATTGACAACCTTGATTTTTCTAATTTTATTAAAAAGCCAAAATGGATAATTGGGTTTAGTGATATTACAATTTTGCATGTATATTTAAATAATTACCTGAAAACAAGTAGTGTACATGGTGTAATGCCAATAAATTTTGCTGATAATGAGGAAGCAAATCTTAATTTAAAATATTTAAAAAAAGCACTTTGGGGAGAACTAATAGAATATAATATAAAGCCAAATATTCTTAACAAAACAGGAATTGCAAAGGGTGAACTAATTGGAGGCAATTTATCGGTTCTATATGGTTTAAGAGGAACCAAGTTTGATTTTAACCCCAAGGGAAAGATTTTATTTGTAGAAGAAATTGGCGAATACCTGTATCAACTTGACAGAATGTTGATGAATTTTAAATTGTCGGGAGTTTTTGATGAGATAAGTGGGTTGATTGTTGGTGAAATGAGTGATATGAAAGATACTGAAGCTTCTTTTGCTAATTCAGCTTTTCATGTGGTAAGCAATTTAGTTAGTGAATATAGTTTCCCGGTGATATACGGTTTTCCGGCAGGGCATTCCAAAATAAATCGTGCCCTGGTTTTTGGAAGTGAAGTACAAATGGAAATTACTTCAAATAACGCAATTGTAAAATATTTGGCTTAACGTTGAAAAGAAACATAGTCGGCAGGTATGGTAAATATTTCAGGTGCTAATTCTTCTTTTTTTATTTTTATCACTTCAAGCCTTAATTCTTCTTTCCCTGTAAAATCTTTCTCTATTGACAGCATAGGAAAAACACCTGAATTTTCAGGAAATTGTAAAAAATAAGAAGCACTTTTATCTTTGGTATTCGATATTTTAAGAAAATTAACAAAAAAATTGAAATTGCCACGGGCTACCCAGTAATCTATTAGTACACTATCTTTTTTATTGCTAATAGTCCATTTTTTACATTTATAACCAAAAAACTGCTTTGTTTCTGAAGTTTCGTTCACTTCAAAATTTGTGCTGTTTTGCTGTTTAACCGGGCTTACAGGAAATGGCATATACATTTTACGAACCGGACTAATAGCCGTCATTGTTTTTTCCTTCAGGTTTATTAATAAACTTTGTACAACATTCTTATTATTATTAAGTTCATCCACTCGCATCATATCATTTTTAACCAAATAAGAATAATAAACCGTATCGGTTAATGATTTTTTTACAAAATTAATTCTCCCTTCAAAAGCTTGCGAGAAAGAGTTTAAAAAGATGCTAATAAAAAGGATAGTTAAAACACTTCGTAACATATAAATTATTTTTATTTATTTATGCAAAAGTAAGTAAGATTTTTAATTATTTTGAAATTTACTTAAACCCAATAAAAAATAATACGTGTCGGAACATAATGAAACAGGAAAATTAGGAGAAAAACTGGCAACAGAGTTTTTGGTTTCAAAATCTTATAAAATATTGGAGCGAAATTGGCATTCCGGCCATAAAGAGATTGATATTATTGCCAAAAAAGACAATCAAATTATTATTATAGAAGTAAAAACCAGAAGAAGCCTTTATTTTGAAAAGCCTTATGAATCGGTAACAAAGAAAAAACAAGAACTTTTAATTGAAGCTGCTGAAAACTATCTTATTGAAAACAATCTTGACATAGATGTTCAATTTGATATTATTTCCATTTATATCGAAAACACAAAGCCTTTTATTGAGCATATTCAAGACGCATTTTCACCTGAATTTTGAATAATGATTAAAATATTAAAAACTTATATTTCTGACTTTCTCAATCTTTTTTTTCCGGTTGTTTGCCAATCGTGTGGCAGTCCATTGGTTAAGCAAGAGAATTTTATTTGTACCGAGTGTTTATATTTATTGCCAAAAACAAATTTTCATTTAATTGACAATAACCCTGTAAGCCAGGTATTTTGGGGAAGAGTTAATATTGAATATGCTTCGTCGTGTTATTTTTTTAATAAAGGAGGCCTTTTACAAAAGCTTATTCATAAACTAAAATATAAAGGGATGAAAGAAATTGGATACGAATTAGGAAAGCAATTCGGGACGGAATTATCTAATGTAGAATGGGCAAAAAATATAGATATTGTGATTCCTGTTCCTATTCACCCTAAAAGAAAAAAACAAAGAGGTTATAACCAAAGCGATTGGATTGCAAAAGGTATAGTAGAAATTTTACCTGCACATGTTGATTATCATAATTTGTACAGAGCTGTTGAAACACAAACACAAACCAAAAAAACGCGTTTTGAACGCTGGGAAAACGTTGAAAATATTTTTAAAATAAAAAGCCCTCAACTATTTGAGGGCAAACATATTTTAATTGTTGATGATATTTTAACTACAGGTGCTACCTTAGAAGCCTGTGCAAATGAATTGTTAAAACTAAAGAATATAAAGGTAAGTATAGCAACATTAGGTTTTACTGCTTAATAAATATTGTTACTCAAAAACAATCATTACTTCATTTTTTTCAACTGCACGCCCCTTTTCACAACTAACTTTTTTTATAACACCGTCGGTTGGCGATTTAATATTATTTTCCATTTTCATAGCTTCCAACACCAATAAGCTATCTCCTTTTTCAACATTTGTTCCTTCCTCAACCATAATGTTTAAAACCATTCCCGGCATTGGCGCTTTTAATTCATTAATTTTTACTTTGTTTAAATCGCCCATGCCCATTTGTTGCAAGAGTTCGTCTAATTCATCTCTGAGCTCAAGAGAGTATTTATTATTTCTAATTTTAATGTCTACTTTTTTCGAGTCATAATCAATATTTAAAACTTCAATATGGAACGATTCGTCATTCATAATTAAATGATAAATATCCGTATTCGTTTCAATAATATCTAATGTAAAATCTTTCCCGTTAATTTTTCCTTTAGAAGTGGAATTTTTTTCAAACTCAACTTTAAAATTTTTATCACCAACTTTTACTGAATACATAATATATTTTTTAAAAATAAATTCAAAAATACATTTTTATTTAAAATAACAGAACATTTAATAAATGTTATACCAAATTGAAGTGTATTTTATATGGTTTGAATATGGTTCATTAAGCATTTTCCTCATAGTAATACGAATAGTCAATCCCTTTCATAAACATTTCGTGGTCGTTGATTTTGTTGGTTAAAGCATTCTTCAACAAGCTTTTTAGAATATTGCTGTTTGTTGGGCTTTACATCATTGTACTCATATAATCTCTTTTGCTTATTTTGAACTTAGATTGCTAATTCAGCATACTTAATTTCCCGGATTAACTATTTTCATTCCATCTGTTGGATTGAATTTCAAAACCGGCTAAATCAAGAACCCGGTCGATAACAGTTGCAATAAGCTGTTCAATAGTTTGTGGCTTAGTGTAAAAAGAGGGGCTTGCCGGACAAATAATTCCACCTGCAAGACTTATCGTTTTCATATTGTCGAGGTGAATTAAACTCAGTGGTGTATCGCGGGTTACCAAAATAAGTTTACGTCGTTCTTTCAGAATAACATCGGCAGCTCTTGTAATTAAATCATCGGAAATGCCGTTTGCAATTCTTCCCATTGTACCCATTGAACACGGGCAAATAATCATAGTACTGTATCTGGCCGAACCGGACGCAAAGGGAGCGTTAAAATCTTTTCTGTTGAATTTATTAAATGGTAATTTTTCATATGATTTATCTCCTATTTCATATTCCCAAATTGATTTTGCATTATCAGAAAAAACAACTCCGGCTTGTTCAATTTGATTACTTATTTGGCTTAATTTATCAAACAATATTTTTGCATAAATTGCTCCACTGGCACCGGTTACTGCAATAATTAGTTTGTGTTTTTGCATTAGAAGTTTTTTTACAATTCAATTATCTAAAAATCATAATAGATATTACGCATGCTGGTTTTAAAACTTATATAAAACAACTTTGTGGTTGAATTTTCAATATAATTTTTCCTTTGCCTGTACTGATATCCTATTTCAAGGCTCATTTGCGTGTTTGGATTAATAAGAATGCCCAACGATAAGTCATTTATATATAAATCGGTTGCCAATCCCTGTCCGATAAAATTATTATATTCTTTAGCTCTTGTGGTATATGATAAAAAAATATCTCCGCCGTAATTACTCTCTGTATTTTCGCCATGAAGCGAATAGATGAATTTATTTCTTATATAAAATCGCTTAATGCGATAATTTGTAATGCTTACAAACTCTGAGAAATTTGCACCCAACGGATGTGCCATTGGCTGATTATAGTGCCCGTAGTTTTGCTGGCTTGACAAATGAGAATAAGTAAATGGCTGAGTACGGTTATATTCTAAAATTAAATCTAAATTTTTTATGTAAAACAAATCGTAGTTTTTCATTCCAACTTGAATTGCATATTTGTTTGCCCACCAGCCATCTTTCTTTCTAATGTGACTTAAATAGAATTCATCAATAAGTAATTGGGCATAAATTTTATTTGTTTTTAAAAACCTATAGCTTGTATTTAAGCCCACTAAAACATTATCGGGTGAATTAAGCGAATACTCTACCGGCCTGAAAAAAATTACAGGATTAAGGTAATTCACATCAAACCCCCGGCGATAAATACTATCTTTTTTTTGCCAGATAACTGTTTCAAACAAACTTATATTCCAGTTGTTTGTAGCATTCCATGACAAATAATGCAAACTCATAAATTTTTTAGAATACCCCACGTTTACAGATAATGTTTGCGACATGTCAATTAATTGGGCATAGAGCATAGTATATTGAATTCTCCACACATTAGCCGTAAATTTTAAAAAAGGATAATTGAATGCTGCATCAGACAAGAGCAAAGAGCGATAACCTTCTCCAATAAATTGTTTCCCGTTTCCAAATTGCACATTCATCCAATTTAACGGTGAATAAGACAAAAAGCCTGATGCCATTGCATAATCCCATCCGTTAGTTTTAAAGGCTTTAGCTCTTCCTTGTCCGGGAACAATATTTTTATTGCTGATAAACGGATTCAGGTAATCGGGGAAAACTGCTTGATTTTCATAAAACCTGGAAGTAAAGTAAAAATTTTTACCAATGTAGCCACGAATTAAAAACCCGCGAGTATTATTATAAATTGTTTTGCCCGCATTATCATTGGTTTTCCCATACGAAAAATCAAAAAGAGGATCGAAAGTTAATTTAAAATTTCCACTATCGATAAGTATCAGGTTATCGGTAAAAATCTTTTTTCCTAAAAATGATTTCTTTGTTTTTTTGCTTAATTCAGGATAAATTATTTCCGAATATTCGAAAGAATGGGATACTAATGGTTTAAAAGAAGAGTGAAAGGATGAGTCTTGTTTTAATAAATACTTTTCGTATAAATTATTACTGTTAAACTCAAGAGGAATTAAGTATTGGGAATAACTAAGAAAAGGAGAAACAAACCAGATTAATACGAAAAATAAAGTTCCTTTTTTACTCATGGTTACAAATACAGATAACAAGCAATTTGCAGTAACAGAAACTACTTTATTAAACTGTCTGATTTTTGATTGATTTTCTTTTAATTAGCCAGGCTGGTATAAAACTTAAAATAGTAGCAATTACTAATTCAACAATTAACATATTAACAATACCGAGAAATTGAAGATAATAAACCATAACAATAAATGCAATATTTACTATTAGCATTACGGCTGTTGTTTTTTTATGGCTTTTTAGCAATTCAAGTAACCGATGATGAATATGTTTTTTGTCAGCTGCAAATGGGCGTTTATGAGAAAACAGCCGAACAACAATAATTCGTAATGTGTCGAATAAAGGCAAAATAAGTATTCCGAACGAAACGCTTGGCGAAGCCAGAATAACAAACTGGTTGTATTCCGAAAGACATAATTGATTGAATTTTATGGAAAGGAAAGCAAGTGTAAAACCCAGAAGCAACGAACCGCTGTCGCCCAGAAATATTTTATTTTCGCCTTTTGAAAAATTATAATATAAAAATCCGAGATAACTCCCAATGATGGCAGCACTAAATACAGCCATTTCGTAATATTGATTTAAATAAAACCAGGTGCCAAATGCAAAAGTTGTAATAATTCCGACTCCTCCGGCCAATCCGTCAATTCCATCAATTAAGTTAAAACTATTGGTAATTACCACCATAGCAAACAAAGTTAGTATTAAACTCACACCATAAGGTAATTCATTAATACCTAAAAAACCATGCATGCTGGTAAAACGGATATTGAAAAAAACAATTAAAATTAATGATGCTATAATTTCACCACCTAACTTTTTATATGGGTCAATAATTAAAATATCATCTTTTAATCCAACAGCAAAAATTATAGTTGCACTAAGCAAGAATTTTGCAAAAGAAGAGTATTCTGCAAAATCAATAAAAAAAAGCAATACTATAAGAATGCTGGTAAAAACAGGAAATCCGCCAAGTGCCGGGACGAATCCTGTGTGAGTGGTACGGCCGTTAGGTTTTGCTACCAGGTCTTTTGCTCTTGCAACACGAATAATAGATGGCGTTAAAAGCAAAACAGCCAGTAGTGCCGCAATAAAGGCAAAAATTATTCTGATATTATAATTTAAAAAAACATCCATTTGGTTTCCTAAAATTATTACAAAGCTACAAAATCAAACTTAGCTTTATGTTTATATGACTGTAATATTTTAAATTGTGTGGTAAAACTACTTGATTATTTTACGAATAGTCAATATATAATGATAAGCTGAAAGGGTTTAATCATTTATAATCAGAATTCATTAAAATAACTGATTCAATTTCTGAAAATTCTTTAAATATAGTGTATATAAACCCCCTATTTTGTTTCTTTTTAAAGTAAGGTAGTCTTCGTACATTTTTTTAATTATGTTTAATACACTTTTATTGCTTTTACCCCCCCACCTCATTTTAATTAAAGTTTTGTTTAAATAATAAGTGTGAATGTCTGGAAGTGAAAAAAAACGCAACATCCAATCATAATCCGCCGCAATATTATATTTAAGGTTAAAGCCTTTTAGTTGTTCGTGAAACTTTTTTCTCACAAAAAGTGTTGGATGCGGAGGCATCCAGCCTTTTTGTAACATCCCGGGCTGAAAGTTTTTGCTTTGCCAGTTGCGAATAACATTGTCTGTATTTGTTTTGCTAACATACTGCAAATCACCATAAACGGCATCTATATTTTTTGTTTCGAATGCTTCGTTTACTTTTTCGAGTACCATATTATCGGTATAAAAATCATCAGAATGAATAAACCCTATAATATCTCCGGCAGCTAATTTTACTCCTTTGTTCAAGGCATCGTACATTCCAGAATCCGGTTCACTTATTATTCGGGTAATTTTACTATTATATTTCTGAATTATTGAAATAGAATTATCGGTTGATTTACCGTCAATTATAATGTATTCATAATTAGTAAATGTTTGCTCTAAAACTGACTTTATGCAATTTTCAATAAATTGCTCATTATTATAAACTGCTGTAATTAAAGAGAATAGCATTTGGTTCTAATTTATTTTTTGTTTAAGTGTAATGTAAAGTTGTTTTACTGCAGAAATTTACGCTTAGTAATAGGATATAAATTTATCTCTCCTTTGTTGTTTACAAAAAGTAGCTGTTTTCTTGTTAAGATGTATAAATTAACTTCTCAATAGTCTTATAAAAATCAGGCCAGGAAATTATCATTATATCAGACAAATTCATAGACTCAACACCACCATAAATTATAACTTTTTTAACATGGCTCCTAACCTTGGAAAAGTTTTTAATATTTTTAATATAATCTTTATTAAATGTTTGGCCTGCCTTTATTTCAATAACTAACAAACTTTGATCGGGTTGTTCAATAATACAATCAATTTCTGTTCCATTGCTTTCTCTCCAAAAATATATTTGTGGTTGTTTTCCCTTATGATAATTTAATTTTATTATTTCTGAAATAATTAGATTTTCAAACAATGACCCATACAAATAATGCGTATTAACACCATTTTCGTCTTTAATGTTAAGTAAAGAAGCAACTATTCCGGAATCATAAAAATAAAGTTTAGGTGATTTTATTAAACGTTTGCTATAATTTTTATAATAGGGCTGAACCAGAAATATAATATAGCTGGACTGTAAAAGGGATATCCAGGATTTTGCTGTATTTACAGTAATTCCAGTATCATTTGCCAATGAAGTAAAATTAAGAATCTGTCCCACTCTGCCAGCACATAATCTTAAAAACCGGGAAAACGCAGATAGGTCAATTATATTTTTCAGAGTGCGAACATCACGTTCAATATATGTTTGAATATAAGATGGATAAAAATATGCCGGATCCACTTTTTTATCATAAATACGAGGATAAAAACCGTTCAAAATTACTTTATGCCAATCTTTAAATTGGTTAAGTTGCATTTCAGTAATATCAAAAGGAAATAAGTTGTTAATACTTACCCTGCCGGCAAGTGTCTGTGAAATGCGTTCGTTCAATAAAAAGCTTTGTGAACCTGATAATATATATTGCCCCGTTTCGTTTCTTTCATCGGAAAATACTTGTAAATAACTAAACAAATCGGGGGCATTCTGGGCTTCATCAAAGATTATTTTTGAACCTTTTCCTTTTAAAAAACCAACCGGGTCGGAAAGTATCATATCCCGATGATCAATTCTTTCTAAATTAAAATACTGATAATCTTTAAATTCAGATTTTAACAATGTAGTCTTGCCTGACTGCCTTGGGCCGGTTAATGATACTACCGGAAATTGAGCAAGCATCTTTTTTAAATGCGGTGTAATATGACGTTTAATAATCATTATTTATGCAAAAATATAATTTCATTGCAAATATACATACTTTTTGTTTTATTTGACGAGTTTTTGAAAATTAAGCGGGTTAAGCTAACGTAGGACAGATTTTTTTGGAAAATATTAATTGATTAAATATAAGGCGATTAACTTTGGCGTTAGTGGAATGGTACAAATAGTATTACGTAATTTAACCCGCTTAATTCATACAAGAACGGAGTGAATTGAATGAATGTGTGATGGGGCGTGGGAAGCAAAGCGGGAAACCCCGATTTAGACATAGACATACCCAAATTTGGGGTTGTGAAACAACACAAATTTGTTGGTATAGTCTTAATCGTAGAAAATGTATGCATTTTCCGGGTTAAAATTCATTATCTTTGAATTATGATTACCCGAAATGACATATTAAATAAGTTAAGTGATTTAAAACCAACTTTGTATAAAGATTATTCAGTTAAGCAAATTGGATTATTCGGTTCTTTCTCTGATGACTCAAATACAAATGAAAGCGATATAGATTTACTCGTTGAATTTGAAAAACCGATAGGATGGAAATACTTTTCCTTAGAAATATATCTTGAGACTATTTTTGGACGAAAAATTGACTTGGTGACAAAGAACGCATTAAAAGAACAAATCAAGGATAACATTTTAAGTCAGGTAAAGTACGTATAAATTGAAAAAAGAAAATCGCACATATCTAATGTTCCTTGATGATATTCAAATAGCTATGAATCGGATAGCTGAATATATCGAAGGATATGATTTTGAGCATTTCAAAAAAGACTATAAGACAATTGATGCAGTTATCAGGAATTTTGAGATTATTGGAGAAGTATTAAAAAGTTTGGACAAAAAAATAAAAGAGAAATAAAGCAGGCTAAACCTATCATATAATTCTTTCTTTCACTTTTACAGCCGGATTTCCACTATAAATTGAAAATGATTCTAAATCTTTTGTGGCAATTGAGCCTACGGTTAAAACAGCATGTGTTTTACAGGTTACACCCGGACAAACTACTGCCTTTGCACCAATCCACACACCATTTTCAAGAGTAATCTCACCTATCATTAAATCGAAAGAAGTTTTTTTGTAATTGTGATTGCCGGTTAAAAGTAAGGCTCCTTGCGATATACAAACATTTGCCCCAATTATTACTTTTCCAAGATTATCAATCCAAACCCCTTCGCCAATCCAACTATAATTGCCAATTTGTAAAAACCAGGGATATTTAATATTTACTCCGGGCTTAATAATCACTTGTTTTCCTATTTGTGCTCCAAATATTCTTAAAATAAATACTTTAAGCCTACTGCCTGAACAATATCGGTTTTTGATAAAAAGCAAATTAAAAAAATACCAGATTGTTCTTTTAATTTTTGAGCCAGGCTTATACCATGAGTTGTTGAACAAAAACAAATTTTGCATTTATAACGTAAAATTAAATATATATTTAATGAATGACCGTCTATTTACCTAAAGACTGTAATGACTTTCCATATTTGCGGGGAGCAAAAAGCCATACTGAATAAGAATTTGAAATATAATTTTCTAATAGTTTCAGTTCTTCTTTTCTATTACAAAACTCATCATTATCAACTATTCTGCCAAAAACAAACGGGTTAACCATAATAAATTGTGTTTATGTCGCAAAATTACGTGTCGTAAAATTACGACAAACATAAATGTTTG
>JAADFW010000265.1 GCA_013152655.1 Chlorobiota bacterium
GGAAACCCCGATTTAGACATACCCAAATTTGGGGTTGTAAAACAACTCAAATTTGTTGGTATAGTCTTAATCGTAGAAAATGTATGCATTTTCCGGGTTAAATTTAGCGTGTGTTATATCCTGGCTTTTTTTCTGTTTCAATTTGGTATTTTGTACCTGCAAAGCTACAAATTACTCACTCCATTCGTGAGATCGTTTCACTAAGTTGTTTTTGTTTTCTTGGTGTGGGAAAATACAAATTTTTAAAGCAAAACTTGCCTGACGGCAGTCGGTTTGGCTTTGCGCCGGCTTGTGGGTTTGCTTTAAGTGTTTGACAATGAAGGGCTGGCAATTTACTGTTCTAATTTAAAATCTTCAGAATTTTGCCGACAATCCCAGACTAATCTTATATTGATTTCTTTTCCGGTTGCTTTATAATAAATTTTGTAATCCCCTTTTACAATTGCTTGTAAATCGTCATAATCTGTCTTTTTACCAATATTTGGATATTGTTTAAGCAAAGAAATCAGTTCGGTTATTTCTTTATCAAGTTTTATGCTGTAAGTTTTTGAACCATTTCGTTCAATATAGAATTTTAGGATTTCTTTGTAAACTCGTTTTGCTTCTTTTGTCCAGGTTATTCTTCGAGCCATTCTGTTATTTCTTTTCGTACTTCTTCGTCAGAAATTATGTTGCCATTTTTATAGTCTTGCTCGCTTTTATCTAAAAATTGCCTTTCATAATCAGTAACTTCAACTATTGAATTTTCCTTAGATAAAGCAATGTTTAAATATTCAAGCAATGTATTATCCTTTAAATCCAATATGCGTTTAATTAAATTATGTTGAAGTTCTAATGTATTCATGATTCTAATTTTAATGTAAAATTACGAAATATGACAGTCTTTTCAAAAAAAGGATTTTTTAAATGCTATATTAAATGCTCGTAAGCACGCAAAAATACACCTTCCTTGAAAAGAAAAATACTATCGATATTGTATCTTTCTATTTTCATAATTTTAGTTGTTTTTATATTTTTAGACAACCTCTTATTCCGAAGCATCTCCCGATTAAATCAAAAATTTAAACTGCTTTTTTTGTCAAAAACAATAGAATTTACCTTCCTAATAAAATATATTTATATATTTAAATTATTATTATGGAAGAAAATAAAAAATTAATTGTACGAGCTTCATGGATCAGTATCCTTGGCAATTCAATACTATCGGGTTTAAAGTTAGTAATAGGCACCATTACAGGCAGCTTAGCTGTAATAGGCGATGGCATTGATTCCGCCAGCGATATACTTACTTCAATCATCACTTTAGTAACAGCTAAATTATTAACAAAAAAACCGGATGTTCGTTTTCCATATGGTTATGCAAAAGCAGATACAATTGCTGCACGTTTACTTTCTTTTGTAATTTTTTTAGCAGGAGCTCAATTAACTATTTCAACTGTAAAGAATTTAATGGAAGGAAATAGCAGGGAAATACCTGGTATTTGGGCTATTTATATAACATTAATCTCTATTGCAGGTAAGTTTTTTTTAGCTGTTTACCAATTCAGGATAAGTAAAAAAACAGAAAGTGCAATGCTTAAAGCTAATGCACAAAATATGCAAAATGACATTTTAATTTCATTTTCGGTTTTAATCGGTTTGTTTTTCACCTTTAAAATTAACCTGCCTATAATTGATACAATTACAGCTCTTTTTGTTAGCTTCTGGATTATTAAAACAGCAATAAAAATATTTCTGCACACTAACATTGAATTAATGGATGGCTTAAAAGACTCATCAATGTATGAAGAAGTTTTTAAAGCAGTTGAAGAAGTAAAAGAAGCTAAAAACCCACACCGGATTCGCATACGTAAATTAGGCAATATGATTGTAATAGCCATTGATATTGAAGTAGATGGCGATATATCGGTTGATAAAGCACATGATATTTCAATGCAGGTTGAAGATAATATTAAATCAAGGCTCGAAAATGTTTATGATATTGTAATTCATGTTGAACCTTCTGGCAATTATGAAAAACATGAAAAATATGGTATTTCTGAATCAAATTTCAATAAATAAATTTTTCATGAAATCATTTTTCAAAAATTAGTTTTCTTCCTTTTTATTCCCTATAATTTAGTCACTATTTTTAATTATAAATTATAACTTTACTATTACATCTATAGCATGATTTTAAATTCAAAGTAATGAATACAAAACAAAAAGAGTTATTACAAAAAACGCTCGACAGAATAATTGATTATATAGAAAATTTAGAAGACGATAAAGGAGTTATTAAATACAAAACTCCTGCTGAATTAAATGAAAAATTTAACCTGAATTCTAAAATAGAAAATGATTATAATGCTATTAATGACGACATAAAAAATTATTTAACATATAGTGTTCGAACAGGGAATAAACAATTTTTCAATCAGCTTTATGCCGGGTTTAATTTTCCTGCATTTTTGGCTGAAATCATTGCTGTTCTTACAAACACATCAATGTACACTTATGAAGTGGCCCCTGTTGCCACCTTAATGGAGCTTGAGCTTATTGAAAAAATGTGCTCGTTTACAGGTTTTTTAAACGGAGAGGGCACTTTTGTGACAGGCGGAAGCAATTCAAATTATATGGCTATGCTGTGCGCCAGAAATAAAAAAACAGAAAATGCAAAAATGGATGGCCTTTATTCCTGTAAAAAACTAACTGCTTTTGTTTCTGAGCAATCACACTATTCTTTCGATAAGGCTGCCAACTTAATTGGAATAGGTGTAAATAATGTAATTAAAGTTAAGTCTGATGTGCAGGGTAAAATTATTCCTGAAGAGTTGGAAAAAGAGATAAAACAATCGATTAAAAGGAATGAAAACCCGTTTTTTATGGCTGCTACAACAGGAACAACCCTTTTGGGTGCTTATGACCCAATTCCCGAGATGCATGAAATTGCGAAAAAATATAACCTTTGGCTTCATGCAGATGGTTCATGGGGCGGTTCAGTTATACTTAGCAAAAAACACAAACATTTATTGAGTGGATTAAATTTAGCTGATTCATTTGCATGGAATCCTCATAAACTTATGAATATTCCACTTATTGCTTCTGCTCTTCTTTTTAAAGAAAAAGGGACAATGTGGAAAAATTTTTCATCGCATAATACTGATTATATTTTTCATGATTATGACAATGCAGATTTCGACCTTGGCCCAAAATCAATGCAGTGTGGCAAACGTGTTGATTCTTTTAAACTTTGGTTGTCGTGGAAATTTTATGGAAACCGGGGGTACGAAAAGCGAATTAATAAGCTTTTTGAACTGGCTGATTATTTTGAGAAAAAAGTAGCCGAAAATCCAAAACTGGAATTGTTAGCCCCACGACAATCACTAAACGTATGTTTCAGGTATAAACCGTCAAAATCAAATATTAATATTAATTCCTTTAATTTAAAGCTTAGAAATAATGTAATGCAAGAAGGAAAAAGTTTGATAAATTATGGTTTTTTAAATAAAAATGTAGCTATTCGTTTTGTTATAGCTAATCCTGAAGTTAATAAACCTGATATTGATATTTTATTAAATAATATTTTGAATGAAGCAAAAAAAATAGACATTTAATGCTTTCATTTCAGTTATTAAGCATAGCAATTATATTAGTATATATAATTCTTATTCTAACAATTTATATTGGCTGGAAGAGAATTAGTATTTATCAGGTTAAGCAAAATAACTTTACTTTTCTAACTTCAGTTGTCATTGCATTCAGAAACGAAGAAAACAACTTATCAAACCTGCTTTATTACCTATCAAAACAAGAATTATTGAGTTCTGTTTTTGAAGTTATTTTAGTAAACGACCATTCAGAAGATAATTCAAAACCTATAGTTGAAAACTTCTGCTTACAATATAACAACTTTAGTAGTTTTGACTTGCCGGCAAACAAATTCGGCAAAAAAGCAGCTATTGATTATGGAATAAATAAAACAAATGGAAAAATCATTGTGCTAACTGATGCAGATTGTACAATGAATACAAGATGGCTGAAGACTATTATTAATTATTATGTTGAATTTAAGCCTGAATTAATTTCTTTGCCTGTTCAAATAAAAGCTAACAAAACCTTTTTCTCAAAATTTCAATTGTTAGAATTTTTAAGCCTTATAGGCTCAGGCGCAGGTTCAATTGGAATTAAAAAACCAATACTTTGCAACGCTGCAAATATGGCATTTGAAAAAAAATTATACTTCAGTCAAAAAAATATAATGAATAATAAATATGCCTCTGGCGACGATATATTTTTATTGCTAAAAGCCAAAAAAAATAAAACCGGAAATATTCGTTTTGTTAAATCAAAAGATGCTATTGTTTATATAAAGCCGGAAGAAAATTTAATAAACTTTATACAACAACGTATGCGTTGGGTTTCAAAAAGCAGAGGATATAATGATTTTGATATTTTGTTTACAAGCCTGACTGTTTACATGGCAAATTTTGTAGTTCTCATTCTTTTAATACTATCTCTTTTAAATATTTTCAATTTTAAGTATTTTATAGTATTGTTTCTTGCAAAATCGTTAATTGATTATCTTTTTCTTTTTTCTCTAACTTCTTTTTTTAATAAAAGGAATTTTTTAATGTATTTTCCTATAACAGAAATATTAGTGATTATTTATACCGCGGTTATTCCAATTTTAGCATTTATACAACCGGTTAAATGGAAAGGCAGAAAGTATTAACCCATAAAATTTATTTAAAAAAACTTAGTTTCCTAATTCATTAATAAATTTAATTCGCATTAGCCTGATATCTTCTTCGCTATACTCATCTTCACCCAATTCATTTAAAGCCTCTTGTATTGATTCGGTTTCAGCCTCATCTTTAAAATATTCAAAAACCTCGTCCTGATGGTCTTCGTCTAAAACCTCATTTATATAATAATTTATATCAACCTTAGTTCCTGAATTAACAATTGCTTCAACTTCTTTTAAAAGATCATTCATATCTAACCCTTTTGCATCTGCAATATCTGTTAATGGCAATTTTCTGTCAATGCTATGAATAATGTAAACTTTTAACCCTGATTTGTTAACAATAGATTTAACAACCATATCCTGAGGCCGCTCAATTTCATTTTCATCAACATATTTTTTTATCAATTCAATAAATTCTTTTCCATATCGTTGTGCTTTACCAACACCAACGCCGGAAATATTTTTTAGCTCATCAATACTTATCGGATAATGAATTGCCATATCCTCAAGCGATGGGTCCTGAAAAATTACAAAAGGAGGCAAGTCTTTATGCTTTGCAATATTTTTCCTTAAATCTTTCAACATAGCAAACAAAGTGGGATCAACAGAACTTGTTCCGGTTCCTGATTGGCCTATGCCAGCTTCAGTAGCTTCGTAATCATGGTCTTCGGTTAATATATGTGAAACAGGATTTTTTAAATATTGCCTGCCTAACTCTGTTAGTTTCAATAAACCATAATTCTCAATATCTTTTGTAATAAATTGAGCTATTAATCCACTTCGAATTACTGTATTCCAAAATTTCTCATCCTTTTCGTCACCTGAGCCAAAAATATCAAGCTGGTTATGTTTATACGACTTAATTGATGAAGTTATTTTACCTGCTAAAATATTTGATACATGCTCTGCTTTAAATTTTTCTTTTACAACCATTATTGCATTAAGAGCTTTAACCATATACTCTTTACCTTCAAATTTCTTTTTCGGATTTAAACAGTTATCACAATTATTACAAGGTTCTTCTAATCGTTCGCCAAAATAATTTAAAAGTAATCTTACACGACAAGTTGACGATTCAGCATAAGAAACAGTTTCTAATAACAATTGTTTGCCTATTTCCTGCTCTGCCACAGGTTTGCCCTGCATAAATTTTTCTAGTTTCTGAATATCTTTATAGCTGTAAAATGTAATACACTTCCCTTCTCCTCCGTCCCTGCCGGCTCTTCCTGTTTCCTGATAATATCCCTCAAGGCTTTTAGGTATATCATAATGTATTACAAATCGTACATCCGGTTTATCTATCCCCATCCCAAAAGCAATAGTTGCTACAATAACATCAACGTCTTCCATTAAAAACATATCCTGATTGCGCGATCGTGTTGCTGAATCCATTCCTGCATGATAAGCTAAAGCTTTAATGCCATTTACTTGTAAGGTTTCAGCTAATTCTTCT
Source organism: Chlorobiota bacterium (assembly GCA_013152655.1). Lineage (GTDB taxonomy): Bacteria > Bacteroidota > Bacteroidia > Bacteroidales > B39-G9 > JAADFW01. The sequence continues at coordinate 6,183 of JAADFW010000265.1, forward strand.
ACTTTTTTTCGGCTTAAACAATAAATAATTCCCGATTTGCCTTCATTGCTTTTTATAAACTTGATTATTTCTTTAGTTGCATTTACTTTTGGCCTTACTTCATAATATAAATTATGCCTCCTGAAACTTGATTTGTAAACATTGGCACTGAGCATTCCCAGATTTTTTTGAATATCATGCTGAACCTTAGGTGTAGCAGTTGCAGTTAATGCAATTATGGGTGCTGTGCCTATTTGATTTATTATTGGCCTTATTCTTCTGTATTCAGGCCTGAAATCATGTCCCCATTCCGATATGCAATGAGCTTCATCAACGGCATAAAATGATATTTTAACTTTTTTTAAGAACTCTATGTTTTCTTCTTTAGTTAATGATTCTGGAGCCACATAAAGTAATCGTGTTTTTTTATTTAATACATCATCTTTTACTTTTGCTAATTCGGTTTTATTTAATGACGAATTCATAAAATGCGCAATACCATCTACTAAACTAAATGCACGCATAGCATCAACCTGATTTTTCATTAAGGCAATTAAAGGAGAAATCACAATTGCTGTTCCATCTAAAATAAGTGATGGCAACTGATAACAAAGCGATTTACCTCCGCCAGTAGGCATTAAAACAAAAGTGTTTTCCCCGTTTAAAACAGATTTAATGATTATTTCCTGGTTTCCTTTAAAATGATCAAAACCAAAATATTTTTTCAACACATCGCTTAATGAATTTTCTTTCATAGCATTCATTTATAACAATTTTCACTCTTATTACGAAACAATTTAAATTTTGTTTGCTTTCAAAAAAGGAATTTAAGTTAAAAAATTTCTAACAATTTAGGAAGTCAATTTATTGTTTAATAAAAAATAGATAAAAAATTAAATACATTTGTATCCTAAATCTACAATAAATTTTCCTAATTATAAATATCATTTGATTAAAATATTATAAAAATTGAAAAATTTAAACGAGATAAAGAGACTTGCTAAAAATGTTATTGAGCTGGAAACTAAATCTATAAAAAATTTAGCAAATTTTATTAATGATGATTTTGCCAAAGCCGTACAATTAATTTACAATTCAAAAGGCAGGGTAATTATTACCGGTATTGGCAAAAGTGCAATTATTGCAAATAAAATTGTAGCCACCTTAAATTCAACCGGAACGCCATCTGTTTTCATGCATGCAGCAGATGCTATTCATGGTGATTTGGGTATTGTTTTAAAAGATGATATTGTTATATGTATTTCAAAAAGTGGAAATACACCTGAATTAAAAGTATTAATTCCCCTAATCAAAAACAGAAAGAATAAACTTATTGCTTTAGTATCGAACACAAAATCTGTTTTAGCCAAACAATCTGACTTAGTAATTAATGCCTACGTTGAAAACGAAGCTTGTCCAAATAACCTGGCTCCAACTTCCAGTACAACAGCTCAATTGGTAATGGGGGATGCATTGGCTGTAAGTTTATTAGAATACCGGGGGTTTTCTACACAGGATTTTGCTAAAATTCATCCCGGAGGATCATTGGGAAAAAAGCTTTATATGCGTGTTTCTGATTTATACCCGCATAATAATAAACCCAAAGTTTACCTTGATGATTCAATAAATAAAGTAATTTTTGAAATATCATCAAATCTTCTTGGTGCAACAGTTGTACTTAATAAAAATGATGAACTTATCGGAATTATTACTGATGGTGATATTAGAAGAATGTTAGAAAAAAATAAGAATATTGAACAATTACAGGCAAAAGATATTATGTCTGCCAATCCAAAGACTATTAATAAAGATAAACTTGCAGCAGAGGCTTTTAACGTTATGGAACAAAATAATATAACACAAATTATTGTTGCTAAAGAGTTAAATTATTTGGGAATAGTTCATTTACATGATATTCTAAAAGAAGGAATTGTTTAACAATTATAACTTATGGGGAAAAAAGAAATAAAAAGTGAAGAAATGTCTTTTCTGGAGCATTTAGAAGAGTTACGGTGGCATATTATTCGCTCAGTTTTAGCTATTTTAGTATTTGCAATTGTTGCATTCATTTTTCATAATACAATTTTTGACGATATCATATTTACTCCCAAAAACAAGGAGTTTATTACTAACAGATTGCTTTGTTCATTTGGAGAATTAGTTAATGTAACTAAATTATGCATTAACAGTAAGCCATTAAATATTATTAGTATAAAAATGGCAGGACAGTTTTCAACACATATAAAAGTATCAATCATACTAGGAATTATTATAGCTTTTCCTTATATCTTCTATGAATTTTGGAGTTTTTTAAAACCAGCTTTGTACAAAAAAGAAAAAAAATTAGCAAGAGGAGCTATATTTTTTAGTTCTTTCCTTTTCTTTCTTGGCGTTCTATTCGGGTACTTTATTATTGTTCCTCTTTCAGTAAATTTTTTAGGTTCATACAGCGTAAGTGTACAAGTTACAAATCAAATAAATTTGAATTCGTACATAGGAACGGTTACTTCAATTGTATTAGCCAGTGGGGTTGTTTTTGAGTTACCCATTTTGGTTTATTTTTTATCAAAAGCCGGCTTGGTTACACCATCTTTTTTAAAAAAATACCGAAAGCATTCATAGAAGATATAAGGAAAAGCAGCATTATCTGCTATAATTACACCACCTGATATTTTTAGCCAGATTTTAGTTTCAATACCACTTCTTGTTTTGTATGAAATTAGTATTGTAATATCAAAAAAAATTGTAAAAAAAGATGAAAGCCTTCTTGTTTAATAAGGAAATAAAACAATATTTTTATTAGTGTATAGTTTATTTAAATAAATAAATATAGTGTTTAAAACCAATAATTTGATTTATTTTGTCATTTGAAAATTAATGTATTCAAACCATGATTTTAAGAACAGATAATTTAATAAAAAAATATAAGACCCGAACAGTAGTAAAGAATGTGTCAATAAATGTAAAACAAGGTGAAATTGTTGGACTATTAGGCCCCAATGGTGCTGGCAAAACCACTTCTTTTTATATGATTGTTGGATTAATAAGGCCTAACCAGGGAAAAATATTTATTAATGACATTGACATAACTAAAGAGCCTGTTTATAAAAGAGCAAAACGAGGTATTGGATATCTTGCACAAGAAGCATCTGTTTTTAGAAAGCTTACTGTTGAAGATAACCTAAAAGCTGTTCTTGAAATGTCTGACTTACCTAAAAATGTTCAAATTGAAAGACAAGAATCATTAATTAAAGAATTTGGCTTAGAGAGGGTAAGAAAAAACCTGGGAATACAATTATCAGGAGGTGAAAGAAGAAGAACCGAAATTGCCCGGGCACTTGCATTAGACCCTAAATTTATTTTACTTGACGAACCATTTGCCGGTGTTGATCCTATTGCAGTAGAAGATATTCAACAAATTGTAGGCAGATTGAAGGAAAAAAACATCGGAATTTTAATTACAGACCATAATGTTCATGAAACACTCTCAATTACCGATAGGGCTTACTTATTATTTGAAGGAAGTGTGATGAAAGCAGGAACTTCCAGAGAATTGTCTGAAGACGAACAGGTTAGAAGGGTTTATCTGGGACAAAATTTTGAACTCCGATAGTAATATTTTATACACTTTTTTATTTTTAAAATAATTTAGCTATGCCTTTATCATATTAAACGGCAAATTCGAAATTTCTTCATAATCTTTGCCTTCTTCAAAATTATCTTCATCCATGTAATACCAGTTTACAATTACTTTTTTGTCTAATGTTGGAATTAAAGCTACTTTTTTAAACAATTTCGAAATCCATAAGGAAGAACTTGTATTAAAATATTCCAATTCAATGTTTACTGTAGTTTCATCTTGTGGATTTTCCAAATACTCATCTAACCAATCGTAAATTAATGGTTGAAAAAAACCTAAAGCATTTTCGGGAATAGCTCTTCCTTTTATTTCAAGTAACCCTTTATTAGAGTCAAAATTCACATAAGGAGTTCTGGAGGTTGCTTCAATTAAAATGTTTTCCATTTCTAATTCCATTTATCATAAATATAAGAATTACAAATTTATACAAATAATTTATTAAACTTCAATTATCATATTTGCTAAAGTTTTCTTAAAATTAAGTTTGAAACATTATTAATTTTATAATTGTATAAATGTAAATTCCCCTTATAAATAAACAGTTCTATCAAATAAAAATGGCTTAAATAACTAAGTTCACATGCAACTTAATTAAATTATTATTATTACATTTGAGCAAATTGTTCTTATTATTAGAATTATTTTATTAGCTTAATAAGTCTGAAAATTTATATGGTTTCGTTACAGGATATTTCAAAGTTAATTGCTACTATTAAAAGCGTATCCAGGTATGATTTTGAAGATTATTCTGAAAAATCTTTTCAAAGAAGAGTGGAGAAAATTTTAATGGATAATCGTATAAATGTTACTGCTTTAATTGAAAAAATAAAAACTAACAAAGATTTTCTTGAGAAAGTTGTTAAAGATATTACCGTAAACACAACCGAACTTTTTAGAGACCCTGAAATTTGGACAACCTTAAAACACAGAATACTCCCAAGATACAAAAACAATAAATCTATATTTATATGGCATTCTGGTTGTTCCAGCGGGCAAGAAGTTTACTCTATGCTTATTCTGTTAAACGAAATGGGCTTATTTGACAAGGCTAAAGTTTTTGCTACAGATTTAAATACCGATATGCTGGAATTAGCAAAAAAAGGAGTTTTTCGATATAGGTTTAACTTGGGATATTTTGATAATTTCGATAAAGTTTTAAGAGAAAACCCATATAATTTTGAAGAAAAAATAGATGTTCCTTACTCAAAATATTTTGATATTGATAAGGCAAAAGATAGTATTACAATGAAACAATTTTTAAGAGATAAACCTATTTACCGTAAACACGACCTTGTTAATGATAAAAATATATTCTATTCTAAATTTGATATAATTTTTTGTAGAAATGTTATTATTTATTTTAACAATAAACTACAAAATAAAATTATTGAACTGTTTAGTAATAATTTATACAAAGACGGGTATTTAGTACTTGGTGCTCACGAAAGTATTTTAGGCCCTGTTGCAAATAGTTTTGAAAGAACTAAAGGTTTATATAAAAAGAAATCATTTTAAAAACCATTGATTTATTAGATGATTCAAGAACTTGGTATAATAGATACAAAAAAAATTATAAGTGCTATTCAAGAATATCATAATTTTGATTTTAGCAATTATTCTTTAACTACTTTTAAAAGAAGAATCTTGAAAGTAGTAAATCAATTAGGGTTCTTAAATATTGCAGATTTTATTTCAAATTTAAACGACATACAACTTTTTGAAAAAATAATAAATGAAATAACCATTGATACAACTGAAATGTTCCGCGACCCTCCTGTATGGAGAGAATTAAGAGATAAATATTTGCCGGAATTATATAAAAACAGAGATTTTAAAATCTGGTTTCCTGAAATTTCATCAGGCGATGAAATATTTAGCCTTGCAATAGTATTAAAAGAAATAGGACTACTTAATAACACAAAAATACTAGTGACAGGCTTAAGTAATAAAAAAATTAATTTGATAAAAAACGGTGGAGTGTTTGATATTAAAAAAATGGAAATTAGTGAAGCAAATTATAAGCGTTATTCAGGCAAGTTTCAATTGTCAAACTATTATAAACTTCAAAATAATAAAATTATTTTTAACAGCGACCTCATTAAGGGAATTGTATTTAAACAGCAAAATTTAATAAATGATAAATCTCCCGGAAACTTTAGAATGATTATATACAGAAATAAATTGCTTTATTTTAATATCTCACTTCAAGATAAAGTAGTTACAAAAATTTTAAATAGCCTTATGCCCGGAGGATTATTATTTATCGGGAATAAAGAAACACTAGAATCTACCAGTGTTTACAATAAATTTTCAGAATTAAATCCTTTAGAAAAAATTTATAAAAAACGAGTTATCTAATAATATATTAAAATGCTTTATAAAGCTGTAATGATAGGAGGGTCGGCAGGTAGTTTTCAGGTAGTGACCAAAATATTGGCATCACTGCCAAAAAACTATCCATTACCTGTTTTTTTATGCCTACATCGCTTAAAGCATGTGCGCTCAGGTTTTGTTGAAGCATTATCAATAAAAGCACAATTGCCGGTTGAAGAACCAAACGACAAAGACCATATTAAAGCAGGGAAAATTTATCTTGCTCCAGCCAATTATCATATGTATATTGAACTTGGAAATAAAATATCGTTGTCAACCGAAGAGCCTATTAATCACTCCAGGCCATCTATCGACTTATCTTTTATTTCTGCAGCATATACATATAAAAACAAAATGGTGGGCATTATTTTATCTGGCGCTAATAAAGATGGTGCCTATGGCTTAAAAAAAGTAAAAGATTCCGGCGGGTTAACTATTGTTCAAGACCCAAAAGAATGCCAGGTTAAAACAATGACAACAGCATCAATGAAATTAACTCAGGTTGACCATGTTTTTTCAACAAATCAAATTATTGATTTTCTATTAAAATTAAATTAACCATGCAAACTTTCAATAAAAATAAAAAACTATTCGCTTTTTACATTGCTATATTACTAATATTATGGATAATCCAGTTTGTTATATTAATAAAAAATTACACCTTTTCTAAACTGCCTGTGAGCATAAGTTTAGTTTTTTTAATTACACTGGTAATAATTTATCTTCTTTATCAAGCACACTTACAGATTATTAGCAAAATTAATAATAGCGATAAAAACAATACTTTTGTCGCCTCAAAAACAACACCTGATGATGAAACTCAAATAAATAGTACTTCTGAAAACTTGTTACTTGAAAAAGAACTCCTCAATGGCATTACAAAAAAAACTCCACAAAAAAAGATTGCAGAAAAGTTATTGTCAAACTTAATTAAAAATCAGCAAGCTGAAATTGGCATATTTTATATATACCATAAAAAAACGAAGACATATCAGGCTATTTCCTCATATGCATATTTAATGGAAGATAAACCGCCATCATTTAAGGAAGGAGAAGGGCTGCCGGGACAGGTAATAAAAAATAAAAAAGCTTTGCGTATATCTGATGTTCCTGAAAATTATTTTAACATAATCTCAGGCTTAGGAAAAGCAAAACCTAAGAATTTATTAATTTACCCGATAGTGCTTAATAAAACCGTATGGGGTGTAATTGAGATGGCTTCTTTTACTGATTTTTCTTTAACGCTTGAAGAAGAATTAACAAAATTTTTTGAAGCAAATAGTGATAAAATTCTTAACATAGAAGATAATTAATAGAGATATCATATAATTTTTTAATTTTAGTCTTTTTATTTTAAACCGGTAAAATGCAAAATGTATTTTTTTTAAAGTTTTTCAGACTTACCAAAGATACTTCAAAATTTCCAATAGGTGGATTTTTGTTTGGGCTCTTATTCCCTGTTTTTGCCTGGACTTTTGATATTAATTATCATCACTTCAGTTTTATTTGGGACGACATTGTTACAATGCACCTTAATAATCCAATTCACTTCATTATTGATTTAGCCCCCTTAATTCTATATGCTGTCGCATACCGGTTATCTAAAGTTATTGAAGCCGATAGAAAAAAATACACAACTATAATTAAAGAAAAAGAAAACATTATTAGCAAAAATGCACTTTTTGCCAGAAAAATTGGCGATAAAGACTTCTCTATAAATGAATCAGATGTTGATGAAAAAGACATTTTAGGAAAATCACTCTTGTTAATGCGGGATAACCTGTTAAAAACAAGTAAAAAAGAAACAGAACAAAATTGGATTACACAAGGAAAAGATAAAATTTCGACCATATTAAGAATACACAACGATATAGATAAATTAGCTTACGAAACATTAGTAACCTTAATAAAATACATTAATGTAATACAAGGAGCTTTATATATTTATGATGACGAATCAAAGTCTTTAAAAAATGTAGCTACCTATGCGTACGACAGAAAAAAATACCTTAACCAGGAATTTAAAATAGGAGAAGGATTAATAGGGCAAGCTGCATACGAAATGGATACTGTTTTCAGGAAAGAAATTCCTGACTATTACGTTACAATTTCGTCCGGTATAATAGGAGAAAAAAAACCTTCAAACATATTAATTGTTCCTCTGATAACAGATGAAAAATTACAAGGAGTAATTGAATTTGCTTCCTTAAAAGACGACATTAATGAACTGTCAATAAAATTTGTTGAAGAACTTAGTGAAATAATTGCACGCACACTATTTAATTTAAAAGTTAATGCAAAAACAGAAAAACTTTTAAAAGATGCCCAGGAAATGACCGAAGAATTAAAAGAAAATGAAGAAGAACTTCGGCAAAATGCAGAAGAAATGCGTGCAACACATGAAGAATTAGAAAAATCAAACGAAAAACTTGAAACACAAATAATTGAAGTTGAAAATGCACAAAAACGACTGCATTCTTTACTTGAAAATGCTTCCGAAATAATTTATATTTATGATGAAGAACAAAAATTAAAATATGTTAGTCCGTCTGTTACAAAAATTTTAGGCTACAATCCTGAAGAAATGATGGAAGGAAAAGATTTTGACCGGCTTACTTTAAGAGGAGAATCTGATTTAAAAAAAATGTTTAAGAGCTTGTTGGAAAATCCTGATGAAGCACATACCATTCAATATACATACATGAAAAAGAATGGCAAGAAAATATTTTTGGAAACAACAGGCAGAAACTTAATACACGATCCGGCAATTAATGGAATTATTTTAAACTCTCAAGATATTACAGAAAGAAAAAGAGCTGAAAAAGAAGAACGAATGAAAAGTAAAATGCAGGCACTTTCAGAAAACAGTCCTGATATGATAATTCGTTTAAATACTTCCGGCCAGTTTTTCTATGCCAATCCTATTGTAAAAATATTTACCGGAATTGACACAAATGATGTAATAAAGAAAACCATTGATGAAGTTAATTTTCATCCACAAATAACAAATTTTTTCAAAGAATCATTGCAACAAATAAAAAAATCAAAACAAAAATTAAATACTGAATTTACTTTCCCTACTAATTTTGGTGAAAGAATAATGCAAATAAATTCAATACCCGAGTTTAATGAAGAAAAAGACTTAGAGACAATACTTTTTGTTGCTCACGACATTACAGAAAGAAAAAATATTGAATTAGAAATACAAGAAAAAAACAAGAAAATAACTGAAAGTATAAATTATGCTGAACGAATACAGGGGTCTATATTGCCAAATACAAAGTTTATTCAGCAGTTTCTACAAAAATCATTTATTTTTTATTTGCCACGCGATGTTGTAAGCGGCGATTTTCCGTGGTTTTTTAAAAAAGAAGACGAATTATATATTGCTGCTGTTGATTGTACCGGGCATGGTGTTCCCGGGGCTCTGCTATCATTTATAGGGTATTTTATATTAAATAATATTGTAGATCATGAAAAATCTTACTCTGCCGGAGAAGTATTAGATATGCTCCATGAAGGTGTAAGAAAAACATTAAAACAAGATCAAGCCGATGCAAATGCACGAGACGGGATGGATATTGCACTTTGTAAAATAAACTTAAATAAAATGGAATTAGACTATGCCGGGGCACATCGTCCACTTCTTTTTTTAAGAAATGGCGAGCTTAAAGTTTATAAAGGCAATAGAAAAGCTATTGGCGGAATACCTGTTGGAAATAAACCCGAAAAAGATTTTGTAAATTATAATTTAAAAATTCAAAAAGAAGATAAAATATTTTTCTTTTCTGATGGCCTTCCTGACCAAGTTGGCGGCCCGCAAAAAAGAAAATATATGGCACAAAGAATACGGGATATTATAATAGAAAATTCTGATTTTTCAATGAAACAATTTTCAAACTATTTTGCCCGTGATTATAAAAAATGGAAAGGTGATAATAAACAAATTGACGACGTACTCTTAATTGGTATTGAATTTTAGAATATATTTGATTATATTTTGAGCCTAAACAGCAATTAATAAATAACACTATGGATAAAAAAATGGACGTAACAGATTTTCTTGAATTTGTTTACAGCTTTTACAAAACCATGGATGACCATGAAATATCTCTGGTTTATGAAGGAGAAGTAACTCATCAAATTACAAAAGCTTTTACATCATTAACAGAAGCCAATATGGAAAGAGAGGAAGAATCGAACTCTACTCAGAAAAAAGTTTTTCATGTAATGGTTGAATGTTTGCAAAATATAAGTAAACACGCCGATTTTTTAGAAGAATCGCAATTTAATCGTGAAGGCAGAGGAATTTTCATGGTAAGTAAAGGCAAAGAAGAATATAGTGTTACTACCGGAAATATATTAGAAAATTCAAAAATAGCAGAAATAGGCAAAACTCTTGACCAAATAAATAGTTTAGACAAAGACGGCCTTAAGCAACTTTATAAACAGCAAATAAAAGAAGGCCGATTATCAAATAAAGGTGGTGCTGGCCTCGGGTTTATTGACATTGCCAAAAAAACAGGAAAAAAAATAGATTATAATTTTTTAAATATTAACGATAATTATTCGTTTTTTATTCTAACTTCAAAAATCTCAAGAATATAATTTTTAATATAAGCTAATTATGGAAGTAATTAAAATTGTTGGAACCGATGATACCCCTACGGTAATTTTAGATGTTGAAAATGAAATATTTGAAATTTCCGGCAGGTCTTTACCGGAAGATGTAACAGCATTTTATGAACCAATTCTTGACTGGCTCGACAGGTATTCAGAATCTGCAAGTGGAAAAACTGTATTTAACTTTAAATTAGTTTATTTCAATACAGCTTCATCTAAATTGATACTTGATATTCTTCTTAAGCTGGAAGAAATGTATGAAGCAGGTAAAGATATTGTTATAAAATGGCATTATCCTGAAGACGATGAGGATATGGAAGAAGCCGGAGAAGAATATGCCGATATTGTTGAAGTTCCATTTGAACAAGTAGGATACTCATTAGATTAACATCTTTCTTTTGTTTTACAATTCAAGAATAAACTTGAATAAATTATTCCTTTTTTATTAAAAAATGAGTGAAGAAATATTAAAAGCTTTAATGCAACTTTTTGCAATAATTGCAAAACAAGATGGTGGTGTTGAAGACAATGAAATTGAATACGTTCAGACTTTTTTGCATCAGCAGATTAGCGAAGATGCTGTTGAAGAATATTGGGGCTTATTCAAAAAATATGCTGATTTAGACGAAAACAATGAAGGGAATAATAGCAAAAAAAAGAAACAATTAACCTCTGTAAAAGATTCTGTGAGGATACTCGGAATCTGTAAAAAAATTAATAAAAAACTTACCCAAAAACAAAAAGTAGTAGTAGTTGTTCGCCTGTTTGAACTTGTAAATGCTGACAGAAAATTTACAGAACAACGAATGGCTATTATAAATACCGTAGCAGAAGTATTTAATATTTCAGCAGAAGAATTTTCATATATCGACACTTATGTTATACAAAATGATTATGAAAAACTTGATTTGCCAACTATTTTAATTATTAATGATAAAGAAAAAGTCGGCAAAAAAGCAAAAAAAATAAAATCCGAAGATATTGGTGGCGATATAAATGTTCTTCATATTGAAAGCGTTGATCTGTATTTTATTAGATATACCGGAACTTATGATATTTTTCTGAATGGACAAGGCGTAAATAATAAAAGAATATATTTATTTGCCCAAGGTGGTGTTATTAAACTTCTTAAAGGAAAACCTATATATTATAGCGATATTGTTGCCAAATATTTGGCTGATACTACAGAATCAAAAATATCTTATAATGTTAATAATATTGAATTTCAATTTCCGAATGGCGATTTAGGGTTGAGAGGAATAAGCTTTTCTGAAGAACACGGACGCCTGGTTGGTATTATGGGAGCAAGTGGTGCCGGTAAAACAACTTTATTGAATGTATTAAACGGTATTGAAGCCCCTTCTTCAGGCGAAGTTTTAATAAATGGCATTAACCTGCACACTGAAAAAGAAAAAGTAGAAGGAACAATTGGATATATTCCTCAAGATGACCTTTTAATAGAAGAATTGACCGTTTTTGAAAACTTATATTATAATACTAAACTTTGTTTTAAAGATCTTTCTAATGAAGAAATTACAAAGCGTGTTAATAAAACATTACAAAGTTTAGGCTTAATTAACCGAAAAGACTTAAAAGTTGGCTCGCCACTAAACAAAACAATTAGTGGAGGACAACGAAAACGATTAAATATTGCCTTAGAGCTAATTAGAGAACCAGCCATTTTATTTGTTGATGAACCAACATCCGGGTTATCTTCAAACGACTCTGAAAATGTCATGGACCTTTTACGTGAATTAACGCTAAAAGGAAAACTAATTTTTGTAGTAATTCATCAACCATCGTCAGATATATATAAAATGTTTGACAAAATGGTAATTCTTGATACCGGAGGTTATATGATTTATTATGGAAATCCGGTAGAAGCAGTTAGTTATTTTAAGCGTATAGATGCACAAATTAATAGTGAAGTAGGCGAATGTCCGGTTTGTGGAAATGTTAATCCTGAATTAATTTTTAATATAATTGATTCTAAAGTAGTTGATGAATTTGGAAAATATACAGATAACCGAAAAGTATCACCACAAAAATGGGAAGGACATTTTCATGAAAATATTAAAGTTGAAAAATTACCTGACCAAAAAGAAGAACCTCCAAAATCGTTAAATATTCCTACCTGGATTAACCAGTTCAAAATTTTTATTGTCCGCGATTTCAAATCAAAAATAAGTAATCGCCAATATATTGCACTTAATTTATTAGAAGCACCATTATTGGCAATGATTCTTTCTTCTCTTATTAGATATATTGCTGATCCTACTTCAACAATTTATATTTTTAGAGAAAACGAAAATATTCCTCCTTATCTTTTCATGTCGGTAATTGTAGCACTTTTTCTTGGATTTATGGTTGCCGCCGAAGAAATTTTCAGAGATCGGAAAATCTTAAAACGAGAAGCATTCTTAAATTTAAGCCGGAGCAGTTATTTAACGTCTAAGGTATTGTTAATGTTTACTTTATCGGCTATACAAGCCTTTTTGTTTATAATTATAGGAAATTTAGTGCTTGGTGTAAAAGGGATGTATTTTCATTATTGGTTCGCATTATTTACTATTGCAGCAGGAGCAAATATGCTAAGCCTTAATATTTCATCAGCGTTTAATTCAGCAGTAACAATTTATATTATAATACCATTATTAGTAATACCTCAATTAGCCCTTGGTGGAGCAATGTTCAGCTTTGATAAGTTAAACCGTAAAATAGGAAGTGTTGATAAAGTTCCGTTAGTTGCCGAGTTTATAACAGCCCGGTGGGCTTATGAAGCATTAATTGTACACCAGTTTAAAGATAATAAATTTGAATCAATGCACCATTTTTATGATTTAGATAAACAAATAAGTATTTCTGACTTTAAACAGGTTTATTATTTACCTGAACTATTGGATCATTTAGATTATTGCAACCAAAATATAGCAAGTGAAGATGAAGAAACAAAAGAAAACGTAAAAAACTCATTAGAACTACTCTACAACGAATTAAGCCTTGAAAAAGAAAAAGTTAAAACCATTCCTTTTGAATTCATTAATTCTTTAAATACTGATTCATTTTCTGATTTTGTGGCTTATAATACATTAGACTATATTAATCAATTAAACACTTATTACGCGAATATGTTTGAAAAAACAAATTCAAAAAAAGAAAAAATTATTGATTATTTAGATGATAAAAGGCCCGGTTATTTTGAAAAAATGCGCGATGCTTATCAAAATGAATCTATTGTTGATATTGTGAAAAAAGTTTATGAAAAAAATAAAATTGTTGAATATAAAAACCATTTAGTTCAACAAGTTGATCCAATTTTTTATGACCCGCAACCTGCAAATTTTTTAGCTTTCAGAACTCATTTTCTTTCTCCAACTAAATATTTTGCAGGTCATTATTTTGACACGTATTGGTTTAATATGACAATTATGTGGATTTTTACACTCATTTTCTTCATAACTTTATATTATGATCATTTAAAAAAGCTTTTAAATTTGTTCGAAAAATAATTTTGAATTTTTTATTAAAAAAAATATTTCTACTTTTATAATACAAAATCTTAAGGCAATGAAAAGTAAATTAATATATCTTCTTTTATTAGCTTTGGTTATAGCTTCTTGTTCAGGCAATAAAAATGACAAGGGAGCCAATGGTGATATTGAAATACCAGATTCTATTTTTAACGACAAGCCACTATTGATATCAGAAGGTGCAATGGATGATATAATTCAAAACATCTCTTCTCCTGTTGAGATGGCTGCACTACTAAAAGCAACAGGAGTGCCTTTTTCTCAAAAGTATCTTTGTTCAACAGATAATGTTGATAATTACAAAACCAGTTTTAAAAGAGCTATAAGTCTTGGAATTTTTGGAGCAGACCTTGGTTATTTAAACATGTACGATAAAACAGGCACTGTAATTTCTAATATGTCGGCTATAAAAACCCTTTCTGACGAACTTAGAGTAGGACAGTTTTTTGATTTTAATACCATTAAAAGACTTGCTTTAAATAATGAAAATCTCGATTCATTAATGTACATCTCAGTTTCCAGTTTTAACAATATGGACACTTATTTACGAGAAAACAACAGAAGCAATATTAGCTCATTAATTGTGGTTGGAGTATGGATTCAAGGCTTATATATTGCAACACAAGTTGTAAAAGAAGCACCTGAAAATTCAGAAGTAATAGAACGAATTGGAGAACAAAAATTAATATTAAATGATTTATTGTTAATTTTAAAGAACTATAAAGCCGATAAAAAATTCTACAATTTAATTCAAAACATAGAAAAAATAAAAAAAGAATTTGATCCTGTAAAAATTACTTATGAATATGGTGAATCTGAAGCTGTGGAAGTTGATGGAATGCTTGTAATACATCAAAATACTACTAGTCATGTGGAAATCTCAGATGAACAAATTAAAAAAATAACTGATGTAATTGAAGAAGTACGTAATAAATTAATCAGCCTATAAAATATGAAAAAGATTATATATCTAATATTTCTATCTTTATTTTTGTTTAACCTGCAAACTTATGCACAAAGTGATGAATTAGTGAATGTTTGTGCATTAGATATTGGAGATGCTACTTATTTAAAAGATTTTAAAATAAAATTACAACAAGGTGATATAAAACCTCCGCCTTCTGCTAAATTCTCTGTTGTTTTAAATAAAGGAACTACCTATAAGCTAAATGTTTGCAATGCAGAAGGGTTTGAAGGCGAGGCTATTATAAAATTGTTAGATGGCAATAATTTATTAGGAACTAATTATAGTAGTTCAAGTGGCAAGTTTTATAAAGGAATTCAATTTCCCTGTACTAAAACGGGTGTTTATACAATTAATGTTTCATTTAAGGATGGGAAAGAAGGGGCAGCTGTCGCAATTTTATCATTTATGAATAAAAAATAGTTTTATTATACTTT
>JAADFW010000266.1 GCA_013152655.1 Chlorobiota bacterium
GTCCTACGCGATTACCCTTGGCGTCGAATCGGATCGGACCGGTAACTCCCCGCGTGTAGTCAATATTCAAATATTGGCAATTGCTATAAAATGAAGAAAGAATTTGAATCAGCACTTGAATATCATATTCTTGGATTTAAAATCTACAATGAAAACGAAAATAATAGAAGAAATAATTCATTTTTCCTCGCCAATATTGGAATGGTATATTTAGAATTAGGCAAAATTGATTCAGCCCTATATTACTTTAATCGATCTTTAGAACAAGCAAAGCAAATTAATAATGAACACAGGGTTGCAATTGCTGAAAGTAATTTAGGAAAAACTTATTTAAAGCTTGGAAAAATTGAAACTGCTGTCAGATTTATTGACAAGAGTTACCAACATGCATTAAATAATAGTTATCAGGAACTACTCAGGGATAATTTGTTTGCTCTTTCAGAAATAGAAGAATTAAGGGGAAATGTGAACTCAGCTCTGGTATATTTTAAAAATGCAATAGCCTTAAGGGATAGTCTGTTGAATAAAAAAGAAATTTCAAGATTTACTGAATTAACTATTAAACAAATTCAGGAAAAGGAAGAAAATGAAAAGTCATTATTGAAAGAAAATATTAAGATTCAGAAGGTAATAATCCGTGAGGAGAAAATTATCAAATGGCTTCTTATTGCTACCGGATTACTATTATTAGTGGCATTAATCTTTATTACAAGAAGTCGTGAATCAATAATGAAACTAAACTCCAAATTGCGTAAATCTGAAAAAGGGCTGAAACAATCTAATGCAGATAAAGACAAATTTTTCTCCATTATTTCACATGACCTTAAAAGTCCTTTTAGTGCAATTATTGGTTTTAGTAATCTGCTTATACAACAAGTGAAGGAAAAAAATATTGAAAATATTGAAAAGTATTCTAATATTATCTATAATTCATCGCAAAAAGCAATGGATTTGCTCTCGAATTTGATGGAATGGTCATTATCGCATACAGGCAAAATGAATTTTACTCCTGAAAAAATAGACATAAACAATATGATTAATGAAAATATACTTTTTTTTACTGATATAGCAAAACAAAAGTTAATAACTATAACCAATAAAGCAAATGGATCATTGTTTGTAAATGCAGACAATGCTATGATTAATACGGTTTTAAGAAATTTAATTTCTAATGCTATTAAATTTACAACAAGTGGTGGTAGTATACAGATATCAAGTGAAGTTAAAAATAATAAAGTGAAAATATCTGTTAGTGATACCGGAGTTGGTCTATCAAAAACAACGATTGAAAAGTTATTCAAATCAGATATTCAATATTCTACATTCGGCACACAAAATGAAAAAGGAACCGGACTTGGTTTGATGCTTTGTAAAGAATTTATTGAAAAACATCAAGGGGAAATTTGGGCATCAAGCGGACTTGCTAAAGGATCTGTATTTTATTTTACCTTACCTTATTATCCTTCTTAGCCCTGTAAATTACGCATTACAAATATAAAGGCTAATTGTTATTTTATTTTTTTTCTTATTATAAAAAGTTATCACTTAATCTTTTTGAAAAGAAAGAGAAAGGAGATAAAACCGTATTAATTGATACAACAGTACAAGAAAAAAATATTACTTGTCCAACCGATGCATAACTACAGAAGAAAATAATAGAAAAATTCAGGTCAATAGCTACGAATGAAAATATTGTTTTACACCAGAGCTAAAAGGATAATGAAGCAATTAACCCACTTAATACATACAATAACGGAGTGAATAGAATAAATTAAGCGGGGAATCTGGCCTCCTATAAATCTTGTGTATGAGTACTTAAAAAATGGGGGGGAGCAATATTACCTATGTAGATATTCATTTAGTATAAAAGAGTCAATATTACATTGAATGTTCTGATTTTTAGGCCATTACCAAAAACAAGCAATAGGATTATTTTATATAGTATTTCGTACGCCAACTAGTAAAACATCATCAACTTGTTCGTTGTTGCCTTTCCAACTTTCAAAGTTGCTATGAATTATTTTGCGCTGCTCATCCATACTTAACATATTAATATCAATCAACAATTGTTTTAGCCTTTTTGACAAAAACTTTTTCCCATCTTTACCACCAAACTGATCAATTATACCGTCAGAAAACATATAAAATACATCTCCAGCTCCAAATTTATATGTATGATTAGTGTAATTATTTTTTGTCTGATTAGCTATATAACTTGTTATTGGATTTTTATCACCTTTTATTTCAATAAATTCATTATTTTGAAATAAGAAAAGAGGCCTTATTGCACCCGAAAAAGTCAGTCTTTCTTCAATTAAATTAAACTTACATATTGCAACATCCATTCCATCATTAGTTTGCGACGAAAGGTTTTCTGATTTTAATGAAATTTTTAGTTTCCTATTAAGATTTCTTAAAATTTCAGCTGGGTCATAAACCCTGTTTTGAATAATAATATTATTTAAAAGATAGGTTCCAATTATTGACATGAATGCTCCAGGCACACCATGCCCGGTACAATCTACAGCAATTAAAAAATGATCGTCATCTTTTCTAAAATACCACAAGAAATCGCCACTTACAATATCCTTAGCCGAATAAATTACAAAACTATCATTTAATACCTTTTTAATTTGCGATGGCCTGGTTAAGATAGCTTCCTGAATTCTTTTTGCATAAATGATACTATCAGTCAATTCTTTCTTTTGATAAAGAATTTCATCTCTTTGATGAATAGTTAATTTATGTTGTCGTTCCAATTCTTGCTCAGCTTTTTTAAGTTCTGTTATATCAGAATCAATGGCAACTATCATTTTAAGGTTTCCATTATCATAAAAAATTGGAGTAAGCGTAGTAAAAAACCAAAGTTTTTTGTTCTCGCTCAATGTCATTGAAGATTCGTATGTAACCGATTTCTTATATTTAACAGATTCCTCAAAATACTCTTTTATATTTTCATTTTGACTTAATTCAAATATTGTCTTTCCAAACAAATCTTTATATTCCAATGTATTAATACCAATTTTATGATAAAAAGACTCATTGAACCAATCTAACTTTCCATTTTCATCAAAAAGGTAAATAAGGTTATTACTTTCGCTGGCTATAATTGACATTTTTTCCAGCTCTTTATTAATAGCTGTCAATAACTCTTTTTTTGATTCTAATTCATCTGCTTGTGATATTAATTCCTCATTTTGTAAAAGCATTTCTTCTCTACTATCAAATAATCTGGCATTTATTTTCTCAAGTTTTTCAGCTTGTAATTTTATAGTATTTTTTTGCTTTAGTGCCTTAATTCTGCTTCTGTTAAAATAATAAACCAGAAAAACCATAAAAAGTAAGAATAAGCTTCCGGCACCAAAAGTTTGATAAAAAATATTCCTGCTATTTTTTAAAAAATTATCCTTTTCATAAAATGCAAAATAAATTTTTTGTTCTCCTTTAATATTTGAAACCGGCAAATAAGTAGTTAAAAAAGACACAGTATCAATCAAAATAAACCGATTAATAATTTTATTACTCTTAGTCAGATTATTTGTTTGTGAGGCTATTACCCTATTTATTTTGCTATAAATAGAATCTTTTACAAAGTTATTCGTTCTATTATTTTCTACTTTCAAAGAAGGAGCTTTCCTATTATAAAAATAGTAGTTATTAAACTCGCTCGGAATAAAAAAATCAGCAAATAAACTATCTTTCAGCAGATTAACAGGGATTATATCTTTTTTAACAAAAGCAACTATTTTACCTGCATATAATGCATTCATTTCATTAATTAATCCAAATAAAGGAACCCCTAGTTCAACACTGCCTATAAACTTATGTTTATTATATATTGGATAAACAAACCGATAAGCAATAAAATCAGGCCCTTCTTCAATTCCTTGTAAAAACTGTTTATCCTGATTTACTCTTTTAATAGAATATCTTTTTTTATACAATTCAGGATTAACATTTTCGGATTTGTTAAATTTTAAAAATAATTTACCATCAGTATCGTAAAAATTAAAAATTAAAATATTTTTAAACCTTATGGCATTGTACGTAGAACTAAAGCTTTCATTTAATAAATTATTTGTCAATTTGGTATTTAAATGAAAACTATTTTCAGATTTTTCAACTATGTTTATTTTTTCAGGAGTATTAATAATATTTTCAAATATATTATTACTGTATTTCTCAAATGAAGTTAAAAAGGAATTGTAATAATTTTTTGTTTCATTTAGTTTTTGAGCCAAATAATGCTCCAAATTATGGTTACTCTGATTTATTAAAAATTGATACACTAAAAATTCAAGGGCAAAAAACAGAATAACATAAAATAAAATATAAACTTTTATCTTAGACAATAATTTTTGAAATTTTGTATCTCTGTGCATTACTATCTTAATGAATAATTTTGTAGATGAAATTAATCATAAATATTCACAATTTTAAACTTATAATCATAAAACAATGATATCTATATATCTATCTTTTTAATTGATTGATTATAGAAATATTTATTCGTTGTACTCCCGATTTATAGAAAAGGTTACATATTTATCTTATTCAAAACTAATATTCGTAATGTTCTGTCTATAAAATTAGTTTTTGCTTTATTTGTTACTCTTTTATTAATAGGAAAAAACAAAATTAGTATTAATATTACCTAAAACTTCCAGTGAAAATACATTTGTACCAATAAGTAAATAACTTATTACAAAAAAAATTAATTATTCCTATTTTTAAATTCTTCTATACCTTTATTTAAAAACTCAATAAAGTCATCAACATTTAAATTGTATGCTTTTGGGCTTGTTAATACTTTTCCTTCTGTATCCATTAATACATAATAAGGTTGTGCATTTACATTAAATCTTGAAATTTGAAAATCAGAATATTTCTTTCCAATAGTTTTTTTAACTTTTCCATCATAACTGGAAGTTATCCATTCACTTTTATCAAGTTTAGTTTTATCATCAACATATAGGGCAACTATAACAAACTCATTATTCAATATTTTCAAGACTTTGGGGTCTGACCAAACTTTTGCTTCCATCTCCCTGCAATTGACACATCCATGTCCGGTAAAATCAATAAATATTGGCTTATTTTGCTCTTTTGCACAAGCCAGGGCTTGATCGTAATCAAAATAACCTTCAAGTCCATGCGGTAAATGCAAAAATTCGGAATACTTAGGTTTTTCACAAATATTCTTCTTTTCATTAGTCACATATCTTCCGGCATTTTCTCTGATAATAGCATGCAAATCGAAATCATGAGTAGTTTGCGGAGGCAAATAACCAGACAAAGCTTTTAATGGTGCCCCAATCATTCCGGGAATTAAGTAAATAACAAATGTGAAAGTAACTATGGCCATCATTAATCTGGGAACACTAATAGTTTCAATTTTACTGTCGTGTGCAAATCTTAGCTTTCCTAACAAATAAAAACCTAATAGTGCAAAAATAATTATCCAGAATGCTAAGTATATTTCCCTGTCAAGAATTCCCCAATGGTAAGTTTGGTCGGCAATACTTAAAAATTTAAGTCCTAAAGCCAGTTCAACAAAACCTAAAACTACTTTTACAGAGTTCAGCCATCCACCAGATTTTGGCAAACCACTTAACCATGAAGGGAAAAAGGCAAATAATGTAAAGGGTAATGCAAAAGCCAAAGAAAAACCAAACATTCCTATTATTGGCTTCATTACCAAGCCACCAGCTGATTCAACCAAAATAGCACCAACAATAGGGCCTGTACATGAAAATGACACTAATACTAATGTAAATGCCATAAAGAATGAACCGGAATAACCTCCTTTATCTGCTTGTTTATCAGTTCTGTTAATCAACCAGCTTGGGAGTGTTATTTCAAACATTCCTAAAAATGATGCAGCAAAAATTAAGAAAACAAGGAAAAAGAAAATATTAGGCAACCAATGTGTACTTAGCCAGTTAGCAAAATTTGCTCCCAGGGTTAAAGCTACAACAGTTCCAATAATTGTATAAATTAAGATAATTGAGAATCCATAAAATAAAGCTTGTGTTTTTGCTTTTACCTTATTTTCAGAATTATGCATAAAAAACGTAACTGTCATAGGTATCATTGGAAATACACATGGTGTTAATATAGCAGCTAAACCTGCAAGAAACGATATGAAAAAAAACAGCCACAAAGATTTTTTGTCTTTGCTTTCGTTACCGGCAATAATTTCCTTGTTCTTTTCCTCATTAATAGAAGTTTTTTGTACTATTTCTTCTGTTTCAGAAGTATTAATATTAAATGAAAAATCAACTTCCTCAGGAGGCAGGCAACGTTCATCATCACAACACATAAATTCTAAAACACCATTAATGACATATGGTTTATCAGTTTTGGTTTTTATTTTTTGCTTAAAAGTAGCTTCATTAGCAAAATATTTAATTACCATCTCAAAAGTTGGGTCAAACTCTTCAATTGGAGTAGGGTATTCTTCTACTTCACCAATCTTTTCAAATTTATCAGAATTATTAATTGTAAAACTTGTTGGAATTGGCCCTCCGGGAGGTACATCTTGAGAATATAGATGCCACTTATTATCTATTGTTGCCTTAAAAATAAGATTATACTCATTTTTGTTTATTTTTTCGGTACTGAACTGCCATTTAACCGGCTTTAATACCTGGGCATTAATTGTAAACGCAATTGAAAATAAAATATTTGTTACAATAAAAAAACGTATGATTTTTTTCATATTAAAAATTTTTAAAACAATAAATGATTTTTTTAAAAACATAAAGATATAATTTTATATTATCTCAAATATTTATTCTGTAATATTTTAAAACATTTAACAGTTTGATAACATACTAAATATAAGCATATTATGACATTTTGTTATTTTTATATAAACTATAATATTGTTGAAAAAACTTACATTCATTGTATATTATTATGCAAATAGCTAATAATCGAACATTTAACATTCTTTTCTGTATGAACACTCAATATAACTAACAGATTTGGGAAATTATTTCATTCTTGAAGATATAAGCATTGGAATGATAAAAATTTAACACTTCTTAAAGCATTATCTTTTCACCAGCTTTATTAAAAAAGTGATATTCAAGCAATGAATAGGAACTAACAGGAACAATCCTTATTTTTTTTCTGAATTTAAAAAACCAGCCTAATCGGATTGATTTCATTCCTTTTGTTAAATAGGCAGCAATAATTGGATGAACTTTTAAAATTAAAGTTGTAAAAGAAACTTTACTACAAACAAATGAAAGATGGCTTTCAAGTTCATCGGCAAAAAGAATAGTCGGGTTTATTTCGCCTTTCCCCTTACAAGTGGGGCACACTTCAATGGTTTTAATATTCATTTCAGGCCGTACTCTCTGCCTGGTTATTTGCATCAAACCAAATTTACTTAACGGTAGTATATGGTGCTTCGCCCTGTCTTCTACCATTGTTTCTTTCATTTTTTCATAAACAAGTTGTTTATTGTTCGAATCAATCATATCAATGAAATCAATAACAATTATACCGCCCATGTCACGTAATCTTAATTGGCGCGATATTTCTTGTGCTGCTGCCAGATTTACATCTAATGCATTTGATTCCTGATCGATATTTGATTGAGTACGATTACCACTATTAACATCAATAACATGTAAAGCCTCTGTATGCTCAATGATTAAATAAGCACCTTTCTTTATGGCAACTGTTTTACCAAAATGAGCTTTAATTTGTTTTATAATGCCATAATGATCAAAAATTGATTTTTTACCTGAGTATTTTTTGACAATTTTTTGTTTTTCAGGAGCAATAGTTTTTAAATAATCTTTTATCTCATGGTAAATTTCTTCGTTATTAACTATAATGCTATTAAACGATGGACTTAACATATCTCTTAAAATAGCAGAAGTTCTATTTAATTCACCAATAAATAACCGTGGAGGCTTTGCTGCTTTTAAAGGATGAAAAGCTGATTCCCACTTCTTAACCAATTGCCTTAATTCAGTATCTAAATCGGCAACTTTTTTTGATTCAGCTACTGTCCTGACAATAATGCCATAATTTTTTGGCTTTATACTTTGTAATAGTTTTTTTAATCTTATTCTTTCATCAAGAGAATGAATCTTTTGAGAAATAGAAACTTTATCAGAAAATGGAATCAAAACCAGATTTCTTCCGGCAATTGAAATTTCTGATGCAAGCCTTGGGCCTTTTGTTGAAATTGGCTCTTTTGCAATTTGAACAAGTATTGTTTCATTCTCACTTAATACATTTGCAATTTTACCATTCTTGTCAATATCTGGTTCAAGCCTAAACTTATTTAAAGAAATAATTCTATTTTTATTAAAAAAAGCTTGTTTTGTGAATTTTTTTAAAGAATTAAACTGGGGACCTAAATCAAGATAGTGTAAAAATGCATCTCTTTCGTAGCCAACATCAATAAATGCAGCATTTAAACCCGGCATTATTTTTTTAACACGGCCTAAATAAATATCACCTACTGAAAATTTTGTATTGCTAGCCTCTTTATTAAGTTCAACAAGTTCTTTGTCTTCAAGAAGGGCAATATTTATCTCGGCAGAAGATGCATCAATAACTAGATCCTTACTCACAGTTTCTTCTCTAAAATGAGATATAATTTAATAATGGATATACATAAATACAATAAACCTAAAGAGAAAAACTCATTAGGTTTATTGTTGAGGATATAAAACTATAAAGAAAAAATCTTATTTTTTCTTTTTGTGTCTGTTTTTACGTAAACGTTTTTTACGTTTATGCGTTGACATTTTATGTCTTTTTCTTTTTTTTCCGCTTGGCATAATAATATTTTATATTAATTCATTATTCTCACAAATATTTCTCCTACTGCTTATTTCTTAACTTTACTTTTAACCTTATTAACAAATGTTTTAGCAGGCTTAAAGGCAGGAATAAAATGTTCCGGAATAATTATAGTAGTATTTTTTGATATATTTCTTGCTGTTTTTTCAGCTCTTTTTTTAACTATGAAGCTTCCGAAACCTCTTAAATAAACATTATTACCTTTTACCAAGGAACCTTTTACAGTTTCCATAAAAACCTCAACTGTTTTTTGTACAGTTACTTTTTCAATTCCGGTATTCTTCGAAATTTCGTTTACAATATCTGCTTTTGTCATTTCTAAAACCTTTTATTATCAATTAATTACAATTATTCAATTATTGGACTGCAAATATAATTTTTTCTTATATAAAAAGAAAACAATTCTATTATTTTTGTTAATTATTCACAATATTTTTTCATTATAAACCAATGAATATTAGTAACATCCTGCAAAAATGGTATGCTGCAAATAAACGAAATTTACCCTGGAGGCAAACCAAGAACCCTTATTACATATGGATTTCAGAAGTAATCTTACAACAAACAAGAGTAGCTCAGGGAATATCATATTATCTCAATTTTATAAAAAAATACCCAACTGTTAAATTATTAGCAAATGCATCAGAAAAAGATGTTTTAAACCTTTGGCAAGGACTTGGTTATTATTCAAGGGCAAGAAATATGCTTTATGCTTCAAAACAAATATTGGAGAAATTTAATGGAAAAATACCTGATAATTATAGTCAAATAATTGAAATTAAAGGGATTGGCAAATATACTGCTTCTGCCATACTATCAATTGCATATGATAAACCATACCCTGTGGTAGATGGAAATGTTTTAAGAGTTTTGTCGCGTTTATATGGGTATGCCAAGCCTGTTAACATAAATGCGGGCTATAATGACATTTACAAAATAGCTGCAAAACTAATTGATAAAAAAAACCCCGGCAACCATAATCAGGCAATAATGGAATTTGGAGCACTTATATGTTCACCTGTTCCATATTGTGAAAACTGCATATTAAAACTAATTTGTGTAGCATATAAAAACAAAATAATTGATAAAATTCCGGTAAAAACTAAAAAAGCAAAACAGAAAATAAGGTATTTTAATTACTTTTTTGTCCAGAATAAAAACTCTTTCTACATAAGAAAAAGAAATTTTAAGGATATTTGGGAAAACATGTATGATTTTCCTCTAATTGAAACAAAAAAAAAGGAACTACTTATTAATATCATAAATTCTGATAAATGGTATGAAATATTTCAGCAAATAAAACCAAAAAAAATAAAATACATAAATTCAATAGTACATATTCTGACTCACCAAAAAATTAAAACCACATTTTATAATGTTCAGATAGAACATGAATTAATTGATACAAATAATGCATATATTAAAATAACTAAGAAAGAAATTAAAAACTTTCCTTTCCCTAATTTAATTAATCAATTTTTTAATACGCAATTTTTCAATTAACTTCAATAAATTCAGGTTATACAAAACAATTATTTTACAATTTTAGAATTTGCTTAAGCCTGAAAAAGGTTGTACTTTTATTTTTTTTAATCACAATAAAATATTATTAAAATGGCTGGAATAAATAAAGTTATCCTTGTAGGAAATACAGGTAAAGATCCTGAAGTAAGACATTTAGAAAGTGGTGTTGCGGTAGCTAATTTCACATTGGCTACATCTGAAACTTATAAAAATAAAAGTGGTGAGAAAGTCACCAATACTGAATGGCATAATATAGTTTTATGGAGAGGATTAGCAGAAATTGCTGAAAAATATGTAAAAAAAGGTACTCAATTATATATTGAAGGAAAAATAAGAACCAGGTCATGGGACGACAAAGAAGGGAACAAAAGATATACAACTGAAATAGTTGGTGATAATATGCAATTACTTTCCAGGTCAGGAGGAACTGGCACTACTACTAACCAGGGAAGTGACTCTGTTAATAAATTTGAAGATATAGCCAACGAACCTGAGCAAGGTGACGATCTTCCGTTTTAAGTAAATTAACAATTGAATAAATAAAATTTGGAAACCAATTTAATTTTACAAATGCTGGTATTTATTAAATTAAATATCAGCTTTTTGTCTTTTCATACAGAAACCTACATTGGTGCATTTATTATATTGTTTTTATTAACTATTTCTGCATTAATATCAGGATCAGAAGTTGCTTATTTTTCGCTTTCACCTTACCAAAAGGAATTATTAAAAAGCAAGAAAAGCAAATCAGGAAGGTTAGTAATCAAATTCTTAGAAAAACCCGAGAAATTACTTGCCACCATTTTAGTAGCTAATAATTTTGTGAATATTGGAATTGTACTGATTGCTGCTTACCTAACTAATCAGATTTTTGATTTTACGGGTTCTGAAACTATAGGATTTTTAATAAAAATAGTCTTCATCACATTTCTAATTTTACTGGCCGGAGAAATTATTCCTAAAGTTTATGCCAATGAAAACGCTTTGAAAGTAAGCTTATTTATGGCCATTCCTATTTATTTTTTAGATATTATATTATGGCCGGTAAGTGCTATACTTTTAAAATCTACCACTATAGTCAAGAAACGTTTTCAGAAAAAAGAAAATATATCTATGGACGAGCTTTCACAAGCATTAGATTTAACAACCGGTGCTATTTCTGAAGATAAAAAATTATTAAAAGGAATTGTTGAATTCGGAAATATTGAAGTTACTGAAATTAAAAAATCAAGAATAGACGTAATTGCTGTTGACATCTCTACACCCTTTAAGAAATTGATGAAAGTGGTTGTAAGCTACGGTTTCTCACGAATTCCGATTTATGAAGAAACTTTCGATAGAATTAAAGGCGTTTTATATGTTAAAGATTTACTGCCTCATTTAAAAAAAGGAGATACATTTCGTTGGCAATCACTTATTCGCCCACCCTATTTTGTACCTGAAACAAAAAAAATAAATGACTTACTTAAAGAATTCCAAACTCGTAAAATTCATTTAGCTATTGTTATTGACGAATATGGAGGAACATCAGGAATAGTTTCAATGGAAGATATACTTGAAGAAATAATTGGTGAAATAAAAGATGAATTTGACGAAGAAGAAAAAATTTATACAAAACTAAATGACCGTACTTACATTTTTGAAGGAAAAACCTTATTAAATGACTTTTATAAAATAGTAAATGCTAATCCCGAAATATTTGAAGATAAAAGAGGTGAAGCTGATACTATTGCAGGTATGATATTAGAAATTAAAGGTGAAATACCTAAAGCAAAAGAAATTATTGAGATAAAAAATTTCACTTTTACAATTGAGGAGGTTAATAACAGAAGAATAAAAAAAATAAAGGTTACTATTAAAAAATAGACAGGCTTTATTTATAAACCGTGAGGATAAGTGAATTTTATTAAAAACATAGCAGGATTATTTCTTCTGTTTTTTATGTTTTCATGTGGAAAAAACATAAATATTGATGATATTTTAAAAAATGAAAATAATTTCAAATTAACAATTTACCTGAGCAACAAGTACAATTCAGATAGTACAATAATTAAAACAATAAATAAGAATTCTAAGAAAATTTCTAAACTCAAAGAATGGATTACAAATAATCCTGATGGTTGGCAAAGCTCAAATTATTCATGGGCAACACCTGACATATCCTTAATTGGGAATAACTTTAGATTGTTGATTTTTACAGATTTTATTGTGATTGGATTTGTAGATAAGAAATGGAAACAAAAGCAATATACTAAACAAGTTAATAAATTAGAATTAGATTTCATAAGTAATAATGAATGAATAAATTAACACACAAAAAGCCAATAAATTTGAAACATGACAATTAGAAATAATTAATTTATATTAATTTCTCCATTTATGACTAAAAAATACATTATAATATTTTTTGTTTTAGGGTCGATTATTGGTTGTAAACAACCTTATACACCTAAACCTAAAGGATATTTCAGAATTGACCTGCCTGAAAAATCATATATGCCATATAAAGTTAT
>JAADFW010000267.1 GCA_013152655.1 Chlorobiota bacterium
ATCCTAACAAACAACTATTAAAAGAATCATTTAATCAACAGTGGAAAAAAAGACATTTATAAAAAGTATAGAATATGATATCAAATACAGCAAAATATGCAATTAGGGCAATGATATATTTGTCTGTTAACAATGACAAAACAAAAAAAACAGGAATAAAAAAAATAGCTAAAGATTTAGATATTCCAAGTCCTTTTTTAGGAAAAATATTACAGACATTAGCCAAAAAGAAAATATTAAGTTCAACAAAAGGGCCACATGGAGGATTTTCTATTAATCAGGAATTAGAAGATATTTCTGTTTTAAAAATTATTGAAATTATTGATGGATTAGATTTTTTTAATAGTTGTTTGTTAGGATTAGATTGTCATGAAAATAAAAAAGAAGGATACCAATGTCCTATTCACGATAAATATGAACCAATAAAAAAAGAATTATTGGAGTTATTTAAAAATTTAACTTTAAAAGAAATGGCAGATGATGTT
The DNA here is from genome assembly GCA_013152655.1 of Chlorobiota bacterium. Lineage (GTDB taxonomy): Bacteria > Bacteroidota > Bacteroidia > Bacteroidales > B39-G9 > JAADFW01. The sequence goes on from JAADFW010000267.1 coordinate 486, forward strand.
GAAAAATCTAATACTATTTTTAAACTATAAATCGTTATAAACAAATAGATTTTCACAATAATTGGCACAAACAATATAATTTCGCATCACACTAATAAAAAAGTATAAATAAGTTTTTTTAATTTAGTTATGGAAAATGAAACTTTTCAGAATAACTATTAAAGGCATTAATTTTTTGAATATAGTATTTGTTTTTTTTCTTATTACAATATTTTCAAAACATGTATTTTCGCAAAAGTATAATGCTTATTGGTTTACAGGAAAACAAAAATCAGAAAATTTTTTGAAAAACGGATTTCAGCATGGATTGCAAAAATACTGGTATATCACTGGCAATAAAGAAATGGAAGTAACTTATTTTGAAGGTGTTTTAAACGGGAGTATAATAGCATGGTATATAAATGGACAAATAAAATATACCGGTTGGTTTAATAATGGTGAAAAAAACAAAAAATGGACATATTATTATAGAAACGGACAAGAAAAGGAGTTAGAATTTTACGTTGACGGAAAACCGGATGACTACTGGATAAAGTGGTATAAAAACGGACAAATTAAGGAAAAGGCTTACTATGTTAATGGCCTGTTTGAGGGAATTTGGACAAGCTGGTATAAAAATGGGCATAAAAAAGAAGAAGGATATTGTACAGGAGGAATTAGAGACGGGAAATGGATATGGTGGTATATAAACGGCAAGAAAGAAATAGAATCGAATTATGAAAATGGTTATTTAAAAGGGACACCAAAATTTTGGTGGTCAAACGGAAAGGAAATGGAATAAATATGTGGTACTACAATCCTTTTTCTTTTAAAAAAGTAACGGCATCTTTGTCGTATTCTAAGATGTGATTTTTAAACCATTTTTCAAGAAATTGGTATAATTCTATACAGACATCTTCTTTTCCATTTATATAATTTTTATTAAAATGAATAATTTGTGCAATGAAATTATTATGAGCTTCTTTATGAGCAGTAAAATTGGGGTATTTGTAGTTGTTAAAAAGCATTTCCTCTTTAGTGAAATAATTTTCGGTAAAATGCCCTAATGAAAAGAAAATTTCTGAAACTTTATCTTTACAGGATTTGAAATTTATAATATCGCTTAATTTATTAAATATTTCAAGAAATTTTTGATGTTGAAGATCGATTGATAAAATATCGACATTATATTTATCTTGCCAGGTATATTTTGGATATAATGCTTTTTTTTCCATAATTTTTATTATTAAACAGCATACAAAAGTGCAATGGTATTGAGTTTATTACAATGATTTATGTCATACAACATCATTTTTAACAAGAATTAAAAATGAAGGATAATAGAAAAAAGATATTTTTGCACACCAATTATCTAGTTTAAAGAAGGAATAATATGGCGGTTTTTTTATTTGATAAAATAATATTTGGACCTGTAAACAGCAGAAGACTTGGCGTTTCGCTTGGTATTAATTTATTGCCAAATAATTCAAAATTGTGCAATTTTAATTGTATATATTGTGAATGTGGCTGGACGCCGGGAAAACAAGAAATAAAGCAGGTTTTTCATCCTGCAAAAACGGTTAAACTGAAACTGGAGCAAAAATTACAGGAAATGTTAAGTAATAATAAAAAACCGGATGTAATTACTTTTGCAGGAAATGGCGAGCCAACAATGCACCCCGAATTTTTAACCATAATAAATGATACTGTTCAATTGCGCGATAAATTTTTCCCAAAAGCAAAAATTGCGGTTCTTTCAAATGCAACACTTATTTTTAAAAATGAAATAATTGAAGCATTGCAGAAAGTTGATCAAAATATTTTAAAATTAGATTCGGCTTTTGACAAAACAATTGAATTATTAAATAACCCGCGAACAAAACTAAGTGCCAGTAAATTAATTAACCGATTAAAAGTTTTTAATGGTAATTTTATTATGCAAACTATGTTTGTAAAAGGAACATATAATAATAAAATTGTTAACAATACTACTGAAAAAGAGGTTACCGCATGGTTAAATGTGGTTCGGGAGCTTCAACCGAAAGAAGTTATGATTTATACGATAGAACGAGACACACCTGTTCCGACATTAGAAAAAGTAACCCGGAAAAAACTGGACGAAATAGCCGGAAAAATAAACGAGTTAGGAATTGCTGTTCAGGTTTCGGAATAACACTACAACAACTAATTAATAGGACAATGAGTGGCCTTTAAAATTCGGCGATGAGTTGTTGTTGAAAACTATGTCCCGATAAGAATTTTATGTTATTGCCGATGATATTTACGCGTAGTTGTCAAAAAAGCAAAAATTGCTACTAAGCAACCTATGGTATTTGCAATAAAATCAGCCAATTCTGCTGATCGTTCAGTAAATAAATATTTTTGTAAAATTTCAAGAAGTAAACCATAACTAATACTAACAAAACCAATAAGTACGATGGCTTTAATTTTAGGAAGGGTAGAAAAAGAGTTGTTATTCAGTTCAAATAGAAAAATGAAAGTTAATACAGCATACATTCCAAAATGAACAAGTTTATCGAAATAAGGAATATTAAAAAAGGGTACTTCATCAAAATCGCTTCCGGGCAGACTACTTAAAATAAAAACTATTATTGCCCAGGTAATTGTTTTCCAGAATTTTAATTTTTTCATTTTTGCTTATGAAAATATAAAAGTAAATATTATAAAGTAATCCGTTTATTTAATCTGCTTGCTATTTCCTGTTCCATTTCTTTTAACAGTTTGTACCGGGTCATTAAATCAATTACGGCTTCTTCGTCTTTCTTATCAGAAGCTTCTTTTAGTTTTTCATTATTTAACTTGATAATTTCTTTAATTTTTTTTCCTTTAAAATCAAGAATTGTTTCCGGCACTAATCTTTTCAAGGCTTTTTCTTCAGTAATAATATTTGTATTATGCTTATTCCAGATAATGCTTAAAATGTATTTATTACTTATTAAGTCAACAACAGCTTTACTAATTTCAGGGTCGGAGTGATTAACAAAATACTTTTGGTCAACAGCAATATTTTTGTCTAATTTCTCTTCATATTCAAGCAGTATTTTATTATATACTTTATTATGAATAGTTAGTTCATCAGCATTTATTTCTGTGATTAAATATTCTGCAACCGTAATATCTTCTTCATCTTCTTTTTCAGCTTCAAATAAAACAGTATTTCCAAAATCAATAAGCAACCTGATTATTTCTTGTTCGGCAACAGTAAATTCGCCTTTACTATCATATTTTTCAGGAGCCTGATAAGGTAATTCTTTTTGCTTTTGTTCAAGAAATGCACGCTTCTGTAATGCTTCATCCTTTTTCCTTTTTATTTTGTTAACCTCGGCATTAATAATTTGTTCTTGCATTTCAAGGCGTGTACTACATTCTTGAATATAGACCTGTCGTATTATTCTTTCGGGTATAATTGCAATAGACTGAACAATTTCTTGAATTAATTGTGCTTTTTTTATAGGGTCGTTTTTTGCATCTTCAATAAGTAAATCCGTTTTAAACGAAATAAAATCTTTCTCGTTTAATTCAATAAATTTAGTAAGTTCTGTAGCGCTTAATTTTTTAGAATATGAATCAGGGTCTTCATTTTCAGGAAATAAAAGAGCTTTAACATTCATCCCTTGCTCAAGAATCAGGTCAATACCCCGCAACGATGCTTTTATACCAGCTTCATCGCCATCGTAAAGAACGGTAATGTTATTGGTAAAGCGTTTGATTAAACGAATTTGATCAACAGTAAGAGATGTGCCTGACGAGGCAACAACATTTTCAATACCGGCCTGGTGCAAAGAAATAACATCGGTATATCCTTCTACTAAGTAGCAACAATCATTTGTAAGAATGCTTTTTTTAGCAAAATAAAAGCCATATAAGACTTTACTTTTATGGTATATTTCAGATTCAGGAGAATTAAGGTATTTGGCAATTTTTTTATCTGCTTGTAAGGTTCTTCCTCCAAAACCAACAACACGCCCTGATAAATTATGAATGGGAAACATAACCCTTTCACTAAAACGGTCAATTTTCCAATCTTCTTTTTGGATAGTTAATCCTGTTTTAACTAAATATTCAAGTTTATATCCTTTGGAAACTGCATAGTCTGTAAAGGTATGTTTTCCTGAAGGGCAGTAACCCAACTGAAATTTTTTAATTATTTCTTCATTAAATCCACGTTCAACAAAATAACTCAGTCCAATAGTTTTTCCTTCCTCTTCATTATGTAAAAAATTGATAAAATAATCATTAGCAAAATTTGCCACAATCATCATGCTTTCCCGTTCGTTCTTTTGGACTAATTCTTGTTCGGTAGGTGCTTTTTCAACAATATCAATATGATATTTTGCAGCAAGAAGCCTCAAAGCTTCAACATAGGTAAATTTTTCCTGCTCCATCAAAAAATTCACCACATTTCCACCTTTTCCGCAACCAAAACATTTATAAATTTCTTTAGTAGGCGAAACACTAAACGATGGTGTTTTTTCAGAATGAAAAGGACATAGGCCTAAAAAATTTGCACCTCTTTTTTTTAGTGATACATATTCTTGAATTACATCCACAATATTGGCTGTTTCAATAATCCTATCAATTGTATATTGGTCAATCATAAAAAAAGTATAATAAAAGTGCTTGTTTTCAGGCGTTTATAAATAGTGTTAATGCTTTGCTAAATTATAAAATAATCAATAATTTTAATGTTCATCGGTTTTTAATTTCGAAAAAGAAATATATGAAAAAATTAGTAGTCTTAACCGGAGCAGGAATGAGTGCAGAAAGTGGTTTAAAAACATTTCGCGAGATGGGCGGCTTATGGGAAGAATATGATGTAATGGAAGTTGCAAGCCCCGAAGGCTGGGAGCGAAACCCTGAACTTGTTCTACAGTTTTATAATGAAAGAAGAAAGCAATTACTTGATGCCAAACCCAATGAAGGACACAAAGGCCTGGCTGAACTGGAGTTGTTCTTTAATGTTGAAATAGTAACACAGAATGTTGATAATTTGCATGAAAAAGCAGGAAGCTTAAAAGTTTTACACTTACACGGAGAACTTACTAAGGCAAGAAGTACCGGAGATCCAAACCTTATTTATGATATTGACGGATGGGAATTAAACATGGGCGACAAGTGCGAAAAGGGCTATCAGTTAAGGCCACATATTGTATGGTTTGGAGAAGCTGTTCCGGCTATTGAAAAAGCTGTAGAAATAGTTAGCACAGCGGATATATTCTTAATTATAGGAACTTCACTGAACGTATATCCGGCAGCAAGCTTAATAAATTATGCTCCTTTAAACAGCCCTGTGTTTTTAATTGACCCAAATGAAGTTTTAGGCCCGCATTCAGGGAAAAAGATTACGGTTATTAAGGAAAAAGCAGGGAAAGGAGTTCGTGAATTGGCTGCAATTTTAAAAAAGGATTATATATAAAAAAGGCAGCCTTTTTTCGGCAGCCTTTTTTAAAGAAATAATTTATTTAATAACCTTAAATTTTCCGGAATTAATTACCGTTTTATTTATAATGAAAGAATAAAAATAAATTCCCGGTTGAAATTCTGATGTGTTTATTAATACTTTATCTTGGCCATTTGAAAGGTTATAATATTCAACTTTTTTACCTAATATATTATAAATTTCCATTTTGGCATTCTTGTTTTTTTCTATAGAAAAATCAATTTGTGTGAATTCTTTGGCAGGATTAGGATATGGTTTTGAAAAAGTATATTGTAAATTTCTTAAAACATTTTTTGAAGCAACAATGCCTGTTTTAATTGTAATTACAACAAAAGCAGAGTCGCTGGCATCTCTTTCGTTATAAAAAACAAAAGTTATTGAAGACTGGCCGCTGTTTCCAAACGGATAGTATTCGCAATAAAACGATTCGTCAACAATACCGGGTTCTAAACTGTAAGAATTACTTATAAAAGTAGTTGGCGGGTAACAGTTTACTCCCCAGCAAAATGTGTTTACCGTGCTGTCAAGTATTGAGTTTTCTATTTTTTTAACTACTACATCCATTGAAACATTACTTATGTTTTTAACATGAACATAACCGTAAATTATATCGGGAATTGTTTCAGCTTCAACAACAAGTGTGTCATTTGTAATATCATTGCCATCAACTGATGTTAAAGCAAAATTTTGAGCAAAAGATAAATTAATGAAAATCAGTATGGAATAAAAAGAGAGTATAATTTTTTTCATAACTATAATATTTAAAGTATAGCGTGTAAAAATACAAAAATCACACCAAAAGAAAAAGGTTGCCCTGAAGGTGTATGAATAATTTAAGAATTTTTAAGACAACCTTTTTTATATATTGATGAAAAATTATTTAACTATTGTAATTTTTTTATTTACTGTTTTTCCATTAATGGTAATATTTACAAAATAAACCCCATTGTTTAATCTTGAAACATCAATACCTTCTACCGGATTATTAATTGTTAATACTAAGCTTCCCAATGAATTATAGATTTCAACATTAGCAATATTTTGTTCAGATGAAATAAATAAAACACTATTTGCCGGATTAGGATAAATAACAATACTTTTCATGTTTGATAATTGAAGTACTGCATTGGTAGGGTCTCCCCACAAGTCACTAACAGAAGTATCGTTGTTAACAGTAATTTTTCTGTTTGGATCGCCTGCCCATTCGCCACCATCCCAACCGGAATTTTTAAAGTATTTATATTCAACATCTCCTTCAGTAACAGAAAGTGTAATTGAATATATTAAGTCTCCATCATTGTCTGATAGTATTAATGACTCATCGCTTCCCGGCACAGACCATCCGCTCATACTTCCGGTAATATTTACGGTATCATTAGCTGCATCAAAACCGATAGCATTATTCATGTCAACATTAAAAGTAACATTATACACGGCGGGAACAAAGTTTAATTCTTTTTCAGCAACATTTAATACTTCACCACTATTTTGATTAATTACCATTCCAATAATTAGTATATTATTTTCATCCCAATCGTCTGGTAAAGAATCGTTGTAAGTAAAGGAGATAGTTTCATTTGCAGAAATAGTGTTGGGAAGACTTTCGGCTGTACCGTTCCAGCCACCAAATAAAGCACGGGCAACATGATTGTAAACCATATCGGCAGCAGGAACAGGATCTGGAAGATCTTCAAATCCACCCATATTTCCATTGCTTCCTCCGGAATAATAATTCGCCTGATTCCATTGAGAAGTTGTTCCTGTAACATTATTCTCAACAAGAATTGCATTAAAGCGTAATTCGGATGCTATTTCAGTAACAAACGTTCCTGTAACATCAAAACTGACTTTTCTCGTTACGTCATCCCATACAATATTAGTAATTTCTACTCCAACCGGAGTTATTTTGGCCAGTCTTTCTTTGTAGGCCGTTTCAAATTCAGAAGGGTCATAAACAGCAGCGCGGTCAACCAAACCACTTGGATAACCCGGAATAAAATCTCCAATTCCATCGTCATAGTCAGCAACTACCATTGGGTCGCCATTGTGAACGGCTGCACCAATCCATGTGTCGGGATATTTCATAGCCATAGAATCCATAAAAACGGCACCTCTCGGACACCAGCCACACCACGTACCTGTTGCTTCTTCGCCAAAAACGCGTTTTGTAACCACAGAGCTAACAGCACTAACCATTTTTGTTAAAGTGTCGTTTGCTGTATTCATGTCTGTTGAACCATTAGGATTAGAAACCCAGGCTTTAATAGAATATGCAATGGGGTTTGCTAAATCTATTGGAATATTGTGTGTAAAATATACTGTGTCAAAAATAGCTAAATTTAAACCGGTTAAATTATACGTTTGTGTTTCACCGTTGTTTACACTATAATTAATATTAACAGAAGTTAAATTATCTCCACCCATATTTCTAATTACTCCGAATAAATTTAAATCACCGGTTAATACATAATCGTCAATATTTATTGAATACATTGATGCATCCAATGAAATGGGTTCTGCTATTTGAACATCATCAATAGCAAAACCACTTGCCCAATCGTTATTGTCGTTATGATGAAAAGCTAATTTAAGGCTGGATGAAGAGGTAAATTGGTCGAGGTTTACAAAAACAGTTTGCCAGCCATCAGCATCAGGAGATAAAGTAAATAAGCTTGACCAATGAATATTATCTTCACTAAACTCAACTGTTGCAACAGAACCATACGAACCATCAAAAAATGCTTCAAAAGAAAGATAAACATGCGAATAAGAAGACAAATCCAGTGCAGGTGTTATCAAATAATCCGCACTCATATCGCAATTACATGCGTCATCATTAGACGAGGCATAAACAGTATGTGCAGGTATTTCCCAATATTGGCTGCTTTGGTCAGAACCAAAAAGCCAGCCATCAGAGCCTGAAGCCTGAGTTTGTGTCCAATTGTCGGGCAGTGAACCACCTTCAAAATCTTCGGTTAAAATAACAGATTTTACATTCATTGCCGAAGTGCTTGATTTCCGAACAGTTTTATTAAGAGAATGATTTTGCTTGCGCATTTTGTTTATTGTTAATGTTTGCGCAAAACTTGCACCGACAAACATTATTGATAGTGCAAATAAGTAGATCTTTTTCATAATTTGATAAAGTTTTAATTAGGGATTTAGGTTAATTGTCATGCAAATTATGGAATAGTTAAATTATTACCAATAAATTGAAATAAAATGTAATAATTAAAACAATTTTAAAAAAAGTCGATACTATAAAACATAGACCAATAAAAACACATGAATTATTTTTATTGCCTATAAATAAATTTAATAATTAATATTATGTAATCAATGCAAATGAAACAATCAAAAGGATACTATCTTTTTAAAAGATAGTATCCTTATTACTAATTCCTAAATTTTTATCTTTGCGTCAGTTCCAATTTATCGGCGAAAAAACAAACAAATGAAAAAACCAGTTATTTTTGGAGTTTTATTTTTTATTTATTTTCAAGGCAATAGCCAAAATCAGCGGACAATATTATTAGAAAACTTTATTCAGGCTTCGTGTCATCCAAGTTCGATTTATAATCCTGTAATTCAAAATTTTTTAGATACAACTGTTTTTCCGGTGGTAATGATAAATTATCACACTCCCTTTCCCGGAGAAGATATAATGAATGAACAAAACCCGGAAGATGTAGCTGAGCGGATGGCTTTTTATGATGTTACCGAAACCCCGGTTTCAATTATTGACGGCAACTATTTTCAAGGAGGGCCAATTGGTTCATATTTACATGGTGAATATGGCTGGAATGCAAATACTGTTTTTCAACGGTCAAAAACCGAATCGGTTTTTAAAATTTATGTTAACCACGAGTTTAATGCCGATTTTTCCGGGATAAACATTAATATATCGGTTACAGCCGGACAAAATATTTCGGGCAATTTTACCTTAAATGTATATATTCTTGAAAATAAAATAGAATTTGAAGAACCTCCCGGAACGAATGGCGAAGATGTTTTTTATTCGGTTTTTAAGCAGAAGATAGATGATGCTGAAAACCTGAGCTTACCTGCCAATATTAACTTTAGAGACTCTCTGGTGTTTTCAACAAACTGGAATATTCATAATGTTTTTGAAAAAGAAATGATAACTGTTGTTGCTTTTATACAAAACAATGACACAAAAGAGGTTCTTCAAACAGGAATTAGTGAGCCCAAAGCAATTTTTCAGCACGATGCCGAGATAGTTTCAATTCTTGAGCCAACAGCTAATTATTGTAATAACCCGGTTTATTCTTCAGTTTCTCCTGTAATAAAAATAAGGAACAGGGGTGGGGCAACCATAGATAGTTTGATTGTTTATTCTCAAATAAACAATAATCCCGTTGACACTAATAATATTTCTTTAAGCTTAGGCTTTTTTAAAACCAAAGAGTTATTTTTAAACACTATTCATTATAGTTCTTCTGCCCCTGACACAATAAGTTTTAAGATAGTATTTCCGGCAAACGAGCAAGAAGAAGACACAAACAACAATATTTTGTCGGTTGTTTTCGATACGGTTCCCGATATTCATACATCAACTCTATATTTATACATTAAACCGGACAATTATGGTTCTGAAACAAGCTGGGAATTAAGAAAAAAGTCAGGGACACTAACAGCCTCAGGTGGGCCTTATACTGATTACAATACTGATTTAATTATTGATACGCTTACTATAACGGAGAATTGTTATTCTTTAACTTTTTTCGATTCATATGGCGATGGAATGAATACTTTTTACGGAACAGGTTATTATTTTCTTATTAATGAAAAAGGAGATACTATAGCAATGGGAGGAGATTTTAAAAACAAAGACAGAAACGATTTTAAATTCTATACAAAACCGCCAATTCCGTTATTTGACCCGGAAGATAATGCTGAAAATGTTGCATTTGATACAAGAAAAAGCATTAATTTTGGTGAGGCTATTAGATATTTGGATGAAAGTTTAATAACCAATCCCGATTCATTGTTTTTCTTAATAAAAGATAGTATTAATGGAGAATTAGTTTCGGTTACCTGGCGGATTTGGCAAAATAAATTTGCTTATTTTGATGACGATCTTGATTATTGGACTGATTATTATATTGGGTTTAAAGATGGCCTTGAGGATTTTTACGATATTCCAATTCCGGCTCAAACAATTTGGTTCAGGACACAGGCTGAGTTTACGAAAGTAAAATCAATAAATGAGTTGAATAAAGTATTGATTTATCCAAATCCGGTTAGCCATAAACTAACGATAGAAACAAAACAGGTTAGTCAACAGATTAATTCTGTTATCATAATTAATCAATACGGACAGAAAGTGGAAGAAATAATGGCAGAAAAGCGAACAACTAAATTATATATTGATGTAACTAATTATTTTCCAGGCGTTTATTTTCTTAAAATAAAAACAAAAACCAACCATATAATTACAAAATTTATTAAAATTAATTAATCATGAAAAGGGTATTTTTACTATTCCTGCTAATATTTAGCATTTATAACTCACCACTTTATGCACAATTGGATGATGGCAGCATTGCTCCCGATTGGACTTTAACCGACTTAAATGGAAATGAGCATCATTTATACGCATATCTTGATTCCGGGTATTCTGTTGTTATTGATTTTTCAGCAACATGGTGTGCCCCGTGCTGGAGTTATCATAATTCGGGAAACCTTGAAAACCTGTATGAACAGTATGGCCCTGAAGGAACCAGGGAAGTTATGGTGTTTTTTATTGAGGGCGATGCAAGCACAAGCATTGATGATTTATACGGAACAGGAAATAACACTCAGGGAAACTGGGTAGAAGGAACACCATATCCTATTATTAACAGTTCAACTACTGCAAATGCTTATCAAATAGGTTATTGGCCCACAATTTACATGATTTGTCAAAACAGGACAATAACAGAAGTAGGCCAACAAACAACGTCTGCTATTTACAACGAAACATCAAAATGTCCCCAGCCTGAATTTTCATTAGATATTAGCATTCAGGAATATTCGCCAAACGGAGGGATTGTTTGTTCAGATTCAATCCAGCCTACAATTTCTTTAATAAACAATGGAAACCAGGCAATTAATTCTATGGAAATAAATTATTGGTTAGATAATGTTTTAGCAGGAACTTATAATTGGACAGGTAATTTGTATTTATACTATGACGCAGAAATAGTATTGCCTACAATTTCTAATGTAACAGAAGGGCGACATAATATTAAAATAGATATTACAAAAGTAAATGAGTCTGATGATGAAAATGTTAATGACAATGCTGTTGAATCTGAGTTTTTTGTAAACCCGGATGGTGTTAACGTTAGAATGTATTTCTTAAGCGACAATCACCCAGAAGAATCAAGTTGGCAAATTGAACAAGACGGAGAAGTTATAATTACGGGAGGCAATTACGACATGCAGAGTCATGTGTATATTGAAAACTTTTGTCTTGATGAAGGAAGCTGTTATGATTTTGTTATGAACGATTCTTATGGAGACGGGATGGGTAGTGGTTCTGTTCAGTTGCTTTATAATAATGAGGCGGTTTTAAATATATCAGGAAACGATTTTGATACAACTTTGGTACAAGCGTTTTGTGTTGGGGCTGTTAATGTCAACGAAGGATTAAATGCGAAACAACAGTTGCAAATTTATCCTAATCCGGCAACAACAACAATCGTTATAAAATCTTCAATAAAAGGAACAGTTGAAATTTACAGTATTCTTGGACAGAAAGTATTTACATCTTATTTAAAACAGAATGAGCAAAGAATAGAAATACCGGGGTTAAAACAAGGAAATTATTTAGTGTTTGTTATTGGTAATAAGGCTATTTTATCAACAAGGTTAAGTATTGTAAAGTAATTTAGAATCTTTCTTTTTTCTTTCTTTTTTAGCCTTAAAATACTATCATATCAATGAAAAAAGGCAATACTGTATGAGATAAGGCATGCATAAGGAGAAAATCATTTTGTTTTAATATTCAAGTTTGTATTTTCGTGTAAATACTAATACCTAATCTGTACTATTATGAAAAGAATTCTATTACAAATTGCAGTTGTTTTTTTGAGCCTTAACCTTTTTGCTCAAATGCCGGACGGGGAAATTGCTCCCGACTGGACAATGACAGACCTAAATGGTGTTGAGCATCATTTATATGCGTATCTTGATTCAGGATATACGGTAATTATTGATTTTTCAGCAGTATGGTGCAATCCGTGCTGGAATTATCACAACTCCGGCTCTCTGGAAGAGCTTTATATTAATCATGGCCCGGCAGGATTTCCAAATGTTAGTGCAAACACAACCGACGATGTTATGGTTTTTTTTATTGAAGGAGATGAAGGATCTATTGACCAACTTAATGGAAATTCCGGAGGTACTCAGGGCGACTGGGTTACAGGAACTCCGTATCCAATTATTCCAACCGTTGGCGTTAACAACAACCAGGTAACACAAGATTACCAAATAGGTTATTGGCCTACTATTTATATGATTTGTCCTGACAGGATAATTACAGAAAACGGACAAATTTCTACTTCTCAACATTATGAGGCAGCACAAGGATGCCCTGCTCCCGGGATGTTTGAATATGATGCAAAGATTATTGAATTGCAAAGTCCTGTTGGAACATATTGTAGTTCTTCTGTTGAGCCTGTTTTAACTATTAAAAATTATGGCTCGGCAACATTAACTTCACTTAATATTGTATCGTATGTTGATGATGTTGAATATTCTTCTTATTCGTGGGAAGGTTCATTACAACAATATTTTACTGAAGACATTACACTACCAATTGTTGAAGGTTTTGACAATGGGCAATATTCGTGGAAAGCAGTTTTAACAAATCCAAATCAACAAACCGACGAAGACCCGTCTAACGATACAGTTCAGTCTGTTTTTAGATTAAATTCTGATGGAGCTCCGGTTCAAATGGATATATTAACAGATAACTTTCCACAACATACATGGTGGGAATTAACACAAAATGACGATACTGTTGCTTCTGTAACAACAATGGAGGGAGCACAAACACATCACAATTATGATTTTTGCCTTGTGCCAGATTCTTGTTATATATTTACTATTCACGATTATTATCATAATGGAATGAGCTTTGGCGGAGTTGTTGGAAATGTTGAAATTACATGGAATGGATATACTTTATTAGAATTGCCGGGAGATGGATTTACTGATCAAATAAGCCTTGAGTTTTGTATTGTAGAACCACCATCATCAGAATGTTCATTTTTAAGTTATTCTTGCGAAGGACAAACAGGAGAAACGAATTTTAATTCAACCAATAAGATAATTACTTTCGATGTACCCGATACGATTGATTTAACATCATTAATTGCAACATTTACCGTTTCTGAAAAGGCATCGGTTTTTATAAATGATGTACAACAAGAAAGCGGAGTTACGCCTAACGACTTTACCGATACATTAACCTATACTATTGTTGCAGAAGACAGTACTGTTGCTAATTGGAAGGTTGTAGCCAATCAGGTAGGGACAGGTATAAATTCTTTAATGTATAAAACCCTTGAAATTTATCCTAATCCGAGTAATGGAGTAGTTTTTATTAGTAATATTAAACAAGGAGATATAGTTGTATATGATTTAATTGGCAAAATGGTTTATCATGAAACAATTAGTGAAAACAAAAATATGATTGATTTATCTTTCTTAAACGGCGGAACATAT
>JAADFW010000268.1 GCA_013152655.1 Chlorobiota bacterium
ACGAGCACTGCGAGATGAGAAATATATCAATCGGCAAGCTCGGAGTGATTTATTAATAAGAGAATACACGAATAAAATTTCAGCAATCTGCTAAACGTAAAACTCGAAAAATACGAATGACCTATTAACATTATAAACAAAGGAACACTACTTACAACACAGTATCCTATGTAAAGCCTTTTCTAAAAAACGAATAAACAAATATAATATTTTTAACTAAAACTTATCCCATAATTTAAAAATTTAAGGTGCAAATAAGAGTTTTCAATAATTTTCGACATAGGAAAAAGTCTTTAAAACTTTTTCCGTATATTGTTGAAAAATGTTGTAAACTCGTTTAATATTCCCTAATGTCTCGGCATCCTATATGTGGTATGAGCTATTTTTTTTGTCATCCACCAGCATCTGTATGAATATTTTAGGGTAAGAAGGCAACTTGCTAAAAAAATGTGATAACAAAAAATATTATGTTTCACTTACATTGTTTTGTAGTCCTTCGTACTTATTCAATTTAGTTATGAGTTCATTGGTAAATATTATTGCTTTATTAATAATTTTATTTTACTACTCCAATTTGATAAGGAGTTTCTGTTTTTATAACAGCTAATGTTCTGCTGAGTAATTTTCTTGCAATTTTCACAATTATTTTTTTACTTTCTTTTCCTTTATGAGAACGATAATAATCCTGTATAACAGGGTCAAAACGTAATGCTTGCCAACTTGCCTCTACAAAATAACTTCTCATTAATCTGTTTGCTCTAAAACTCATACCTTTTGTTTTAAAATTATCTCCTGATTGATACATGTTTGGACATAAACCAACATATCCTGCTAATTGTTTAAAACTAAATCTTCTTAAATCTCCTATTTCCGCAAGAATTCCGCAAGCAACAATTCCACCTATTCCGGGAACACTTCTAAGCAGATTATAATCTTTTTTATAATGTTTTCGGCAATATGTACGTAATTCATTACTTGTTTCACGAATTAGCTTATCAGTAAATTCAAATTCTTGAAGCATTCTTTTGATTGTAAAATTTGCTGTTGTATGTTTAAATTTAATTTCTTTTATCCATTTTCGAAAAGCATGGCTCCAATTAGGATTATCGAATTCCTGAGGTATTTCAATTCCAAAAAAAAGTAATATCATCTTAATTTGAGTTTTTAGTTTTCTCATTTTTTTAGTTAAATTATTTCTATATCTAAATAAACTTCTAAATTGTTCTCTTTCAACTGAAGGGATTTCAATACCTTGTAGTCTACCGTCTTTTAGTTCACGACATATTTGAGTTGCATCTATTGCATCTGTTTTTTGATGCGAACTTTTGCCTGTTTTTGAAATATCAGCAGGATTAACAACTATTGAGTCCCATCCGTAGCTTTTAAATTTTCGATTAGCTGAATAACCGCAACAACCAGCTTCATATGCAGTATAAACCTCATAACTAGGAAAATGTTTATCAACGTATTTTTTAAGTTCGTTGCTCTCAGGTTTCATGCTGAAACTTTTCCCATCGAATAAATCTGTTGAAGTTTTAATTTTCCAACTTCTTTTATGAATATCTATTCCAATGAATAATTTTGCAGTTGATGTGTTTTTAGTTTCCATAATTTTATTTTTTTATTATTACAAAGTTCGTAAATTTATGCTAGAATTTAGCTGTGCTTTTACATGGATGCTAAAAAGAATAAGGGTAAATAATATAACTGAAAGGTAGCAACAAGTAATAAACACCGCAAAATATTTGCGATTTTGCTTTTTTTAATAATTTAAGAAGTCAAAAACCCAAAATTTTGCTACTTTTATAACTTGAAGATGTTTGCGGATTTATCCCGATGTTTGCGGATTTATCCCTTACTCTTCTTATACTAACGTTAGGTGTTATTAGAGGACGGCGAAAAAATCAAAAAAAATAAGTATCTTTGTAAGAAAAAAGAATGATTGATATAGCTGAAATAGATAAAAAATTAAAAGACTATAAATTCATAGACTTATTTGCCGGTATTGGAGGTTTTCATTATGCTTTAAAATCATTTGGAGCAGAATGTGTTTTTGCATCTGAAATTGACAATAAAGCATCTGAAACATATTATATCAATCATAATTTAATGCCAAAAGGTGATATTACAAAAATAAAAGAAAAGGATATCCCTAAACACGATATTTTATGTGGCGGTTTTCCTTGTCAAGCATTTTCAATATCAGGAAAACAAAAAGGTTTTGAAGATACAAGAGGAACTTTATTTTTTGATATTGCAAGAATTGTAAATTATCATAAACCTAAAATATTATTTTTAGAAAATGTTAAAAACTTCGCACGTCACGATAATGGGAAAACATTAAAAGTTGTTCTTAATACATTAAACGAAATGAATTACAATGTTCATTTTAAAGTTCTAAATACAAGTAAATTTGGTTTGCCACAAAATAGAGAGCGGATTTATATTATAGCATTTAATAATAATTTTTATAAAAATACCGAGTTTAATTTTCCTGTATCAAATGAAATATCTTCTTTAAATGATATATTGGAAGATAATCCTACTGACGGGAAAATAATAGAAAGAGAAGATATTGAATTTTATAAAGATTACAAACCTGTAAAGAATATTTTTGGAGAACTAAATTTACCAAATAAACCTATTCAAATCGGAAAAGTTAATAAAGGCGGTCAAGGAGAAAGAATTTACCATCCGGACGGACACGCAATAACTTTATCAGCGTATGGTGGTGGTGTTGGTGCAAAAACCGGATTATATAAAATAAATAGTAAAATAAGAAAATTATCACCAAGAGAATGTGCAAGATTACAAGGATATCCTGAAAGTTTTATTTTTCCTAAAAGTATTTCAGAAGCACATAAACAATTTGGGAATAGTGTATCAATAAATGTATTGCAACACATTACAAAAGAAATAATAAATACAATTGAAAGAAATGAACAAAGAACAGAAGTTGGGTTCAAAAACCGCAAAGAACGGCTTCAAGAACGAGAAAGATATAGTATCCAAGTTTAATAATTGGGAAAAAGATAGTGAGGCAAAAATTTGGCTGAAAGTAATGGGTTACAAACTTTCAGAAATTGAATATGTAGAGGCAATAATTTTATCTGGTTACAAAACTGATGTTCAAGTTCAAGTATCAATTAAACTAAAAAAAGCAATTGATGTTGAGAATTTACAAGTTAAATTAGTTAGCAATTTAAAAGGTTTTAATCAAATAGACAAAAGGTGGGTTGATAAATATGTAGAAATGTGGTCAATACCCGATAATGTTACTAAATTACTGAAAAAATATACAGGAGAAATTAAACCAACTATCAAAAATCCAAAGGATGAAAGAAGAACTTTTGTAAATGAGTTTAGTAAGAAAAACCAAGAGATTTTAATAAATTGGATTAAAAAGAATAAATCATTAATTGTAAACGATATAATAAAAGGTCGTGGAAAATTTTCGGCAGAATGGATGCTTGTTGCTTTGAAGGTTGAACAAAATGCAAAGTGGATTTTGAAACCAATAAATATCGTAATCAATCATTTCGGGAATGGAGATGTTATTATTACAAAACAGGGTAATATTAAAATTGGAAATATAACAATGCAAAGAAAAGGTGGAGATGGTGGTAGAAAAACTGCACAAATGCTACAATTTAAGATTAATCCTGCTGAATTATTTGATTAACAACACCTAACAATGTATATAAGGCATTGGGCAATAAGTGGTTAAATTG
This sequence comes from Chlorobiota bacterium, assembly GCA_013152655.1. Classification (GTDB taxonomy): domain Bacteria; phylum Bacteroidota; class Bacteroidia; order Bacteroidales; family B39-G9; genus JAADFW01. The sequence continues at coordinate 3,732 of JAADFW010000268.1, forward strand.
AAAAGATATGAACATTAATAAACGGCATAGTAAATTGAAAAGTTGGTGCAATAAACCGCCCAACGCCTCATATACCAACCGTTGTAAATAATGTAGAAATAATTTTTTGAAAATATTTTAATGTTTTTTGAAATTTTTGATAAGTAAAAACAGTTTTTTCGTGTTT
>JAADFW010000269.1 GCA_013152655.1 Chlorobiota bacterium
TATATATAAGAATTCCTGTTAAGATTCTAATTATATTTATTTTTCTTATTATGTGTTACTATTTAAAAATTTTTAGTAAAGCTGAAGTTCAATATTTTAAAAAAAATGTTGCCAATTTTAAAAAGAAAAATTTAACGCTTTAATATTTACACATATTTTAACAAGACTTTGAATTAATTGTGTGAAATTTTCTGAATGAAAAGATTGAAAAAGAAAAAATAAAAGAATATTGGAAGAAACTGAAACGCTTTTAATTTCAATTATATTCCCAACAATATATTGGCAAGTTTTTTTGTTAAATATTTTCTGCTGTAATTGCTAATACTTTCATTCCCGGTAAATTTTTTATTCTTATGAATAAAAGCATTTAAGATGCTTTTTTTTATTTTTTCTTTATCGTTGAAATCGCATATTGTCCCTGCATTAGTCTCGCTCAGAATATTGGCAATATCACCGTTAACCGGCCCAACTGACAAGATAGGCCTTTTGCATGCAAGGTATTCGAAAAATTTTCCGGTTAAAATACTTTTAGCATTTGGGGTGTTATTTACAGGCAGATATAGCAATCCTGCTTTGTATAATTCACTAATTGTATCTTTATGCGACAGGTAAGGTATAAATTCAACAAACGAATTTAAATTTCTTTTTTCAATTTCATAACGAATAACATTATCAACCTTTCCAATAAGTTTTATTCTAAACAAATTGGAAAATTTACTGTTTTCTGCAATCAGCTCACTAATTGCATCCCAAAATGCCGGATGATTCCTGTCTTTATTCATAGCTCCTGCATGTACTAATGAAAAATCCTTATTTTCTATTGGCTCGGTTAACGGAAAATCTTCTTCGTCATATCCGTTTGTAATTATTTCATACTCCCGGTTAAACTTTACTGTTAAATCTTTAGCACTTGTTTTGCCTATTGTTATAACTTTATCAGCTGTTTGTAAAACTTTTTTTTCCAGTTTGCGGTGTTTCTTATCTGCCCATTTTGTTAAATTCAACTGGCCATAAAAATCTATATCAGTCCAGGGATCTCTAAAATCTGCTATCCACGGAATATTAAATTTACGTTTCATCGCAAGAGCAATAAGATGCATACTGTGTGGCGGACCGGTTGAAACTATTACATCAACCGGATTATTATTTAAATAATGATTTAAATACCTGATTGATGGTTTTATCCAAAATTTTCTTGCATCCGGAATAAATAAATTACCACGAATAGTAATTGCAAGTTTTTCTAAAACAGAATTCGATTTTTTTTCCTGAATAAACCCTGCATTAACCCTTTCGTTTTTAGATTTTTTGGTAAAAATCTTATACAATGAATATGGTTCCCAAATTTTTGTTTTTAATTCTATTACCACATTTGGAATTTCTTTAAGCAAGCTTTCATCCAAGGCTGGTACTTCAGGGTTTTCAGGAGTATAAATTATGGGTTGCCAGCCAAGTTCAGGTAAATATTTCGAAAATTTCAACCATCGCTGTACTCCTGCTCCACCCGATGGAGGCCAATAATATGTAACGATTAAAACTTTCTTCATTCCTCAATAAAAAATAAAATTCTATAGCTTTTCTAACAATGTTTTCATATTTACCAGGTTAAAAATAATCTCATTTAACTCAGATATTTTTATCCTGTCTTGTTTCATGCTGTCTCTATAGCGTAAAGTAACAGTATTGTCTTTTAAGCTCTGATGGTCAACGGTTATACATAATGGAGTTCCTATTGCATCTTGTCTTCGGTAACGCCTGCCAATAGAATCTTTTTCTTCGTACTGGCAATTGTAATTATATTTTAACGTATTAATAATTTCTCTTGCTTTTTCCGGTAGTCCATCTTTTTTCACTAATGGAAGAACAGCTATTTTTACAGGTGCTAAAGCAGGAGGGATTCTTAAAACTACCCTTTGGTCTTTTGTTCCGTCTTCTTTTGTAATTGTTTCTTCTTCATAAGCATTAGATAAAATAAGAAGAAACATCCTGTCTAAGCCAATTGAAGTTTCAACAACATAAGGCACATAACTCTTATTTAGTTCAGAATCAAAATATTGTATTTTTTTACCTGAAAAATCCTGATGTTGTGAAAGGTCAAAATCAGTACGAGAATGTATTCCTTCTACTTCTTTAAACCCAAATGGAAATTCAAATTCAATATCGGTAGCTGCATTGGCATAATGAGCTAATTTATCATGATCGTGATAACGATATTTCTCTTCGCTAAATCCAAGAGCTTTATGCCATTTCATTCTGGCAGTTTTCCAATGCTCAAACCATTGCATTTCATCACCCGGGCGAATAAAAAACTGCATTTCCATTTGCTCAAACTCGCGCATTCTGAATATAAATTGCCTTGCTACAATTTCATTTCTGAATGCTTTCCCAATTTGTGCTATTCCAAAAGGCAATTTCATTCTTCCTGATTTTTGTACATTCAGGTAATTCACAAAAATACCTTGTGCAGTTTCAGGCCTCAAATAAATAGTGTTTGCATCTTCGCTTACAGAACCTAACTGCGTACTAAACATTAAATTAAATTGCCTTACTTCTGTCCAGTTTCTTGAACCGGTTACAGGACATGCAATTTCAGCATCAATAATTATTTGTTTTATTTCTTTTAAATCATCTTGCTCAAGTGCTTTTACAAAACGAGTTTTGGTTTCATTAATTTTAGTTTGATATCCAATAACTCTTTGATTTGTTTCTCTGTATTGAGGCTCATCAAAACTATCGCCAAATCGTTTTCTGGCTTTTGTAATTTCCTTATTAATTTTAGATTCAATTTTTTGCAAATAATCTTCAATTAATACATCGGCACGGTATCTTTTTTTAGAATCTTTATTGTCAATTAGCGGGTCGTTAAAAGCTCCCACATGCCCCGATGCTTTCCAAATTTCAGGATGCATAAATATGGCAGAATCAATACCAACAATATTTTCATTTAACCGAACCATTGCATTCCACCAATATTCTTTAATGTTATTTTTTAATTCAGCACCATACTGTCCATAATCATATACAGCGCTTAGTCCATCGTATATTTCACTCGATTGGAAAACAAAACCATATTCCTTTGCATGAGCAATCAATTTTTTAAAAGTATCTTCAGAAGCCATATTTTTTTTATTAATAAAATTAGTAATCAAAAAAGAAGTTACTATTATTCATAACCCAACAATAGAATTTCTTTTGTTTTTCCTGAATTTGGCAAAAATAAACCAATTTATTGGTTTATCATCATTTTTAAAATGTATTTATATATATTGTTAAGGTTATCATTTAATGAGAATAATGAAGTAAAATACTTGCTATCTTTGACAAAAATATTAGTATGCGACATAAAGTTGATTTTTTAGTAATTGGGTCAGGTATTGCCGGATTGAGTTATGCGTTGAAAGTGGCTGATCATGGCTCAGTTGCAATTTTAACAAAAACAAATCTTGAAGAGACAAACACAAGGTATGCACAAGGCGGAATTGCTTCTGTTACTTATAAACCTGATTCGTTTGAAAAACACATAAAAGATACTTTAATTGCCGGTGACGGTTTATGCAATGAACAAATAGTTCGAAAAGTAGTCACAGAGGCACCTGTTCAAATCAAAGAGTTGATTAAATGGGGTTCTCATTTTGATAAAAATAAAAAAGGTGATTACGATTTAGCAAAAGAAGGCGGGCATTCTGAGCATAGAATTTTACACCATAAAGACAATACCGGTTTTGAGATACAACGAGCTTTATCAAAAAAAGCTGAATCACATCCTAATATAAATATTTATAGTAATTATTTCACTATTGATTTAATTACACAACACCATTTAGGAAAAAAAGTTACGCGAAAATCAAATAATATTGAATGTTATGGTGCATATGCCTTAAATATCAGATTAAATGAAATTGATACTTTTTTAGCAAAAAAAACCATTATGGCAACCGGTGGTATTGGAACAGTTTATTATACCACAACAAATCCGATAATTGCTACCGGAGACGGAATTGCTATGGTTTACCGTGCAAAGGGGAAAATTGAACATATGGAATTTGTCCAATTTCATCCAACTTCATTATATGAACCGGGTAAAAGGCCATCTTTTTTAATAACTGAAGCCTTACGTGGATTTGGAGCTATTCTAAAAACAATAGATGGCAAAGAATTTATGCATAAATATGATAAACGCGAATCGCTTGCACCGAGAGATATTGTTGCCAGGGCAATTGACAATGAAATGAAAAATAGAGGTGATGATCACGTATATCTTGATTGCAGGCATATAAATGCGGAAGAATTAAAAACTCATTTTCCCAATATTTATGCAAAATGTTTGTCAATTGGCATTGATATAACAAAAGAGATGATTCCGGTTACACCTGCTGCACATTACTTATGTGGCGGAATTCATGTAGATGAAAATGGAAAAACAACTATAAAAAATCTTTATGCTGCAGGCGAAAATTCTTCTACAGGACTACATGGCTCTAATCGCTTAGCTTCAAATTCATTAATTGAAGCCATTGTATTTGCTGATTCAGCAGCAAAAGATTCAATTAAAAGTCTCAGCGATTCTGTTTTTATTGATGAAATACCTGATTGGAACGATGAAGGAACATCTTTAACGGAAGAAATGATATTAATTACACAGAGCTTAAAAGAAGTAAGACAAATAATGGCCAATTATGTTGGTATTGTTCGATCTAATTTACGATTAAAAAGAGCGTTAGACCGTTTGGAAATAATACACCGTGAAACAGAAGACCTTTATAAAAAGTCAACACTTTCAGTTAAAATTTGTGAATTGAGAAATAGTGTAAATATTACTTACTTAATTATTAAAATGGCCATGAAACGCAAGGAAAGCAGGGGTCTTCACTATAATATTGACTATCCGTTTAAAAACAAAATATAGTTTGTTAAAAAAAATCAAAATTTGTTTCATTTAACTCCTTTTAAAGAATTTTAGTAATTTTGCATTCCCTTAATATAACTAATAATATATATTTATGAAAAATCTGCTTTCTGTTTTATTGATTTCCTTATTTGTTATTCCAAACTCTTCATTGGTTTACAGCCAGGAAATAAAGCAATGTGGTATTAATAAATTTGACCAACAAGCCATTAAAGAAGATCCTTCTATTTTGGTAAAAAGAGCTGAATTAGAAAAGTTTACTAAAGAATTTATTAAAAATAACAATCGCAATAAAGATCGTGATATTTTTGTAATACCGGTTGTTTTTCATGTAGTGCATGATTGGGGCCCTGAAAATATTACAAAGGCTAAAATTGAAGCATGTATTGAACAAATGAATAAAGATTATTCTGCAACCAATAGCGATATTGATGATGTAATTCCTGAATTTCAAAATATTATAGGAACTGCAAATGTTGAATTCAGATTAGCAAAAATTGATCCTGATGGCAATTGTACCGAAGGAATTACCAGGACAGCTTCAAAATATACATATGAAGCATCTAATGCAGTAAAATCTGTTGTGCCCGGTTGGAATCCGACTATGTATTTAAATATTTGGACAGTTCACGATATTCCGGGAGGAACCGCAGCATGGTCACATTACCCCGGCATTACCCCTTATCTTGACGGAATTGTTTCGGAATATTCGTATATTGGCACTTCCGGTGCAGGAAGGCATACTATTCCACATGAAGCAGGACATTGGATGAATTTAATGCATCCATGGGGATCAACCAACGAACCTAATGTTGCTGTAAACTGCAACTACGACGATGATGTTGAAGACACACCAAATACCATTGGAAGTGCTGTTGGGGCTTGTAATTTAAGCCAAAATACTTGTGGCTCGCTTGATAATGTTCAAAACATTATGGATTACAGCGGTTGTGACAGAATGTTTACACAAGGACAAGTAGATAGAATGCAAGCTGCTTTAAATAGTTCAATAAGTGGAAGAAACAACCTTTGGACTTCAGCTAATTTAATAGCTACAGGCACTAACGATGGTTATAGCGGACAACCATGTGCTCCTATTGCCGAATTTAATCCTGACAACAAACAAACTTGTGATGGCAGTACTATTGTTTATACAGATTTATCATATAATAGCGAAATAAATAATTATAATTGGTCATTCCCGGGAGGCGACCCTGCTACTTCAACTGATTCTATTGTAAGCGTTGTTTATAATACTCCGGGTGTTTACAATGCATCATTAACGGTTAGTAATGATTATGGTGAAAACACCATTACAAAAAGCAATCTGATTAACATTATTGATACTTACGCCGGATATAACTTGCCTGCACATGAAGATTTTGAAGATACGTCTTTCCCGTTAAATTCAAATGATACAACAAAATCGTGGACAATAGAAGCCAATGGCTCAACAAGTTGGCTATATACTTCTGATGCTGCTGCCAACGGAACTGGTTCTGTACGTATTAAAAATAATTTAATTGAAGATGAAACCATTAATTCATTAATATCTCCTAATATCAATATACGAAATAATAAAATTGAATCCCTGAAATTTAAATTAGCTTTTGCTAAAAAATCAGATGAATCAACAGGTGAGCTTAGGGTATTTGTTTCTGATAATTGCGGAGAAACATGGAAACTTGGTTATGCTAAATCAGGTACTTCTTTAACAACCAATAATGGAGAAGTTGTTACAGGTGCATTTATCCCCAATGCCGATCAGTGGAGAGAAGAAAATGTCACAATTAGTTCGGTTGCAAACGCTGACCATATTATGATTAAATTCCAAAATAAAAGTGTTGGTGGCAATTACTTATATATTGATGATGTTGTTGTTGATTATGTGCAAAATGCAACAGACTTAAATAACAAGTTGCTTACAAATATTAGTATTTATCCAAATCCGTTTATTGAAAAAGCTACAATTTCTTTCCAATTATTGAAACCAGAAACAGTAAAAATTGAAGTGTTTACAATAATGGGTAAAACAATAGGGTCTTATGAAGCCAACTATATAAACGGAGAACATCAGATTAATTTATCAAAAATAGCACCGGTTGTTTCAAGCGGTGTTTATTTTGTTAAAATTACTACCAGAGACAATACCAAATCACAACGTTTCATAAAACTGTAGTAATTTTTATAATGATTACAATTATTCTGCTTTAAATAAACTAAATAAAAAAATATGTCAGGAATATTCAAAAAGCTATTCATTATAGGAATGGCTTTTTTTATTAATGCTTTTTCTTTTTCGCAAAATAATAATCCTTGCGGAACAACAGAAATGAATGAGAAATTAATAAAAAAAGATTCTTCAATACTTAAAACCAGGGAACAGTTAGAACAATTTACCAGAGAGTTTATTAAAAATAAAAAAGAGAATGGCAAAGAAGTCTATATTATTCCGGTTGTATTTCATATTGTTCATGACAATGGGCCTGAAAATATTTCAAAAAAACAGATTGAAGGCTGTATTGCCCAAATGAATAAAGATTATTCAGCTACAAATAGTGATATTAACAATACTATTCCTGAGTTTCAGGAAATTATAGGAAATGCATCTATAGAATTCAGGCTTGCAAAAATAGATCCGGATGGCAATTGTACCGAAGGAATAACCAGGTTACAATCAATGGCTACCTATAGGGCAACTGACAATGTAAAATATATAGCTAAAGGTTGGCCTCGCTCTCAATACTTGAATATTTGGAGTGTTTATTCTCTTGGAATTAGTGCTGCTGCTTACTCCTATTATCCTGCATCAGTAAATAATTCTCCGGCAATAGACGGCATATTAACAAGCTTTCAATATATAGGACTTACAGCTGGCGGAGGGCATACCATAAGCCATGAAGCCGGGCATTATTTAAATTTGATGCACCCCTGGGGAAGCACTAATGAACCCAATATTCCTTCAAATTGTGAAATAGACGACCAGGTAGAAGATACACCATTAACAATTGGAGCTAAAAACGGTAGTTGTGATTTAGCTCAAAATACTTGCGGTTCTCTTGATAATGTTCAGAATATAATGGATTATGGAGGTTGTGATTGTATGTACACAGCCGGACAGGTTGACCGAATGCATGCTGCACTAAATTCAAGTATTAGCAGCAGAAATAATTTATGGACAGCTGAAAACCTTATTGCAACAGGAACAAACAATGAGTATCAAGGTTCACCTTGCAGTTTAATTGCTGATTTTGTTTACAATACAAAACAAGGATGTGAGGGAATTTCAGTGAATTTTGCAGACTTTTCTTATAATTCTCTAACACCAGACACACGCCATTGGTTTTTTGCCGGAGGAACTCCCTCAGAATCAACCGACTCTGCAATTACCGTTGTATATAATAATCCCGGATTATATACAGTTAAACTACAAGTTACTAATGCCATAGGTACATCAGAAATAACTAAAAATAATATAATTAGAATAATTAATACTGATGCAGGGTTAAATATTCCAATACATGAAGGATTTGAGCAATCCTCTTTCCCTGTTAATATTGACGACTCAACTAAAAACTGGCAAAAAATAAATAAAGGAAATGCTTATTGGGAATATACAAATGCTGCTTCATTTTCCGGAGAAGGTTCTGTAAGAATAAAAAACTATTTAAATGGAGAAGGAGTAATAAACACGCTGATTTCACCAAATATTAACCTGAAAGAAATTGATGAACAGTTTTTAACTTTTAAACTGGCATATGCAAAAAAATACAGTTACAATGCTGATGAACTCAAAGTTTATGTTTCAACTGACTGTGGTATTACGTGGCGTTTAAAATATGCAAAGTCGGGGGCTTCGCTTTCATCAAATGTTCAGGTTGATGTGTTTATACCTGAAGCACAAGACTGGAACTTGCAAAAAATAGATATCTCCAGCCTTTCAGACTGGGAACATATGATGGTGAAATTTGAAATGAAGAGCTCTGGCGGTAACTACTTATATATTGATGATTTAAAAGTTGAAGATGCTACAAATGCAACTGTATTAAACAATACATTAAATAATTTTAATGTATTTCCCAATCCGGTAAATGAAAACACACAAATTAGTTTTTCATTAGCCCGTGCAGACAAAATAAGTATTTCCATTCAAACCATTTTAGGTAAAGAACTTTATAGAGATATAAATTTACTGCAACCCGGAAAATATAATCTTCTCATTAATAAGTTATATCCTAATTTAAAAGCCGGTATTTATATAATTAAACTTAATTCCTCAATTAATTCTTATTCAGTAAAAATTATAAAAATATAAATGGCTTATTTTAATTATATTAAAAAGTGAACAAACCGACCAACAGAAAGATATATTAGAAGCCCCATAATATCGTCAACAGTTGTTATAAAAGGCCCGGTTGCAAGTGCCGGGTCAATGTTTAGTTTTTTTAATGCAAGTGGAACAAAAGTTCCGAAAAGTGAAGCAAAAATTATAACTGAAAATAATGCTACACTAACAGTAATTGTTAAAGCATAAGAGTCACTAAAAAACAAATTATAAATAAATATCAGCATTGAACAAATAAAGGCATTAATAAATGCGACAGACAATTCTTTCCAAAATTTCATAAGTGCAGACTCAAAGCCAATAGTGTTATTTGCCAACCCTTGTACTATTATTGAAGAAGACTGAACACCAACATTTCCACCCATTGCAGCAATCATTGGCATAAAAAAAATCATTTGCGGATAAATTCCCAAATCAACTTCATGTAACCTAATAACATTAGCATCAAAAATACCACCTACTAAGCCAATCATCAACCATGGTAAGCGGGCTCGTGTTAAATTCCAAACCTTATCAAAAGGTTCAACATCTTCAGTAATACCTGAAACCAATTGATAATCCTTTTCAGCCTCTTCACGAATTACATCAACTACATCATCAATTGTTATACGCCCCATAAGCCGTCCAATACTGTCAACAACCGGAATTGCAACCAAATCATATTTATCCATAATATTAGCAACCTCTTCAGAAGTTGTATCCGTTTTTACAGATATTACTTTATGATTATAATGATTTGAAATATTTTCAGAAGTTGGTATTAGTAACAGTTTTTTTAAAGAAAGGACTCCTTTTAAAATGTTTTTTTCATTTACCACATAAATATTATATATTTCATCAATATCAACAGCTTGTTTTCGTATTTCCTTTATACAGGTAAGAATATTCCATGTTGTTTTAACTGAAATTAATTCTTTTGCCATTAAGCCACCGGCAGTTTCTTCATCATAGCTAAGCAAATCAACAATATCACCGGCTTGTTCAACATTTTCAATACTTGATAAAACTTCTTTTTGAGCTTCATCAGACAATTCGCTTATAACGTCAGCTGCATCGTCTGAATTCATTTTATCAATTAGTTTTCTAGCTAACTCTTCACTGGGCAATGTTTTAAGAAAATTTTCCCGAACATCCTCTTCTAATTCAATTAAAACATCTGCGCCTTTTTCTAAGTCAAGTAAGGGAAATATAAAATTGATTTGTTCTTTCGACAATTCATCTAATATTTCTGCAATATCAGCCGGATGTAAGTCTGCCACCAATCCTTTAACCCTGTTTTTATCCCCTTCTTCTATTGATTTAATTAATACATCTAAAAATTCTCTGTTTAATTCAAACTGTTGCATAATTCAAACTATTAATTTATACTAAACTAAAATTATTAAACATCTGTATTATTTGTAATTAAATTAGTCAGTTCTATAAATTCATGCACAGATAATTGTTCCGGCCTTTTAGCAAACAATACATTTTCAACTTTCCCTTTTTCAATTATCTTGCTAAGTGAATTTCGCAATGTTTTTCTTCGTTGTCCAAATCCTGCCTTTACTATTTTGAAAAACATTTTTTCTGAACAAGGAAGCTGATAATTTTCTTTTCTAACTAATTTAACAACCGCTGACTGAACTTTTGGTTTTGGATAAAATACATTATTACTCACTGAAAACAAGTAATTAACCTCAAAAAAAGCTTGTAATAAAACACTTAATATACCATATGTTTTTGAATTTGGTTGTGCCACAAAACGCTCAGCTACTTCTTTTTGTATCATACAAACTACTTCTTTAACCTTCTCTTTATTTTCAAGAATTTTAAACATTATCTGGCTCGATATATTATAAGGTAAATTACCAATAATTCCGACTGGTGACTCTATTCTTGCCAAAATATCAGATTTTAAAAAATCATCCTGAATGATTTTATTATCTAATTTTGGGAATTTTGCTTTTAAATATATTATTGATTCTTCATCAATATCAACTACATATATTGTTTCAAGCTTTTTATGTAAAATATATTCAGTTAAAATGCCCTTCCCCGGGCCTATTTCTAAAATAGAATTTATACTATCTGTTTTCAGGAACGATACTATTTTTTCTGCAATATTTCTATCAGTCAAAAAATGTTGTCCCAGTTTTTTTTTAGGATTTACTTCCATTACAACATAAATTTATAATCTTTTGTGTGTTTTAGTATTTGGTTTATTTTTGCTAAATATCTTCATTTCTATGAACAATGCCAAGAAATTATTTTTTATACTCAAGCTGATTATTGTAATTGCTTCATTTGGTTTTGTTTTTTACAAAATATTCAATCATCATCAATTAAGTGAGTTTTACCAAATAATTCAAAATTTTAGTTTAAATCAATTTCTAACATTAGTTCTTGTAGGTTTTTTAATGTTCATCAACTGGTCAATTGAATCAATAAAATGGAAATTGTTAGTTGAAAAATTTCAAGTAATTTCATTTTTTACTGCGTTAAAAGCAATATTTTCAGGCATAACCATTTCAATATTTACACCAAACAGAACCGGCGAATTTGCCGGGAGAATTATTTTGTTAAAAAATGAAAACAGAGTTAAAGCAATATTTTCAACATTTATAGGAAATATAGCTCAATTAACAATTACTATATTATTTGGACTATTTGCAATAAGTTTTATTCCCAATAAATTTAATGGGTTTTTTTTTAAATCCTTATACACTCCTTATTGGATTAGCTTTATAAGTCCGGTTGCAATAATAATATTACTCTTTTGTTATTTTAACCTTAACAGAATTAAAAATTTATTAACTCATTTTAAATATATTTCCCGATATGCTAACATATATTCCGGGTTTTTTGCTTATACTCAAAAAGAATTATTGCATTTTCTTGTATTAAGTGCCCTGAGGTACTGTGTATTTGTAATACAGTATTTATTACTACTATATGTATTTAATATCACCATTATTTTTGTTCCAATGGTAATCATTATATTCATAATTTATTTCTCACTAACTATTATTCCAACTATTGCTTTAGGCGAATTAGGCATAAGAAGCTCAATTGCTATTTTTTTCTTGAGCAAAATAACCAATAATCTTAGCGGCGTTTTTATGGCATCTTCAACAATATGGCTTATAAATCTTGCTATCCCTGCGTTACTGGGATCACTTTTAATTTATAAATCAAAAATCTAAACTGCTTTTTTTGTCAAAAACAATAGAATTTACCGGATGGCGCTAAATTTTAGTTGCCGTATTTATTGCACTTCTTTTCATTATACTAATTTGCTTACGCAAATATATTTAACTTACCTAAACCACAAAACAAGCAATTAACCCGCTTAATTCATACAAGAACGGAGTGAATTGAATGAATGTGTGATGGGGCGTGGGAAGCAAAGCGGGAAACCCCGATTTAGAC
>JAADFW010000270.1 GCA_013152655.1 Chlorobiota bacterium
CTTTTTAACAGAAGCTGACAGATATTAGGCATAGCAATAATTAACCTTACAGTATTTGAAAAAACTGTCATAACGAACGTGAGGAATCCCCTAATTCCTTCCCTCTGTCATTCCTTTTCTTCCTGTCATTTCGAAGGAGCGACAGCGACTGAGAAATCCCCTAATTGAAGGAGATACCTCGCTCATACTTCGCTTCGGTATGACAGCAAAAATCAAGGGGATACCTCGCTCTACCGATAAACATCGATAGAGCGAGGCATGACAATGGAACATGTCCCATTGGTGCGTATCAATAAAGCTCAGTTGTCATTTCTTTTCTTTCTCTTTATAAACAACCTGTGCCGTATTCCTGCTTTTTTGTTCCAATAAAATATTTTTACCTTCTAACATACTACTTAATATTTTCTTAGTATAGTTACGAATGGTAATTAAATAAACGTCTTTGTTATATAATACTTTAAAACCCTTACGCAATTCCTGTATTAAAGAGTTAATTCTAATTTCATCGTAATTACAACATACGGTAAAACTAATAGCAGAATTTTGCATAGTATTAATCTTAACTTTATTCTTAGCAAATATTTTAAATATTAAACTAAAGCTATTCTCTACAATAAAAGAAAAATCGCGATTGGCAATTGATATTAATATTTGCCCTGTTTTTAAAATAAAAATTGGCTTTTCATATAACTCTGTTTCAGACGATATTAAGGTTCCTGAATTTTCAGTACTGTCGAAAGACTTCACTTCCATCACTAAATTCTTGTTCTGTAATGGTTTTATAGTTTTTGGATGTATTACTTTTGCGCCGTAAAAAGCCAGTTCTATTGCTTCTTTGTAACTCAAATAGTGTATAACTTCAGCATTTTTAAACCATTTAGGGTCAGCACTCATAATGCCCGGAACATCTTTCCAAACAATTACTTTACTGGCATTTAAAAAACTACCTAACAAAGCAGCAGTATAATCAGAGCCTTCTCTTCCTAAAGTAGAGCTATTATTTGAAATTGTAGAAGCAATAAAGCCTTGCGTAACAAATATTTTATGCGCTTTATTGTGAGTTTCACTATTTTCAATAAAATTGTTTAATGCTAATTTTTCTGATATTTTAAAATTAACCCTTGCTTCGCGAAAATTATCATCTGTTTTAATTACAAGCCTTATATCAATCCAGGTATTTGTAAGGCCAATACTATTTAAATATTCAGAAACAATGGTACTTGAATATAATTCGCCAAAAGCAACAATTTTATCATATTCATAGTCGTAATTAGCAGTCGGCTTTTCGGTTAAACATTTTTTTAACTTATTGGTTATGAATGATATTTTATGATAAACAGAGCCATTTGCAAAATTTTCAAAAAGTTCATCACAAATACTTCTATGAAAATCTATTATATACTTTAATCTTGATTCTATTTGTTTGTTCCTAAAATAATAAGCACTTACTAACTCTTCAAAAGCATTTGTCATTTTACCCATGGCAGAAACAACTAAAATAATATCATCAGAAGATTTTTTTATTATTTCAGAAACCCGTATTACAGCTTTTGATGTTTTTACAGAAGCTCCTCCAAATTTATAAACAATCATATTTAAATTTACTTAAATTTAAGGCGAATATATAAATTTAAATCAAGCAAATAATTTATGAATTTTAAAGTTTTTATTAAAAAAAGGAAATGCATATTTAACATTTAAAAAAAATAAAAATATGTTTCGCAAACGTTTTAAATCTACTGTTTGAGAATTTTTTCTATTTTTGCAATTACTATTTTTTAATGAACTAAGGCAAAATAATTATTATGGTTACGCATCCTAAAGAATACCAGGGAATAACATTAAATGAATTTATTATTCAGCGGCAAACAAATTTTCCATATGCAAAAGGTGAATTATCGCGGCTATTAAGTCATATAGGAATTGCAGCTAAAATAATAAACAGAGAAGTTAATAAAGCCGGGCTGGTAGATATTTTGGGTGAAACCGGAACAACTAATGTACAAGGCGAAAGTGTAAAAAAACTGGATGTATTTTCTGATCAACAACTTATTGCTGCATTAAAAGCAAGTGGCGAATGTTGTGGTATTGCCTCAGAAGAGAATCAGGAAATAGTGACATTTGACGATGAATTATCGCTTGATGGCAAATACATTGTTTGCATGGACCCGCTTGACGGCTCCTCTAATATTGATGTTAATGTTTCAATTGGCACAATTTTCTCAATATACAGAAGAATTTCACCCCGGGGAGAAAAAGCAAAGATTGAAGATTTTTTACAAAAGGGCACCGAACAAGTTGCTGCCGGTTATGTAATTTATGGTTCCTCCACAATGATGGTTTACACAACAGGATTAGGGGTAACCGGATTTACTTTAGACCCCTCAATTGGTGAATTCTGCCTCTCTCATATGCGCATAGACACCCCTGAAAATGGTAAAATATATTCCATTAATGAAGGAAACTATATAAAATTTCCTGAAGGCGTAAAAAAATACATAAAGTATTGTCAGGAAAAAGATGATGCTACTAACCGCCCTTTTACTTCACGATATATTGGTTCGTTAGTTGCTGATTTTCATAGAAATTTATTAAAAGGCGGTATTTTCATTTATCCTGAAACCGCTACAAATCCAAGTGGAAAATTACGACTTTTATACGAATGTAATCCTATTGCTTTTTTAGCTGAACAAGCCGGGGGAAAAGCTACCGACGGCAAACGAAGAATTTTAGAAATACAACCAAAGACATTGCATCAAAGAGTTCCTTTTTATACAGGATCAAGATTAATGGTTGAAAAAGCCGAAGAATTTCTTGAACGTTAGATAGTATTTAAGCAAACACAATACATTTTTAATAACACCTAAAAAAACAAATATTTCTATAAGTTTATTATTAAAATATTTAGATTCACTAAAATTAACTCCTGATGCTAATTTATATGACGTAAAACATGCATTCAGGAAACTGGCAAAAACATATCATCCTGATTTAAATCATTCTGAAAATTCCACTTCAATATTCATTTCAATAAGAGAAGCTTATGACTTTATACTTAATTATTACAATGATTATAATATTTCAGGCCATGTTTCGATTACAAGTATTCTTTCAAAGCAAAAGCAAGAAACTTATACTAAATGGATTGAGTACCAAAGAAGCAAAGTTAGAATGCAAGCTGAATCTGAAGCAAAAATGAAATTCAAAAATTTCAAAAAAACCAAAACTTATAAAGAATCAGAAGTTTATAGCACAGTTATAAATTATATATTTTTGCTATCAGGCTTTTCAATAATTATAGGAGCCATTTACGGAATAGTTCATAATGGCATTTATTATTTTGAAAACGGACACGAAGTTCTGAATCTAAATGGAATTGTTACGGTTGTTTTTGTAACAGCGGTGGGTACGGTATTAATCCTATTTTCGAGGGTAAATATTAAAATCCATTTATAAGAGTATCCGGTATAATATTCACTTCCATATTTTTACTAATTTTAACCCGTTTTTTCGTAGAAAAGTATTTAATTATTCTATTTATTCTGCCTTAATTCGCTAATACATAAATATTTAATAAAAATCAACATTCTAAACTTTAACAAACACCTTGAATCAAAATAATTTATTAGAAAAATATAACAAAAGCAATATACTGTTAAGCATTAATAATGCCATTAGTAATATTGAAACAAATCGTGTGCATTTAAAAGGATTAATTGCATCATCGTGCAGTTTAATAATCTCTAACTGCTTTACACAATTAAACAAGCCCTTTGTTATTGTTTTAAATGATAAAGAAGAAGCAGCCTATTTCTACAATGATTTAATAAGCTTATTAAACGACAAAGAAGTATTATTTTTCCCTTCATCTTATAAAAAATCAATACAATACGGCCAGGTTGAAAACGATAGTGTATTACAAAGAACTGAAGTTATAGTTAATACTCTTATTACTAAAACCAAATCAATAATAATTACATACCCGGAAGCAATTATTGAAAAAATAGTTACATCAAAAGATATTATAAGCAACACATTAACAATAAAAAAAGGGGATCCTGTAACTATTGATTTTTTAATAGATGTATTTAATGAATATCAATTTGAAAGGACTGATTTTGTATATGAGCCCGGGCAATTTGCTGTTAGAGGAAGTATTATTGATGTATTTTCTTTTGCAAATGACAATCCTTTCCGAATAGATTTTTTTGGCGATGAAATAGAAAGTATTCGTTCGTTTAATGTTGAAAATCAATTTTCAATAAAACACTTCAACAAAATTTCAATCATACCCGATATTAAACAAAACATAACTGATGGAAAACTAATGCCATTTTTCGATAATTTATTAAATGATACTATACTTTGGTTTAATGATTTAAAATTTGTGAAAGACAAGATAGGCTTAATCAACGACAATACTATACAAATTAACCCCTCTAAAAAAGAACAAATAATTGACAGCGAACAACTTCTAACTACAATAGAAAATTTTAAAATAATTGAATTTGGCAGGCATTTTTTTTATAACTCTAAAACTATTATCAATTTTAACATTGAATATCAGCCACGTTTTAACAAAAGTTTTGAATTGCTTTCAGAGAATTTAATTGCCAATCAGGAAAAAGGATACACCAATTATATTGTTTCAGAAAATAACAAACAAATTGAACGACTAAAAGAAATTTTTCACGATTTGGATGATAGTATTTCTTTTATTCCGGTTTTAGCAAATTTACACGAAGGATTTATTGACCATGAGCGTTTTTTATGTTGTTATACCGACCATCAGATTTTTGAACGGTATCATCGTTTTAAGCTAAAAGAAAAGAAAAATGCTAAAGTTACCCAGGCTATAAAGGAAATTAACAATTTAAACCCGGGAGATTATGTTGTTCACACCGACCATGGAATTGGTGTTTTTGGCGGGTTAGAACGGATTGACAATAACGGGAAAGTTCAGGAAGCAATACGTTTGATATACAAAGATCAGGATATTTTATATGTTAATATTCATTCGTTACATAAAATATCAAAATATAAAGGGAAAGATGGATCTTCTCCAAAAATATATAAACTCGGAAGTGGAGCATGGTTAAAATTAAAACAAACCACAAAAAGTAAAGTTAAAGATATTGCAAAGGACCTGATTGCACTATATGCTAAACGAAAATCACAAAAAGGATTTAGCTTTTCACCCGATTCTTACTTAAATCAAGAGCTTGAAGCATCGTTTATTTATGAAGACACCCCAGACCAAACTAAGGCAACATTAGCTGTTAAAAAAAATATGGAATCGGAAATACCGATGGATCATCTTATTTGCGGAGATGTTGGTTTTGGAAAAACTGAAATTGCCATTAGGGCTGCTTTCAAAGCTGTTTGCGACAACAAACAAGTAGCATTGTTAGTCCCCACAACAATTTTAGCTTTACAACACTATACAACTTTTACCAAACGATTTGAAAAATTCCCTGTTACAGTTGATTATATAAGTCGCATAAAAAAAGCAAAAGAGCAAAAAGAAATATTAAAAAAACTAAATGAAGGAAAAATTGACATATTAATTGGAACACATCGTATTATTGGAAATGATGTAAAATTTAAAAATATTGGATTACTTATTATTGATGAAGAGCAAAAATTTGGAGTTGCTGCAAAAGAAAAACTCAAAAATTTAAAATCAAATATTGATACACTAACATTAACAGCTACGCCAATTCCACGTACATTACAATTTTCATTAATGGGTGCCCGCGACTTATCAATAATAAATACGCCACCTCCAAATCGTTACCCTATTATAACAGAGCTGCACCAATTTAGCGAAGATTTGATAAAAGATGCTATTACATACGAAATATCAAGAAACGGACAAGTATATTTTATTCATAACCGGGTTCAAAACATTGAGGAAATAGTAGCACTTATTAACAGGATTTGTCCGGATGTAAATGTAATATCAGCCCACGGACAGTTAGATGGCAAAGTGTTGGAAAAAATCATGCTTGATTTTATTCATGGAGATTATGATGTTTTAGTAGCAACCACTATTATTGAATCCGGCCTCGATATTCCAAACGTTAATACTATTATAATAAATAATGCTCAAAATTTTGGATTAAGCGATTTGCATCAACTACGCGGAAGAGTTGGCAGGTCGAATAAAAAAGCATTTTGCTATTTAATAGCTCCACCTACGCATATTCTTACTCCTGAAGCACGTCGCAGGTTAATAGCAATTGAAAATTATTCTGAATTAGGCAGTGGCTTTAATATTGCTTTACAAGACTTAGACATTAGAGGTGCAGGAAATTTACTGGGCGGCGAGCAAAGTGGCTTTATTGCCGATATTGGTTTTGAAACATATCATAAGATACTTAACGAAGCTCTGCAGGAATTACGCGAAAATGAATTTAAAGATATCTTTAAAGACGACTGTGGCGAAGAACAAGAAAAAGAGCAAATATTTGTTAATGAGTGCCAAATAGATACAGATTTTGAAATTTATTTTCCCAACGATTATATTCAAAATATCAGCGAAAGATTAAAGCTGTATCGTGAATTAGATAATATTGAAAATGAAGAACAACTGTCAATATTTGAATCTCAGCTTCAAGACCGTTTTGGAAAACTACCAACACAAAGCCTTGATTTACTAAATATTGTAAGACTAAGATGGACAGCTAAAAAACTTGGAATAGTAAAAATAATAATACGAAATAAGCAAATGGCTTGCTATTTTATACAAGATCAGAATTCTCAGTTTTATCAAACTGGCATATTTGTCAAAATTATTGAATTTACCCAACAGCAAGGGCGCAAAGCAAAAATTAAAGAACAAAAAAACAAGCTTACTATCACATTTTTAAATATATTAAATGTGAAAAACGCAATTCAATTATTAAAATTAATAATAAAAGACACATAATTGCTTATTATTTTGTTAGTTATATAAATAAACTTTTTAGTAATTTTGCAAAGAACTTTACGCCATTAATATTGATTAAGTTCTGAGCTGCTAATTTTAAAGTTTTTAATATGGAAACAAATGATAGTAATGCATCTATTTTAGATTGGTTACAATTTGATCTTTCTAATTTCTTTTTGCAAGAATATGAAGAAGTTTATTCTGAAGAAATTGAAGGATTATACTGTATTGACTATGAAAAAAAATTACCGCAATTAGAATTTAATATTTTTGATATGATGAGGTTGCGTGTTTTTTCAAAAGTAAAAGATATAGAATCAAGCGAACATATTAATACAACTTTTTTCACCAGAGAGAATGAATGGAATATTTCAAAATTAAATAATTTAGTTGAACTTCTTTTTAATTTGTACGGCCTTGATCAAAACGGAAAGGGATTGTTAAACGATGAAGATATTTCAGATTTAAAATTAAATATATTTAACCGCACATGGACACTTGGAACTGACGAAAATGTCCACATGCTGCAATTAACTAAAAAAGAAGAAGAAGGATTAGAATTTCATATAGTTTTCCTTAAAAGTTTATTAAGATGCTTAGGTAAAATATAGAAACTGCATAGAACCACACAAAGCATGCGGTAACGGGACTTCTCTTTTGCAATAGTTGTGAAACAACTCAAATTTGTTGGTATAGTCTTAATCGTAGAAAATGTATGCATTTTCAGGGTTAATCTTCATGTAACACTAACTGAGTAAATTCCTGTCCTTGAAATTCAATAATTGTTCCTGAA
Source organism: Chlorobiota bacterium (assembly GCA_013152655.1). GTDB lineage: Bacteria > Bacteroidota > Bacteroidia > Bacteroidales > B39-G9 > JAADFW01. The sequence continues at coordinate 7,725 of JAADFW010000270.1, forward strand.
ATTTTTAAATACAGATTATCACCTTGTAAATGCGGTATTGTAACTTCAATATCTTTTAATTTTCTATTTGTTTTTAACGCCTTTTCAATTTCCTGCATTATAATTTTTGAAGCTTTCTCAAGAAATAAATTTTGAATTGGTTGTTTTAAAGGATTTTCCTCAAGCGAAAAAAGCTTTGCTGCTGACTTATTCAAATACTCCAGTTTATTGTCGAGTAAAACAATTACCGCATCAGGCGAATATTCAATTAATGACTTATAAAGATGATCATTTATTGAACTCTCCTGATTTTTTTTATGTTTAAAATAGGCTAATTCAATACTTACGCCTAATGAAGAAATATCAATTGGCTTAGCAAGAAAACCATATGTTTTAATACTTATAGCACTTTTAATAGTTTCTTCCCGCGTATCGTGTGAAATAAATATAACCGGCAAATTCAATTTTTCCTGTATAATTTTTGCCGTCTCAATTCCATTAAGTTCACCCTTTAAATGAATATCCATTAATACAACATCAGGCTTAAATTCTTCACATTTATTAATTGCGTCTTCACCAGAAATCACAATTCCAACTAATTCATAGCCTAATTCTTTTATAAACATTCTAAAAATTGTTGCCAACAATTTATCATCTTCAGCAATTAATATTTTTCTCGATTCCATAATAATTTACAAGTTGATGTTATTAATTTTGTACAAAATAAATATTGTAATTTTATACTTTTAATTATAAATGATAGTTTAGATAGTAGTGTTAAAAAAATGCACACTAAAATACAAATCTATTATTTAATAAAAAATAATTTTTATTAAGCAATACTAATTCATGAATTTAGCAATTGATATTGGCAACAGCATAACTAAAGTAGCACTTTTCAACAAAAATGAGATTATTTATAAGTATTCTTTCGAGGTTTTTGATAAAAATACACTTAAAGAATTTCTGAAAAAAGAATGGGATATTAAAAATGCCATTATTTCGACAGTAAAAAATACCGATACAGAACTTTTAAATTTTTGCACTTCCAGTTTTAATTATTTTATTGAACTAAACGCATTTGTAAAGCTCCCTTTTAAAGTTAAATATGCAAGCCCTGAAACACTGGGAAATGACCGGGTGGCAGCCGTTGCAGGAGCAAGTTCTATATTTCCGGGCTCAAACATTTTAATTATTGATATAGGAACAGCTGTAACTTATGATATAATTAATAAAAATAATGAATACCTTGGCGGAAATATTTCACCCGGCATATACTTAAGATACAGAAGCCTGCATGATTATACATCAAAGCTGCCCTTACTTAATATTTCCAAACATTATGACTTTATAGGAACTAATACTAAAAATGCCATAATTTCGGGAGTTCAAAACGGCTTATTCTTTGAAATAAAAGGATTTATCAATGAAATATCAAATCAGTTTAATGATTTAAAAATTGTATTAACCGGAGGAGATTCAGAATTATTTGAAAAAAAAATAAAAAATAGCATCTTTGTGCTTCCAAATTTGGTAATAAACGGTTTAAACAGAATATTAGAATATAATGCAAAAAATAAATAAAATTATTTTAATAAGTATTTTTTTACTTACATCAGCAATTACTTATGCCCAGGATAACTTAAGTTCGCCTTATACACAATTTGGCATTGGGGACTTAATAAATAAAAATTATGGATGGAGTACTGCCATGGGAGGAATTGGCAATGGTTTACGCTCTTCAAAGAATTTAAATTATAAAAATCCTGCTTCTTATACAGCTATCGATACTATGTCTTTTCTTTTCACAGTAGGTGTTAAAAGTAAAATAACTCAGTTTAAAACCATTAATGATAATTTTACTACAGATAATACAAATATTAATTTTCTGTCAATTGGTTTTCCAATTACCAGATGGTTAAAAAGCAGCATTGGCCTATCGCCATACAGCAGAGTTGGCTACAGCTTTGTTGACACTATTGAATACGAGAACATTGGGAAAACAAAGAATTATTCGTACGGAAGCGGAGGCTTAAATCAGTTTTATTTTGGTAATTCTGTTGAATTATTCAAGAAATTATCCATCGGGTTTAATTTATCATATTTGTTTGGTTCTATAAAACAAACTAACACTCTAATTTTTTCCGATGTTTCAGGAGCTCTAAATACACAAAAAGAAGATGTAATTAGAGCAAGTGATTTTTTTCTAAATTATGGCATTCAATATTATGACAAATTGAATGACAAGCTCAATTACACACTTGGTGTAAGTTTTGAGAATAAAAATGTTATTAATGCCAGCTATTCATCATTAAAAGCAACAACAATTGGAAATTTTACTCACTCTTTGGACAATAATATCCTAATTGACACAATTAGTTATACTTACAGAGAGCATGACAATTTTATTTTACCGCAGGAAATAAGCTTTGGCTTTTCAGTAAATTACAACCGAAAACTTATGATTGGAGCTGATTATACCATACAATCATGGCAGGATTCAAAAATATTGGGCCAAAAAGATTCATTAGCAAATAGTAATTCGATTGCTTTTGGCATGGAATATGTCCCTAACAGGTTTTCAACCACAAAATATTATAAAAGAATGAGATACCGGTTAGGTGGGCATATTACAAATTCATATATTCAAATCTATGATAATCAAATAAAAGATTACGGGTTAAGTTTTGGTTTGGGTATTCCTATAAACAGGTTGGGCTCAAATGCTAATATTTCGTTTAGTTTTGGAAAGCGCGGAACAACTGAAAACAATTTAATTCTTGAAAATTATGGAATTTTGAGTTTAAGTGTATCTTTGTCTGATATTTGGTTTATTAAAAGAAAATTTGATTAAAATTAATTATTAAAATGAAAAAATTAAGATCAACCTTATCTGCATTATTAGTTGTTGGTATTTTTATGCAGTTAAATTTGGCATCCTTTTCACAGAATACTGAAAAGATGCCAAAATATGGAAATGACAGTTTAAAATGTATTAAAAATTTATCTCTTTATTCTGAATTTTATAAGCAAAAAAATTATTCAGATGCAGTTACACCATGGGTTATTGCTATTCATGAATGTCCTCTTTCATCAAAAAATCTTTACATACACGGCGATAAAATTATGAAATATCGCATACAGAATGAAAAAGACGAAGTAAAAAAGCAAGCATTGGTTGACACTTTGCTGAATCTTTATGACCAGAGAATTAAATACTTTGGACAGGAAGGGTTTGTAATAGGGCGAAAAGGAAATACTTTGTTAAGATACAGGCCTACGTCAGTTGAAGAAGCGTATAATTATTTCGAAAGATCATTTGAATTAAGAGGGGCAAAAACAGAAGCACAAATTTTGGTACTTTACATGCAAACAACCGATGCTCTTTTTAAAGCACAAAAAATAGACAAAAACAAAGTAGTAGAAAACTATGCCAAAATTTTAGATGTTATTGAGGCTAAAATAAAGGCTAAGCATAAAGAAAGTGATATAAAAGCTAAAAACAATGTTGAAATAATATTTGATAAATGTGGTGCTGCAACTTGTGAATCATTAGTTGTACTATTTACAGATAAATTTAAAGAAAACCCCGAAGATATTGAACTGTTAAAAAAAATTACTTATTTACTGAATAAAACAGGCTGTACTGAATCCGAATTATTTTCAAAAGCATCGGAAGCATTATATAAACTTGAACCTTCAGCACAATCTGCTTACATGTTAGCTAAAATGTTCTTAAAAAAGCAAGAATATTCAAAGTCTATTAATTATTATAAAGAATCTATAAAACTTCAGGAAGACAGTACAGAGAAAGCAAGATATTACTATGAATTAGGCGTATTGACACATAGTCAGCAGAGTAATCCTGAATTAGCCAGAACATATGCTTATAAGGCTCTAAAGTACAATCCTAAAGATGGAAAGCCTTACCTGTTAATAGGTAATATTTATGCTGCTTCAGCTAAAAAATGTGGTGAAAGTGATTTTGAAAAAAATGCAGTTTACTGGGTAGTAGTTGATAAATTTATTACTGCAAAAAGAGTTGACCCTTCGCTTACTGAAGAAGCCAATAAATTAATTGCAACATATTCAAAATATTTCCCGGGTTCAGAAGATACCTTTTTTAATGGATTTGCTGAGGGACAGAATTATACGGTTGGTTGCTGGATAAATGAAACAACAAAAATAAGATTTGAGTAAAATTGACATTAACTTTGATTAAAAAAACCAAAATAATAAAATTTTAAATTAATTGCATATCAATAAATTACAAAATTTCAAACACGTGAAAACAAATAAAGCCATATTGTTTACTGCAATAATGGCTTTATTCATTTCATGCCAGAGCGACATGGAAAGAATAAAGACAATTACAAGCATAAACGGGTTGCCAACAGAATCGGCTACGGATATTGAAATTATCCATACAGATTCAGCTATAATAACAATGATTGTAACAGCACCTGAACTTAAAAAATACGATAAAGTTGACGAACCTTATACCGAATTTCCGAAAGGACTTGTTGTTCAATTTTATAATAATAAAGGAACTGTTGATTCAAAACTTAGTGCAAATTATGCTAAACGAATAGATAAAACCAATATTTGGGAAGCTAAATATGATGTTGTAGCAGTTGGTAAAAATGGTAGTATTTTAAATACTGAATTATTATATTGGGATGAAGATAAAGAAAAAATATATACTGATAATTTTGTGAAAGTTACTGAGGGAGAATCCATTCTTTATGGCAATGGGTTTGAATCTAATCAAGATTTTACAGTCTGGAAAATTCTCCACCCTACCGGTGAGGTTTATACTAATGAATAATTCTATTTAAACAGAATAAAACCTGCGGGAACAGTATTATTTAATGAATAAAAAATTTAATTATATTTT
>JAADFW010000271.1 GCA_013152655.1 Chlorobiota bacterium
CGGGAAACGCACTGGTAAATTCAAGTAGATTCATTTGTGTTGTTTTTTCTTCAAAGATAATCATTTATAGGTAAATATACGGGTATTCATTAAAAATAAACTTATCCAATGAAATTCAAAATATTACTGTCAAGCACTGATACCTTTTAAAAACTATTTTATAAATTGCAACGAAAAAAACTCAAAACTAATTCTTTAACATGGACATTAGATGTGCAATAATTGACGACGAAGCAATAGCCATTGCTGTACTTGATAAACTGCTGCTAAAAATTCCGGGTATTAAAGTAGTTGCTAAATGCCAAAGTGCTATTGAAGCTTATTCCATATTAAAAAATCAGGTTATTGATTTGTTGTTCTTAGATATTGAGATGCCGGACTTAACCGGAATTGATTTTTTAAAGACACTTGATAATCCTCCCAAAGTTATTATAACGTCTGCCAATAAAAATTTTGCTATCGAGGGGTTTGAACTAAACGTAATGGATTATATCATCAAGCCTGTTACCTTAAACAGGTTGCTAAAAGCAGTAAATAAATTACCCGGAAAAGAAGATGTTTCAGTTGTTCAGGCAGGTGATGTGGAAATACATGTTGATTCGAGTGAATTTATTTATGTGAAAGAAAATAAGAAAATGGTTAAAGTCTTTATTGATAATATCGAGTATATTGAAAGCATTAAAGATTATTCCAGAATAATTACTACGCGTAAAAAAGTAGTAACAAAACAACAACTTAGCTTTTTTGAAGAAAAGCTCGACAATACTCTTTTTTTAAGAATACACCGTTCCATAATAGTTTCAGTTAAGCGTATTGAATCATATGGTTCCAGTTTTGTAGAAATAGCAGGAATTGAGCTTCCTATAGGTAGGAGCTATAAAGAAAAAGTTATTTCTGAATTAAAAAAATTAGCACATTTATAATTCAATATTTTATTTATAAATACAATAATATGAAGATTTTGATTGACACTGATTCATAATAATTGATTCTCAACTTTAAGCTTTTCAAACTTTATTAACTGAACTCCTTTAATCGGAAATTGTTTTTTTCTTTTTGTCGAAAATTGACACTAATTTATTATGAATTAATAATCTGTTTATATTTGAATTGTATAATTTTCATTAATTTATTCTAATATTTCTCTGCAAACACCTCTCTATGCCTTTTTATACCAAGCGCTTACCCCGTAGTTATATCGTTGTTTTTTTCATTCGTAATATCATACTGTTAAAATTCATTTTCTAAGGTAAATGTATTATTTTAGGATTGTATTTATATAGACCATAATATAATATTGTCAACAAAATTTATAAACCATTTTGACCTTAAAAAAGCAAAATAAAATTTTTTATCTAATATTTATAATTGCATTAAGCTTACATGCTGAATGCCAGGAAAAAGGCATGCCTTTTTTTCATAATTATTCTTCAAAGGCTTATAAATCAGCTACTCAAAATTGGTGCATTGCGCAAGGGCCAAGAGGTTTAATATATGTTGGAAACGATGAGGGAATATTACAATATGACGGAACATTTTGGAGAAAAATTCAAATTACGAATTTATCTACTATCCGGTCGCTGGCAGTAGATTCTAATGGAGTAGTTTATGTTGGTGCTCATAATGAATTTGGATTTTTAAAACCTGATAAAACCGGTAAGTTAATTTATCAATCTTTAATGCCACTATTAGATTCAGCTTTTACTGAATTTATGGAAATTTGGAGCACAAATACAAACAAATACGGTGCATATTTTGTAACAGAAAAGTACATTTTTCATTTTCAAAACGGCAAATTAAATATTATACAAACAAAAGGTGATTATTTCTTCTTATCCTATCCTGTTAATAAAGAATTATATGTTTGTGAAATTGGAGTTGGATTGGAAAAAATAGTGGGTGATTCATTAGTGCTAACTAATGGTGGAGAAATAATGAAACAAGTTGGTGCTTTTAGTATTTTACCTTATGAAAAAAACAAATTATTTATAGGAACTCAGGGAAATGGATTAATAACATATGACCCTGATACTTTAACCTCACCAAATAATGCCATTGCACATTATAAGCTTGTAAGAACCTTTGCATCTGATTTTTTAAAAGAATTTCAAATATACCATGGTACCAAAATAGATAATAATAAATTTGCCTTTGCTACAACACGAAAAGGAATTATTACTATCGACCAACAAGGAAATCCGCTTGAATACTTAAATCGTAATAATATATTAAAAGAAGAGGCTGTTTACAATTTGCACCACAGCCAAGCACAACCCCTGTGGATGGCATTAGATAACGGAATTGCCAAAGCAGAATTGAATTCTCCAATCAGGTATTGGGATGAAAGCAGTGGCTTTAAAGGTACAATTCTTGACATTATACGATTTAACGGTAAAATACACATTGCTACCGTTCATGGCGTATATGTTTTGAATGAGTCAGAAAAAAAATATGATATTAACCGGTTTACTTATATAAAAGGACTAATTTCTCAAACATGGAACTTTTTAGATTTTAGTTATGAAAACAAACACTATTTATTGGTAGGCTCCGATGATGGTATATATCAAATTAAAAATGACTCTGCCATTAGAATAAGTGATTTTACAGGTGGTTTTAAATTATTTCAATCAAGTGTAATACAAAACAGAATTTATGTTGGAATACGAAATCATTTAGCTGTATTTGATTTTGAGCAGGGACAATTTAAACAACATTTTATTGAAAACGAAGAACTTAATAAAGAAATAAGAAGTATTGAAGAAGATGATGATGGCAACTTATGGCTGTGTGCTAATTATTATGGTATTCTAAAGATAAAATGGGAAAATGAAAATCCAATAATTACAAAATATGATACTACAAATGGATTACCTTCTTTAAAAGAAATTACAATTAAAAACTTAGGCCACAAACTAATGTTTGGCACAAAAAACGGACTATACGTTTTTGATAAAGATGCAAATCGTTTCTACAGAGATACTATATTTAAAACAACTGATTTGGGAAGCCAAACTAATGTAAAAATAATAAATAAGGATAACGAAGGAAATTACATATTTAATGGTGCTTATCTTTTTTTAAAAGCACAAAAAAACACATATATTGAAGATAATGTGTCGTTAATGAGAATACCTGACAAAAACCCTGAAGCCTGCTATATAGACAATAATTATTACTGGATTGGAGGAGCAAATGGCTTATTCTGTTATGATAAAACAATTGAGAAAAATTATGAATATTATAATTCTATTAAAGTATTGATAAGAAAAGTTATTATTGGAAAAGATTCAGCAATTTACAATGGGTTTTATTATGATAAATCCTTAGATACCAATAAATATTTTCCGCTTAATGCAATAAAAGTACAACCAGCAGATTTTCTGCCAGAAATAAAGCACAACATTGGGTCAATTACATTTTATTACTCCTGGCCATTTTATGAAGATGAGCAATCAAATGAGTATAGTTATTTTTTAGAAGGGTTTGATAAAAGCTGGTCAAACTATTCTAATGAAACGAAAAAAGAATACACAAACCTCTCAGAGGGCGATTATATTTTTAAGGTAAAAGCAAAGAATATTTACGGGCAAGTTAGCAGGATAACAACATTTAAGTTTAAAATTTTCCCACCATGGTATAGAAGCTTTCTTGCTTTTATTTTCTATTTAACACTTTTAATTATTTTTATTAGTGTAGTTATAAAAATTAGGACAAGACGCTTAAAACAAGAAAAAATAAAACTAGAAGACATTGTAAAAGAGAGAACTGCAGAAATCATTAATCAAAAAGAAGAAATTGAAAGCCAGGCAGAATGGTTACAAGCTGCAAACCAAAATATGTTGGAACAAAAACATGAAATATTATTTCAATCAGAACGATTACAAAAAACTAACAAGGAACTTGAAAAACTTTCAATAATTGCCCGGGAAACCAATAATGCAGTATCGGTATTTGACAAAAACGGCTCTTTAGAATGGTTTAACGAAGGATTTACCAGAATGTACGGCTTTGCTTTTTCTCAATTTATTGCTGAAAAAGGGAATAACATTTTTGAATTAAGTAAAAAAGCTGAAGTAAAAGATGCTATACAAAAATGTATTAAAAGTAAGCAACCCGTTATTTATGAGTTTTGTACTTTTACCAAGAATAAAAAAAGTGTTTGGGCACAAACTACTATTACGCCAATAGTTGACGATAAAGGCAATGTTGTAAAACTAATTGCCATTGACTCGAACATTACAAAATTAAAAAAAGCAGAGAATAAAATAAAAAAACAACATGATGCCCTGGCTAAAGCAAACGCTACTAAAGATACTTTTTTCTCAATTATTGCACATGATTTAAGAGGCCCTTTTTCCAGTTTTTCAAGCCTAACCGAATTAATAGTTGACAATTATAACGACTTTACAGAAGAAGAACTGATTTCTTACTTAAAAGAAATCAGAAATTCCTCAAATACAACTTTTAACCTTATAGAAAATCTTTTAGACTGGGCAAGAACACAACAGGGTGATATAAAATATACTCCAAAACTAATTGAAGTCAATTTGATAATTGATGAAAATATTGAACTTCTCCAAAAAATTGCAAATGAGAAAAAAATAAAAATCAACAATTTATTAAATGAGAAAATAACTGTATTTGCAGATGAAAATATGATTAAAACAGTTTTTAGAAATTTGATTTCAAATGCTATAAAATTTACATCTGAAGGTGGAAATATTAGTATAAATGGCATTCAAATAAAAAACAATTGGCAATTTGAAATAAAAGATACCGGTATAGGAATAGCAAAAGAAAATATTCCCAAACTATTCAGAATTGATACGCATCACACTACGTTAGGTACCAAACAGGAAAAAGGAACCGGCCTCGGCCTTATTTTATGCAAAGATTTTATTGAAAAACATAGAGGTAAAATTTGGGTTGAAAGCGAAAAAGGAAAAGGAAGCACTTTTATTTTTACCATTCCTGTGTAATAAATAATATAACATAAATATCACTTTTTTCGTATTACCATTAACCCGTCTCTAACGGGAAGCAAAACATTTTCAACACGCTTGTCGCTCTGAATTTTGTTATTAAAGTCAATAAGTGCTTTAGTATCAATATCTTTTTCAACCAGCCTGTCAACCACTTTCCCACTCCACAATACATTGTCTGCAACAATAATTCCTCCACTTTTCATTTTATCAAAAACCAGGTCGAAATATAATGAATATTGGTCCTTATTAGCATCAATAAAAGCCAGGTCAAAATAATAATTCAAATTTGCAATTATATCTACTGCACTACCAACTTTTAACTCAATTTGTTGATTCAATCTGGCTTTTTTAAAGTATGTTAATGCAAATTCAGCAATTTCATCATCCTTTTCAATTGTAATTAGTTTTCCGTTATTTTGTAAACCTTCAGCTAAACATAATGCCGAATAACCTGTGAAGGTGCCAATTTCCAATATATACGCAGGATTTACCATTTTTGAAATCATTGAAAGTATTCTGCCTTGTAAATGTCCTGACAACATTCTGGGATGTATCATTTTAAGATTGGTTTGCCTGTTAATTTCTGCTAAAATTTCATTTTCAGGCTCAGTATGCTGCAAAATGTACTCTTCAATATTTTTACTTTTGTCTAACATGTTTTAATTCCTTAAGAAATTATTTAAATATAAGTCAATAAAGACAAGCTATTCTTATTAAAAATTTCGTTAGCCACCTCCATAATTTGTTCGGCTGTTATTTGCTCAATTTTTTTATTTATTTCCTCCAACGATTCAACTTTATTAAAAATCATCAAACTACGGCCAATAGTAATCATAAGGTGCGAATAATTTTCAGAAGCAATGGCTATTTGGCCTATCAACTGGCGTTTAGCCTTATGCAATTGTAATTTTCCCAATTTTTGTGTTTTTACTTTTTCCAATTCTTTTATAACAATTGATAAGCTTTTCTCTCGATTTATTTTATCAGTTCCAAAGTAAATGCCAACAATACCGGTATCAGTATATGGGGTATAAAAAGATTCTATATTATAAGCATATCCGTATTTTTCACGTAATGATAAATTTAACCTGGAGTTCATCCCCGGGCCACCTAATATATTGTTTAATAAAACCAGGGCTCTCCTATTCTTATGTTTATAATTATACGCAGTATCTCCAATAATACAATGAGCCTGGTAGGTTGATTTTTTTACTTTTTTTTCAGCAGGCATATAACCTGAAAATTCAAACCTTCCATTAATTCTTATATTTGGCACAATAGAACCAAAGTATTTTTCCGTAAGGATTGTTATTTTCTTAAAATCAATATTGCCAACCGAACATATAACCATTTGATTGGTATGGTAGTTATTTTCAATAAAATTAAGTACTGAAGTTTTATTAAATTTTTTCAAATTCCGTTTAGTTCCTAAAATATTTCTGGCTATTGGATGGCCATCAAAAATAAGTTCTTCAAAATCATCAAAAATTAATTCTGAAGGAGTGTCCTTATAAGAATTTATCTCATCAATAATAACTTCTTTCTCCTTATTTAGTTCCTTTTCAGGGAAAGTGGAATTAAAAAGTAAATCGCTGAAAAGTTCAAGGGTGCGCTCGTAATAATTGTTCAAAAAATCTGCATAAATACAAGTTTCCTCTTTGGTTGTATAAGCATTTAATTCTCCACCAACATCTTCTAACCTGTTAATAATGTGATAAGCTTTTCTTTTTCCGGTACCTTTAAAAATAACATGTTCAATAAAATGTGCCATTCCATGCTCATCCGGTTTTTCATCCCTTGTTCCCGTATTTATAATAACTCCGCAATGTGCTACTTTTGCAGGTATATATTTATGTATTAAACGAATACCATTTGAAAGTTCGTAATATTGATATTCCATTTAATTAATATTTAAAATGTATAAAAATTTATAAGGATAGTATAAATCAAGTTAAAAAACTAACCGGAACAATCTTTTAGCAACTGTTCTTTATTTACCGGCACTACACCCACTTTTTCGCATACCTGGCCACCTGCCATATTTGAAATAAATGATATTTCTTTTGGTGAAAACCCGGCAGCCAGGCAAAGTGAAGCAATACTAATTACCGTATCACCTGCTCCCGACACATCAGAAATATCTCTCACATGAGATGGAATTTGATAATAATTACCATTACTTGAAATAATAACTCCTAATTCAGATAAAGTAATTAATACTGATTTAATATTTTTCGTTTTTTGAATATTTTGAGCAGCACGATGAATTTCATCAAAATTGTTTTTTTCACAATCTAATTTTAAGCCTTCTGTTAGTTCTTTAAAATTTGGCTTAAAAAGAGTAACATTTTTATAATTGTTAAAATTTCGTTTTTTAGGATCCACCGTAACAGGAATACCTTTTTTATTAACTTTTTCTGTAATTTTCTCAATAACTTTTGTAGTAATTACACCTTTATCGTAATCTTCAAAAATAACCACATCAATATTTTGTTCTTTTATAATTTTCAGTGTATTTGAAATAAAATCATTTTCGGTTTTCTCATCCAGGTCTAAGTTGGTTTCCTGATCAACTCTTAAAATATGTTGCCCTGCGCTTATTACTCTGTGTTTACTTGTAGTAATTCGCTCCTTACAAGTTAAGATGCCATCATTAACCAATTCTCTTTCCTTCAAAAGATTCAGAAAAATTTTTCCACGCTCATCATTTCCTATAACAGATGCTAAAATTGCTTTTGCCCCTAAAGCTTTAATATTTAAAGCCACATTTGCAGCTCCTCCCAACCTGTTTTCACGTTTAGTTATTGAAACCACAGGAACAGGTGCTTCCGGGGAAATCCGGTTAACCTTACCCCACATATATGAATCAATCATTACATCGCCAATAATTAATACCGACATATTGTTGAATTGATGAAAGGCTTGTTGTATTTTTTGCTTATCCACTTTATTTTGTTATATAAACTCTTTAATTGAGCAATTATTATAATTATTAAAAATTTCGAAAACCCGAAGTTAATTCAAAAACTTTGTTTAAAATTCTCTTGTCAGTTTCGCTTAATTCAATATCTCTTCGTTGCATTACTTTTTCAGCTACTTCAAAAGCTTTATCAACCTTGTAAATACTGAATCCGGCAGCTCCGCCCCACGAAAAAGAAGGAACAAAATTACGCGGAAAGCCGGTTCCGAAAATATTGGCATTTACCCCTACAACCGTACCTGTATTGAACATGGTATTTATTCCGCATTTTGAATGGTCTCCCATAATCAACCCACAAAATTGCAGCCCTGTATCAATAAACCTTTTTTCGTTATAGTTCCACAGTTTGACACTGGCATAATTATTTTTCAGGTTTGAATTATTACTGTCGGCTCCAATATTACACCATTCGCCTAAAACAGCATTGCCTAAAAACCCGTCATGGCCTTTGTTTGAATATCCTATAAATACGCAATTGTTTATTTCGCCACCCACTTTACAATGAGGCCCTACGGTAGTTGGCCCGTAAATTTTAGCTCCTATTTTAACGGTTGAATGTTCGCCCAAAGCAAATGGCCCTCTAATTACAGAACCTTCCATTATTTCAGCATTTTCACCTATAAAAACAGGGCCGTTTGTTGTATTTAATGTTATAAATTCAAGCTTTGCTCCTGGTTTTATAAAAATATTGTCAGGTGAGCCAATTACATTAACAGTATTACTTATTTTTTCAGTTTTTTTACCGGAAGCCAGCCTTTTAAAGTCTTCTTTTAATATTTCACCGTTTAAAGTAAAAATATCCCATAGGTTATTCACTTTAATAACCTTATTTTTATATTCTTTTTTATTAACAGTATTTACCTCGTATATTTTATTGATATCTTTTTTCAACAATTTACCGGCAATAATCCAATTATCTTTTACTAATAAATCATTTACGTTGAGCTTATTAATCTCATTAAACAACAGATTATCAGGTATAACTGAACCATTAATTAAAATATTTTCAGATTCTTCTTTAACCGGATATTTTTCCGACAAATATTCTTCGGTTAAAAATGAAGTATTTGCTTTTATAAAATACTCCCATTTTTCCTGTATAGTATCAATACCAATCCTGAGTAAAGAAACCGGCCTTGTAAAAGTTAACGGCAATAAATTAGAACGGGTTTTGTCGTCAAATAAAATATAATTCATTTTGCAATTATTGAGAATTGTTGGAGCAAAAGTAAAAAAAAAGCTCCTTGTTAAGGAGCTTTTATTCTAAATATAATAACGTTGAATTATTTTTTATTCTTTTCAAGGTGGTTTTTATAACGATTTCTAAACTTATCAACCCTACCTGCAGTATCAACCAATTTCATTTTACCGGTATAAAAAGGGTGAGAGGTATTTGAAATTTCTAATTTAATTAACGGATAAGTTTCACCGTCAATCTCTATAGTATCTTTTGTATTTACAGTTGACTTGGTAACAAATGTAAAATCGTTAGACATGTCTTTAAAAGCTACAAGACGATAATTCTTTGGGTGTATGTCTTTTTTCATCACTATTCTATTTAATATCTTTACAAAAATTTGTAATGGCTTGCAAAAGTATATATTGTATTATTAATTACAAAAAAAAACAGTAGTTTTCTTTAATATATTTAATGCCTTCTCGGACAATTAGGCAATACAAAATCATCTTTTGCACCTGAATATGCTGCTTCAATACAATCAGTTGGGTCACAGCATGTTTGGCAAACTCTTTTAAATGCCCTGAAATCATCTAATTCAACTTTAGTTGAAAGGAAATTATTTTTTATTGCTTCTTCTTTTAACAAATCGGTACTTAGGTATTTTTTATTATCATCAGGAAAAACAGTTACAACAACAGCATCTTTACCCAATTTATTTTGAATTTTTAATGCACCTAAAAAATTTGCACCTGAGGAAATTCCTACACCTATACCCAGCGAATTGGCCAATTTTTTAGCCATTATTATTGAATCTCCGTCATCAATACTCACTACAGAATCTAATTTGTTTAAATTAACAATTGAAGGAATAAATTCGTCTGAAATTCCCTGAATCCGATGTTTGCCTATTTTGCACCCTGTGGATAGCGTAGGAGAATTAGCTGGTTCTAACGGGTGAATTTTTATATCAGGGTTTTGTTCTCTTAAGTATTTTCCAACTCCCATTACGGTTCCACCTGTTCCTACTCCGGCAACAAAGGCATCAGGCTTTAAATATCTATACTTGAGCTGCCACCAAATTTCAGGCCCGGTTGTTTGGTAATGTGCGTCAATATTATCTTCATTCGAAAATTGAGATGGAAGAAATGTGTGCTCATTATTTTTGGCAAGATTATTTGCCATTTCAATACTTCCTAAGAAACCACCTTGCTCTTTAGTTACAAGATTTATTGTTGCTCCAAAACTGCCAATCAGGTCAATCCGTTCCCTACTCATCCAATTGGGCATAAAAATAGAAACCGGATGTCCTAAAGCCCTGCCAATAGCCGTAACTGAAATACCGGTATTTCCACTGGTTGCCTCAATAATCAGGTCGCCCGCTTTTAGTGCTCCTTTAGAATATGCTTTACTTATAATATGAAAAGCCATTCTGTCTTTTATGCTTCCTGTCATATTAAGGTTTTCAGCTTTAGCATAAATTTTTCTCGGTTCACCATCGAACTTAAAATTAATACAATATAAAGGTGTATTTCCAATTAAATTGGAAAGCCCTAATACTCTTTTATTGACTATTACCATGAATGAAATAAAAATTATGCAATAAGCAGGAATTAAAACCGGAACCAGGGTTCTATTTCTTTTTCCCAATTGCGATTAAAAGATTTATGATAGAATTCATTAGTTGATTTATCGAAGATATAATCTTCTTTCCAACTATTAATATTAGTTACAATTTGTTTTATGGCATCAAGAATATAATAAAGTTCGTCATTTGTCATGGTTGGATGAATTGACAGCCTTGCCCAGCCCGGTTTTTCTGATAAATCGCCTGAATCAATTTTATCGGTAATTCTCTTCGATTCTTCCTTTGTAATATGATACAATACATGTCCGTACGTTCCGGCACAAACACAACCACCACGTATTTGAATCCCAAACCTGTCGTTTAATAGTTTAATAATAAGGTTATAATGTATTTTATCAGAATAAAAAGATACTACGCCAATTCGTTCTTTAACATTTTCGGCTAAAATATGAAGTGAATCAATTTTATTAATCTCTTTAAAAGTAATTTCCAATAGCTCTTTCTCCCTGGCAATCATTTTTTCTATACCCATTTTTTCTTTTAGTTTCAAAACTAAAGCGGTTCTGATTGCTAGCATAAAACCCGGAGTGCCACCATCTTCCCTAAGTTCAGGATTATCAAAATAACTTCGTCCGCCCCACGGATTAGTCCAGTTTATTGGCCCTCCACCCGGGTGGTCAGGAATAGTTCTATTGTATAATTTAGAACTGAACACTAACACACCGGAAGTACCCGGCCCGCCAAGAAATTTATGGGGTGAAAAATATATGGCATCTAAGTACTTTAATTCATCGTCCGGATGCATATTAATTTCAACATAAGGTGCAGAAGCAGCAAAATCAATAAAACAATAACCACCATTTTGATGCATTATTTTTGCCAGTTCAAAATAAGGAGGTTTAATGCCAGTAACATTTGAACAAGCAGAAAATGCACCTATTTTATATTTGCGGTTAGCATACGATTTTATTAACTCTTCACTTTTTTGCAAATCAACCAGCAAATCATCGCCATAAGGCAATACAACTGTATCAGCAATACTCTCTAACCATGGTAATTGATTTGAATGGTGCTCCATATGTGTAATAAATACTACCGGTTTTTCTTCATGAGGAATAGTTGTATATTTTTTCAATTGCTCCGGTTGAATAAATCCAAGAATTCTTAATAATTTATTAATTGCTCCCGTCATTCCAAAGCCGGTAGTAAGTAAAATATCGTCACTATTTGCATTTACATGCTTTTTAATTATTTCATGAGCCGAAATATAAGCTTTGGTCATTTTTAAACCTGTAACAGAAGTTTCAGTATGTGTATTAGCAACATAAGGGCCTATTTCATTTTTTATTTTATCTTCAATTGGCCCGTATAACCTGCCACTGGCAATCCAATCAGCATAAATTATTTTTTTTGTCCCGTAAGGGCTTTCAAAAGAGGCATCAATTCCAATTATATTTTCTCTGAATTGATTAAAATACTTTTCTAAATCAGTCATAGCAATAATATTAGTTTCTTGAACGAAGCTTTGAAAGTAATCTTAAAATTTCAATATATAACCAAATAAGCGTTACCATTAAACCAAATGCTGCATACCATTCCATGAATTTTGGAGCACCTGAGTGAGCACCTTGTTCAATAAAATCAAAATCTAAAACCAAATTAAGTGCAGCAATAATAACAATAACAATACTTATTAAAATACTTAAAGGGCTATTACCGTGAATAAAGCCAATATTAATTCCAAAAAAACCTAAAATAAAGGTAAATAGATAAACCATAAAAATAGCACCGGTGGCTGCAAAAACACCCAATTTAAAATTTTCGGTTACTTTTATAATACGTGTTTTGTAAGCAAACAAAAGAGAAAACAAAGTACCAAATGTAAGTGCTACGGCTTGCATTACAATTCCCGGATATGATGCTTCAAACAAAGCTGAAATACCACCCAGAAACAAACCTTCAAGAAAAGCATAAATTGGAGCAGTAAAAGGAGCCCATGTTTTTTTAAAAATGGTTATCAAAGCAAAAATAAATCCGCCTATACCACCAATACCAACCCAAGGCATAACGGATTGTGGATTAAGTGCTTCAAAATAATTATTCCATGTATAAACAGCCCCTATTATTACTAACAATAACATTAAAGCCGTTTTATTTACTGTTCCCTGAACAGTCATTACAGAAGTGTAGTCAGCTGCAAAATTACGTTCACTAAAAATACTTTTTGATAAAGCCGGATTTGCTGATCTGCCAATTTTCATCATAACAATTATTTTTTGTTTACTTGCAAAAATAGATTGGATTAATTGTTTTTGCAACTGTCATTTTCAGATTTCAATCATACAAATATGATACAATGTAAAATAAATATTAGATTTGACTATTATTATTACTGTTTTATAGTTTTATGCTACACAATTTTTATAAAAAATATTTAGATAGTGAATTTTTCAGGAACATATTTACGCTTAGTTCCGGTTCGATTATAGCACAGTTTATTCCTATACTTATAATGCCAATTTTAACACGATTATTTTCTGTTGAAACTTTTGGTGTTTATTTTATCTATTCATCTGTTTTTGCTGTTTTGGTTATCATATCCACGCTTAGAATTGAGCTGGCAATACTTATTCCGGATAGCCATAAAGAAGCAATTAACCTTTTGGCAGTCAGCTTAATAATTGCTTTTTTATTTAGCCTGCTTTGTTTGGTTATAATAATTTTTTTTAAAGAAAATATTATTGCTTTTTTAAATATTGAAGATATTGGCAACTGGCTCTATTTCATTCCGCTAAGTGTTTTTTTAATTGGTAGTTTTCAATCGTTTACCTATTGGAGTAATCGTTTTAAGAATTATAAAACAATTACTATAAGCCGAATAAATAAATCGGTTGTAGCCGGGTCGGGACAAATTTTAACCGGGTTTTCTCCACTGAAAAACATTGGGTTAATTCCGGGTTTAATTATAGGACAATTTACCTCTTTCATATCTATAATTTTCAGAAATATTCAATCGTTTAAAGAATTCATAAACAACATTAGTATAAAAAATATGCTTAGTGTATTAAAAAGGTTTAAAGACATTCCTTTGTTTAACACACTTATTGGACTTATTAATACCCTATCTATTCAACTTCCGTTTTTCCTGATGCCTCGTTTTTTCGGGACAAAAGTTGTGGGTTATTATGGCCTTTCGTATAGAATTATAAGTGCGCCGGTAACTCATATCGGGTATTCGATTGGGCAGGTATCATTTCAGCGTTCCAGCGAGTTATTAAATACCGGTAAAGAATTACTACCCTTAGTGAAAAAGAATTATTGGACCGCGTTTAAACTGGCTTTTGTCCCTTATTTATTATTATTCCTGTTTGCTCCTTTTATTTTTAAAATTTTTGGTAAAGAATGGGTTACCGCAGGTGAATACACACAAATTTTGGTTCCCTTCCTGTTTTTAAATTTCTTAAACTCTACTAATTCGTTTATAGTCACTTTATTGAATAAACAAAAAATGGTAATAATTTATGATATTTTATTGCTGATTTTCCGTTTTTTATCAATTTATGCAGGTTATGTTTTATACGGTGATGCAAAAATGGCTATAATTTTATTTTCAATAACCGGCGTGTTTTTCCATTGTCTGTTTTTTGTAATTATTATTTCTTTTGCCAGAAAAAGCTCTTTTATTAAAGCATATTAAAACCCATTACTGAAGAATACGCCATTTGAAAAAAAATTCTTACAGGTTAATATTTTCCAATCTTTTTTATAATAGAAAAAAATAATTTTGTAACGATTAATTCAATTAAAACAGGAATAGTTAAAATCAATTCGAACGACAGGTTATGGCTAATTATCAAATAGTAAAAAACTAAATGATAAATTAAAACCATTATAAATACGCCAAATAGTTTTTTTGAGGCCTTCTTCCAAAAAGTATTTAGCCAGATTAAATTAAGTGGATTTGTAAAGATTATATCTGTTGCTTTTTTATTAATATTTGAATTAAATGAGCAATTCAATTCTGCTTCCGACACAAAATCACCATCATCGGTTACATACATTACCGGAGCTTTTTCCTGCAATTGTTTCAACAAATTAGTTTTCCTGATATAATCTATATTGTTATATATTTTATCAAAACCAATTCCCTTCACTGTTTTGCTACACACTCTTTCTTCGTCGTTACAAAATAATACCGTATTAAACCCCTGGTTATTTAACTCTGATAAAAGTTTTTTTGAATAAGTTAATGGCTTATCAATAACTAAAAATTTTGCAACTTGAATATCATTTTTGTATAAAAACAGGTTGTATTCTTCCTTTAATTTATTGCTATTATTATTTTTAGTAGTTAGAATATATTCATTGTTCATGCTGTCGCTTACTACTACTCTATTTCTGCTGCTTTCTAAAAATTTCAACTTTTCAAAATCATTTAAATTATCATCCGAAATTCTCACATTCTTATAAATTGAATTACTCCACATTTGAATGATGTGCGAAAACAGTTGTAAAACAGTAGTTTTTTGAATTGTTTTTCTGTGGTTAAAAGAAACCATTTTGTAATTTCCATCAGTTATTACACGGTATTTTTCAAAAGCTATGGTTTTAATTTTTGATAGTTTTTTCAATGACTGAGGTTTTAAATAAATTTCCTTTTCAAAAAACACTTTCCTTAAAAACTCATTCAATAAAAAATAAAACCTGTAATCAAAAAACGGAAAAGTAACAAACAATAATAATGCTACCGTTTCATAATTAATATGAAATATACTTTTGAAATAAATATTAAATACACTATACCCTATTGCAATAAGCAAAAGCCCAATATATAAATAATTGTAACCTCTTTTCTCATAAATATATTCACTAAATGCTTGTACTTTATTATTGTTTTCTATTCCTAATAAACTCTCTATCAGGATTTTAGAAAGAATAAAAATTGAAATAAACGTTAATTGTTTATAAATAAAAAGTACATCTACATTATTAATCCAATTAATTATAAAAAAAATAAAGAGGAATACAAATCCTGCCCATTTCCCAAAATTGGCTGAAATTCGAAATTTTGATTTTAAATTATTTAATCCAAGCTGAAGAAGCGTAAACAAGACTATTATACTATTAAATATTTCTACAACAAACTCATTATTAATAAATAAGCTAAAGAAATACATTAACAGCAAAATAAAAATGACGTATTTTGTAATTTTCATGTTACACAGTAATTGACTAAATACAAAGTTACTCAAATGAGCAAAACAACATTAAGCATTTCAAATTCATTATTGCAAAATTCAATATTTCTCTTTTCTAAGCAAGGGTTAACCTACGCTATTTTAATACCTTACGAATACAAAAAAATAATGCAGGGCAACAATTTATAAACATTTTTTTTTCGCTATTTTATTTGATATATCTTTGTTTACTTGTAAAAAAAATATGGGAAAATCTGCTGAAATAGTAAAAACACCGTTAATGAAACAATATAACAGCATTAAGGCTAAACATCCTGATGCCATATTATTGTTTAGGGTGGGTGATTTTTACGAAACTTTTTCAACCGATGCCATAAAAGCCTCCGAAATTTTAGGAATTACACTCACCAAAAGAGCTAATGGCTCAGCATCTTTTGTTGAACTGGCAGGTTTTCCGCATCATGCTTTAGATACTTATTTGCCCAAATTAGTACGCGCCGGACAACGAGTTGCTATTTGTGAACAACTGGAAGACCCGAAGCTGACAAAGAAAATCGTAAAACGTGGTGTTACAGAGTTAGTTACACCTGGCGTTACACACAACGAAACCGTATTAGAAAACCGTAAGAATAATTTTTTAGCCTGCGTACATTTGGAAAAACAAGTATCGGGTATTTCTTTTTTAGATATTTCAACCGGAGAATTTTTTACAGCCGAAGGAAAAAACGATTATATCGACAAGCTTTTGCAAAGCTTTCAGCCCAAAGAAATTCTTTTTGAAAAAAGTAAGCAAGAGCTTTTTAATAATTTATTCGGAACCAAATTTTACACTTATGGATTAGACGATTGGGTTTTTACCGAAGAAACAGCCAAAGACAGATTACTAAAGCTTTTCGGAACCAAATCGTTAAAAGGCTATGGAATACAAAACATGCACTTTAGCATTGTAGCTTCAGGTGCAATTGTTCATTATCTGGATATTACACAACACCAGAAAACCAACCACATCAATAAAATTTCAAGAATTGATGAAAATAATTTTGTCTGGCTTGATAAGTTTACTATACGAAACCTGGAACTTTTTACAGCCATTAATGAAGGGGCAAAAACTTTAATTGATATTTTAGACCACACTATTTCTCCAATGGGTTCGCGAATGTTGAAACGTTGGCTGGCCTTGCCTTTAAAACATATTCAACCCATTAGCCAACGATTGGATATAGTTGATTTTTTTCTTAACAACCAGGCACTTAAAATTGAATTAGAAACATATATTAAGCAAATTGGCGACCTGGAAAGAATTGTTTCGAAAGTTGCTCTTGCCAGAATTTCACCACGTGAGGTTATTCAGCTAAAAAATGCATTAACTGCTTTATTACCCATAAAAAATGAATGTTTAAAAACCAATAATAATAATTTATCGTCTATTGCCGAGCAAATAAATCCTTGTTCATTAATTAAAGACAGAATTGCCAAAGAATTAAATGAAGATGCTCCAAACGCAGTTGTTAAAGGTAATGTAATTGCCGAAGGTGTTTCAGTTGAATTAGACGAATTAAGACAAATTGCTTTTTCAGGAAAAGATTTTCTGGCTAAAATGCAAATAAGAGAAAGTGAAAGAACCGGCATTCCTTCGCTTAAAATAAGTTTCAACAATGTTTTCGGGTATTATATTGAAGTTAGAAATACGCATAAAGACAAAGTGCCGGAAGAATGGATAAGAAAACAAACATTGGTAAGTGCTGAGCGTTATATAACGGAAGAATTAAAAGAATATGAACAAAAAATATTAGGTGCACAGGAAAAAATTATTGAACTGGAATCTAAATTATTTAACGATTTGGTTTTAAGCCTAATAGATTATATTCCGGCCATTCAATTAAATGCCAATATAGTGGCAAAAATTGATTGTTTATTGTCATTTTCAACCATTGCAAAAGATAATAACTACTACAAACCCGGATTAGACGAGACCGAAATAATTGATATTAAAGACGGCAGGCATCCGGTTATTGAAAAACAACTGCCTATTGATGAAGAATATATTGCTAATGATGTTTTTTTAGATAGCAAAGAGCAACAAATAATTATTATTACAGGGCCAAACATGGCCGGAAAATCTGCTTTATTGCGACAAACAGCATTAATTGTAATAATGGCGCAAATTGGAAGTTTTGTTCCGGCAAAAAAAGCAAATATCGGAATTGTTGACAAGATTTTTACACGGGTTGGAGCATCGGATAATATTTCGTTGGGTGAATCAACTTTTATGGTTGAAATGAATGAAGCAGCAAGTATTTTAAATAATATTTCAAACCGGAGTTTAATCCTGTTAGATGAACTTGGCCGGGGAACCAGTACTTATGACGGTATTTCTATTGCCTGGGCTATTGCCGAATATATTCATGAACACCCAAAAGCTAAGGCAAAAACTTTATTTGCTACTCATTACCATGAGTTAAATGAAATGGAAAAATCATTTTCAAGAATAAAAAACTTTAATGTATCGGTAAAAGAAGTTGATAATAGTGTTATATTTTTAAGAAAATTAGTACCCGGTGGCAGTGAACATAGTTTTGGAATTCACGTTGCCCGCATGGCAGGAATGCCAAAAAGTGTGGTTAACAGGGCAAACAAAATTCTGGAAGAATTAGAAAGTTCACAGGCAAAACATACATTGGCAAAACCGGTTTCTGATTTAGCTGAACATCGTGAAGGATTTCAAATGAGTTTTTTCCAGTTAGACGATCCTGTTTTAAAACAGATAAGAGATGAAATTGCCAATTTGGATATTAACAATTTAACTCCTGTTGAAGCTTTGAACAAGCTTAATGATATTAAAAAGCATATTGGATTATAAAAAAAGCAAGATAGTGAAAAGTGAAAAAATAATAATTTTTCATTTCATTCTTTTTCGGATATCAAAAAATGGATTATATTTGCAGTCCCAAAAGCGAAAATAGCTCAGTTGGTAGAGCACGACCTTGCCAAGGTCGGGGTCGCGGGTTCGAGTCCCGTTTTTCGCTCTTTTTATTTGTTCATTGAAATATTGAACTATTGAATTATTAACTTGTAAACTATTTATGCAAGAGGAATTGAAAAGAAGGTCAAAACTATTTGCTTTAAATATTATTGATTTATATAATCAATTACCAAAAACAGAAGTTGCAAAAATTATTGGAAGACAAATAATTAGATCAGCTACTTCTGTTGGTGCAAATTACAGGGCAGCATGTTTAAGTAGATCAAAAAGAGAATTTTATGCTAAAATTTGTATCGTTGTAGAAGAAACAGATGAATCAATTTATTGGCTTGAAATTTTACAAGAATCTAAAGTTCTGGATATTAATAAAATTAAAAATCTAAAAGAAGAAGGAATTGAATTACTAAAGATTTTTTCTAAAACCAGAAAAACAACTAAAGATTCCATGAACAATGTAAAAAAATAATGAACTAATATATTATTTACAATATTATAATAATTCAATAAAAAATAGTTCAATAAAAAAAATTTGCCCAGGTGGCGGAATTGGTAGACGCGCTGGACTTAAAATCCAGTGACCATTGCGGTCGTGCCGGTTCGAGCCCGGCCCCGGGTACGAAAAAGCCTGCGAATCAGTTGATTTGTGGGCTTTTTTGGTTTATCATCATCTCATAGATCAGTAAAATAATTCAATAAAAAATCTTTGTCCAAGTAGCGGAATTGGTAGATGCGCCGGACTTAAAATCCAGTGACCATTGCGGGCGTGCAGGTGCCGAAAAACTTAAATCTTCGATTTTATTGTTTTTCGTGCATTCTCGAATTTGTTTCAAAATCAAAGTTTTTGGCAAATTCGGAATTCGAGCCCGGCCCCGGGTACGGAAAAGCCTGCGAATCAGTTGATTTGTGGGCTTTTTTGCTTTATCCTCATCTCATAGATTAGTAAAACAATTCAATAAATAATTTTGCCCAGGTGGCGGAATTGGTAGATGCGCCGGACTTAAAATCCAGTGACCATTGCGGTCGTGCAGGTGCCGAAAAACTTAAATCTTCGATTTTATTGTTTTTCGTGCATTCTCGAATTTGTTTCAAAATCATAGATTTTGGTAAATTCGGAATTCGAGCCCGGCCCCGGGTACGGAAAAGCCTGCGAATCAGTTGATTTGTGGGCTTTTTTGGTTTTATCAGAGATAATACACAACTTATTATTTTAACATATCTGACCAAGGTTTTATCCAAAAACCTGCAATTTTTCCTGATTCATTTAACACAACTCTTACCTCAAGCTTCTTTTTACTCTTTTCAAAATTGCTTTTAAATCGAAAAATCAGAATAGAATTGTTATTACCCTGAATCCATGTTTCAGCATACTCCAAACTTTTAAAATCACCAAATTTATCACTAAGTTGGTGGTAAATGAGTTTTTGATTTTGCTCTGTCAATTGACTTTTTAATGCATCAATCGCCTCGTCGTGAAATTCGTAAAAACTTCCTTCTCTTAGTTTTGTTAAATAATTAACAGCAAAATTTTGTGCTATTTGCAGCTTGATTTTATCAAGTTCCGTATTATCGAGTTTTTTAAAATCCTGACTGCATGAATTTAAACTAAATATGAAATATACGCCTAATATAAATACTAATGATTTCATTTTTTATGTTTTAAATATTAATAAATAAATTACCATTCTTGTGACTATTTCAGAGAATAATATGCTGATTATAAATGAAATTATTAACCTTTCATTTTTCAGGTTGCAAGAAATTCGAAATCCATTAAATAATAGAATGATTGTCCAAATAACCGAAACCAAATAAAACACTATTATTAAATACATTTTCCATGATTGAAATACAAAACTTTGCAAAAATGGGAAAGACCTAATCAAAGGTGCTATGATTAAGGGCAGCCTAGATAATACTGAGGTTCCAAAAATATCTATTATTCTTATTCTTGATTTTGATAAAAGTAAACCTGATAGAAATAAGAATACTGATATTGAAACCCAGTTAATAAGATTCTCTAAAAGGTAAAAAACAAAATCTGCATCTTTAGCAAAGTCAAGATTTAAAAGTCCATTTAAATGTGTCCCTGTTAAAAAAGCTAAATAGGCAGTTATAAATAATCCAATTAATCCTATAAGTAAGGATTTGAGTCCGGCAATTCTCGTAAAAGGAGCATATAAATAATTAATCTTCATTAGTTTCAAGTGTATTAATACTATTAATTATCTCATCAAGTTTATTCCGTACTGTTGGATAACTCAAGTTCATATTTTGAGCCATTATTTTCAAACTCCCACTTGCTTTAGCAAAGTCAAGAATGAATTTTTGGTCATCAATTGATAGTTGAGAAATAATAGGTAAAGAATATAGCCCTGAAACTTCAGTCTCACATTTATCACATTGCAATTGTTTAACTTTTAAAAAGCTTTCACAACTTGGACATCTTATCGGGAGCTTTTTATTCATTTAAATAATTTTAAACAAAAATAACCATTAATTTAATATTATCAAACTATAATTTAACATTATTCATATTAAACTTAATTTTTCTTATTATTAATTAACTTATGAAGGTGCAATATTGTATTCTATTTTAAAGGTCTTATAGCGAAACAGATGTACAAAAATAAGGTTAACAATCCCAAATTTATTGGGAAAGTCTTAATTTCCATAAAAAACGGCTGTAATAAATGTATGCATTTCCCAAGTTAATACATAGTATTCCCATTTGCTGAATCTTCGGGTATTTGTTGCATAGAATCCCAATGTTCAACTATTTTCCCATTCTCATCAAATCTGAAAAAGTCCATAGTAACATATTCTTCATTGCCTGGCCATTTTTGGTGTGTATGAAGAGCTACCAAATCGCCCTCAGCAACAGCTCTTGCAAAGTTAATACTCTTATCAGGATACTCCTTCCCCATTCGTTCAAAATATGCAATGAATGGTTCTTTCCCATCTCCAACCAAAGGGTTGTGCTGGATATATTTATTCCCAACAAATAATTTTACCGCTTTTCGAGGATTACCTTCATATGCCATTTTATAAAACTCAATGGCATTCTTTTTATTCATTTCTAAATTATGATTCATATATTTTTTTTAGTCATATTTTTCCGGACATTCATGCTTTTAGCCTTGTATAGCTGTGAAACAATTGAAACCTGCTTATATTATTTTTTATTTCAAAGATGTTATATAATCAATTTAAAAATATCATTTTAATCAACAGGTTCTTACGTTATTCATAAGGATTTTATGTGCCGTAAATTACGTTTTCTTCAATTCACTACTTTTATTTCAATATCGTCTAAAAACATTATTACATCACTATCTGAAGTGGTTGCTGTTACTCCAATCTGGATACTTTGGTACATTCCTTTTGTACCTTGAATAAAATATAGTTTATCTTTGGGTAAAGTTTCAATGTTTGTAGCATTAATTAGCAGAACGTCATCTTGCCACAATTTGATATAGCCTTCGTCTTTTTGTTTTAAATCAATCTCAATCTTTAATTCAACCCATTGGTTTCTTGGAAAAGATATTTTCTTTTCGTTTGTTTGTTGAATGGTTGGTTCGCCGTATTTATTTCTTTCAATTAGCAGGCAATCATTATCATCAATTGCAATTCGAATACCGGGACTGGCACCAATTACGGCATTTTCCTCAATATCAAATAAAAATACGTAATTTAAATCATCTGTACCTTGTAGATAAAACCAGGCTGATATTTGCACTATATCATTTTCCCAAAAAGCCATTTTATTGTTGGCAATATCGCTTTTAGAAATAGTTCCTTTTGTAGCAAATATTTTTAAACAATTATTACCCGAATGGGCATTGTTTGTATCAATTTCAATAAAATTACTTGCTATTGTCTGTTGATAGTATTCCCAATTTCCACTAAGAAATAAATTATCTGTCTTGTTTATTCCCTCAAAATCTTCATAAAGATTATTTTTCCCACAAAAAAATTCCTCCTTATTCCACCCAAAGAGAATAAACCCTGCCACAAGAAATATAATTAATGATTTATTCATTTCATGGAATTTAAGTTATAGCCTATTGAAATTCCCAACCAATTTTGATATTGAAAATCTAAAATATATGAAATCAATGGGGTGTACGAAACACGATAGAAAAATCTTTTTCCGGCATTTTGATAACGATAACCAATAACAGGTGTTGTTAAAGAAAAAAACCTGCCTTTGGTTGACATACTAATACCCTGCCCTATTCCTAATTCTATTTTATGGTTTTTTTTACCAATTAGCCCACTAATAGTAGTGGGTATAATAAATACAAACCCGGCATTTTTGTCAATTGGAAAACCGCTAATTCCAATTCTCCACAACAAATCAATTTTACCATTTTTATTAAAAATATTTTCATAGTTAACTGAACCAAATCCGGCACTACCACCAAGTTCTATATATACGGATTTTTTTTGCACAAATTCCTGACAGAATGCTTGTGTAGCCAAAATCAAAATAAATATGGTTAACTTTACTTTCATGTTATTGATATTAAATCACCTGCCAATTTCTTTTCATTTATGCTTTTTTTTGGCTTCATTTAATTTCTGTTATAAATCTTAATGTCATATTTATTTAAAAGTCCTTTTACGCCTGTTAAAGAAAACTTTGATTTCTTAATTTTGTTGCTTTCAGGGTCAATGGAATAATTGTAAGAAGTTCTAAAATCTGCTTTCTCAATTATTGTATTATCAAATATTGCTCCCAATAAATCGCAATTGTCAAATAATGAACTTGTTAAATCACATTCTGTAAAATCAGTTTCTTGTAATTGTGAATTTTTAAAAATAGTCTTTTTTATTTTAGTTTTATAAAATGACGAATGGTTAAGAGAACAATTTTCAAAACTAAACGAAAGCCCAAACGTGTTACAATTATCAAAATTAAGTCCTATCATTTTACTGTCCTTAAACTTACTATCTCTTAATACCGTCTTTACCAGTTTTGCCAAGCTTAAATTACAACCAATAAATTCACAATCCGTAAAGATAATTTCAGAAAGGTCAGTATTAGAAAAATCACAATTAATAAAATTACATCCTTCATATTCTCCCTTTTCCAGAGAATTTTCTTTGAAGTTAATCTTGTTAAAAGTTTTATCTTCTATGTAAACCTGTCCCATTTTCTATGAATTTATTCTCTAATTGAACCGTTTTGTCCGTTTACCGCCAATAGCAGTTTGTCTAAAATAATATTATTTATCAAATGGCACAACTGAAAAACATTTGCCATAAAATCTTTTTACAATCTGCAATAACTTTTTTTCTATCAATATCAGGACAATATCACAAAAAGAAAAGGCATTTTTTTACTAACTCTTCACTATATTTTGATAAGCTTAACGGGTATTTTTATCAAATCGCTGTAATCCATGCCGGCTTCTTCCAAATCATCATCGTCTGACTTATAAAACCAATTTATTACAACTGAAGCCTTATCCTGATGGATTAATTCTAATATTTTAAAAGCATCTAACAAACATTTTGAGGAACTTGTATTAAAATATTCCAAATGAATATTAACATCGGTATGCTTATGGGGAGTTTTAGCATATTCGTCTAACCAGTCAAGTAACGATTGGTATATTTCAATGGGGTCTTCATAAGTAGATTTCCCTTTTATTTCAATAATTCCTTTTTCTGCATTACAATAAATATAAGGTATTTCTAATTCTGCTTCAATTTCTAATATTGGAATATGTTTCTTCAACTTACTTTTTTTAATTAATAAACAGCTCTTTCTTAAAATACAAATTTACTTATTTTTTATTCTCAAGCAATTACGCAATGTGCATATCAAAATGTTATTATAATATTTAATACAAATCACCTGTTATTTAATACTTTATAAATACTTTTCCTTTTAAAAACCGGACTTTTGTACTGTCTTATTCTTCACTAATTTCAAATATTTTATTCCTGTCCCATTCTGCCCAATATTTTATTCCCAGGCTTCGTATAAGTTTCCAGTATCCTGATGTAAGCATCCCGTATTGTACAATTCCGTTATTAATATCCTCTTGAATCCGGTGTATATATTCATCTTTCAGTTTTATTCTTATTGTATCTTTTTTAGTCATAAATATGGCAGCCGGCATAAGCAAAGTATCTTTTACGCTTGCTATTGTACCATGCCCGAAAGTAGCACCGGTACTTACTTGCAATCCATCATTCAAACAGCCCAACGGAGGCTGATTTCCGGCATAAGTTTGAACTACAATTTCATCACGGTTTGCATTTAAAACTTCCATTGCTTTTAATCCCATTTTTGCTCCCAGAATAGAATAAATTCCCAGATGTCCGTGAATTTCATTGGTTAACACACAAAATTCCCATTCCAATTCGCCATAATCAGAAATTGTTTTTTCCATTCGCTCTTTAACATCACTCCTGTAAAAACCTGGTAAAAGCGGGAAACTCTCAAATACAATTTGCTTGTTAATAATGTAACTTCCTGATAAAATTTTCACCATTTTTTCTTTAACAGCATTCATGTCGTAATTTACAACATACTGAATTTTAGGATTTTGCAAATCATATTCAAAATCAAATAATTCAGGATAGATATAATACACAGGTACCAAATCGTCAAATAAAGGTAAGTTTCCTTCATTAATTTTATTTAGAAAATAAGGAATCTGAAAACCTTGAACAACATTTTGTGCAGATTTTGAATTTATATTTTTAATTGATTGAAATAAAGTAGTATCAAAATATGCATATTCATTGTTTAATTTTGAAAGTATTTTTATCTCAACTCCTGAATTACAAACATAATTAGCTGAAGCAGAATCTCTTGTAAAGTTAAAGCCGGTATGTTTTTTATAGTTTTTATTGTACCAAATAACATTCTTTATATTCGCCTTAATTGCCGGATTTATTGTAAGTGCCTCAGCCAAATTGCTTAAAGGGCCTAAACAAATAACCGTTACGGGAACTTCCGATTGCAAAATGCTACTTATTAATACTGATGAAGCATCATCTTTTTTCAATAAACTATTTGTATCGCTAATATTCCCCCATTGTATTTTAAAAGAATATTTTCTGTGTACCGGTATAGTTGTATTCACAATTTTACCTTTTGCTACCGGAATGTTTTTTTTATTATAAAAACTTAACAATTGGCTGGCTTTTTTCATTCCCTGGTTAGGTGAAAGTATTCCGTCAACTACTGTTATAGCTTTAATATTAAGCTCGTTAACAGAAAAAAACATTGACAAAGCACGAAAATCATCCATTGCACAATCGGTATCAATAATTACCGGTGAAAGCATTTTATTTTCCTGTGCATAAATAATTCCGCTTAAAAAAAAGGATAAAATAATTAAAACATAAATTCTGGAATTATTAAAAAAAGGTTTCATTTTATTATATTTCTTAAATTATTTTTTCATTAAATTAAAATTAACCCCACCAAAAAATGTAATACCCGGCATTGGATAGCCATAGTTTATTTGATATTCTGTATTAGTTATATTCTCGCCACTTACAAATAAATTCAAATTATTATTTACGGCATAGGTAATTTTAGTATTTAACAAAGTATAATCTTCTTTAATTTCAGGGGTAGCATCTGCAAGTTTCACATACAAATTATTTATATACTTAATTGAAATACTAAAACTCAGTTTCCCAAAATTATACCTTGTATTAAAAAATATTTGATTTTCAGGTGCTGCAAGAATAGGATATTTTAATGCCAGAAAAGAATAATTCAAATGAATATGTAAACCTTTTACCGGATTGTAATAACTTGCCAGTTCCACACCTTTATTATTAAATTTTCCACTATTCATATTCTTAGGTAAACCGTTAACTAAAACTGTTTGTATTAAATTATTACCCTCGGAAATAAACCCGGTTAATTCAAAATTTAATTTATTGGCATATAATTGTTGTATCATTCCAATTTCGTAATTC
This sequence comes from Chlorobiota bacterium, assembly GCA_013152655.1. GTDB lineage: Bacteria > Bacteroidota > Bacteroidia > Bacteroidales > B39-G9 > JAADFW01. The sequence continues at coordinate 26,868 of JAADFW010000271.1, forward strand.
ATCATTCTTTCCGGCTGAAGCTCTTCGTTAGCAGGTGCCCATAAGTATAACTCTCTAATAGTAGGGCTTCTGTACCCTTTTGAAACAGAACCTTTTATTGTAGTATAATTTGTTGGATGATAGGCAAAACCCGTTTGCGGAACAACTTCATTTCCATATAAACTATTATTTTCAATTCTTAAACCGGCATTGAAAATCAATTTTTGAAATAAAGTTTGTTGTAAAAAAGCATAACTTCCAATTTCAGTAATTGTTTTATCTCCAAATACAATTCCCTGTCCGTTCATAGCCAGAATATTCTCAGCTTTTCCGCCAAAGTTAATATAATCAACACCTACCGTAATTGTATTGTTTTTAAATAATTTTAACCCCTGATAAAACATAACACCTGAGGAATGGTCAAGCGAATGAAAACCATCTGTAATATTATGTTCACCATAATTCATATAAATTTTTAATGCTCCGGTAACTTTTTTATAATTATTTTCCACCGAAAAAGCTGTTTTTCCTCTCATTATATTAATCTCTTCTCCTGCAAAAAAACCTTCCATGCCGGGGTCTTGCGATTTAAATTTTGCAAGGCTGTAATCTGCATTAACCTTATAATGTTCGTTTATTTTATAATTTGCTTTTATATATCCATTTACAATATCAAATGCTGAACTATCTCTGTGCCCGTCTGTTTTGTCATGGTTAACAGACGCATATATATCGAAATTACCTTTTTTATAACCTCCGCTAATCATATATTTTTGTGTATTGTACGAGCCATACATCATTCTTGCATTACTTTTAAACCCATTTTCTGTTTGTTTTTTGGTAATTATGTTAATTACACCGCCCATTGCATTTGATCCGTACAAAATAGACGCCGGCCCACGTATAACTTCCACTTTCTCAGCATCGGAAGCCACATAAGCATCAGGCAACGGATGTCCCATAATTCCCATAAACTGAGGATTGCCATCAATTAAAATTAAAACTTCGGTATTGGGGCTGCCTCCTATCCCTCTGATTGTAATCCCGCCTGCTGCTCCGGTTGCTACACCAAAACCCGTAACTCCCCTTTCCGTAACAAAAAGCCCGGGCACAAATTCACCAATAATGGGTAAAAGAGCCGATTCATCGCTTTGATTAATTTCTTCTTTTGAAATACTCGTAACCGTTAAAGGAACATTTTTACGAAGTACCTGAACCTGTGTGCCCGTTACAACAGTTTCTTCTAACGGTATTGTATCTTTTATGGTTTTCTGTGCAAATAAAACATTAGAAATAATTAATGCCGGTAAAAAAAATAAATAGTCGATTTTCATAGCTATAATATTACGTTTATAAAATTCGTGTTACCCTATGAATAAAAAAATTATTCTTTTGTAGTAGTAACTAACTTTCCATGTTGTATTCCTTTTATTGAAATAAGTTTTTCAGACAAAGCTTTTAGTTCAACTGCTTTCCCCTTTACCAAAATAGACTCCAGACAATTGTTATGATCAAGATGCACATGTTGAACAGACAGAATAGAATGGTGGTAATTGTGCTGAATTTCAGTAGATTTATTCTGAACTTCTCTTTTATGATGGTCGTAAACTAAAACAATAGCACCGGCAACTTCTTCATTTTCTTCCCATTTTTCTTCTACCAAATTATTTTTAATTAAAAAACGAATGGCTTGTGAACGGTTCGGAAATTTGTTCTTTTTTACAAAATCATCAAGCGATTCTAATAATTCCTCTTCAAGTGAAACACCAAATCTTTTTATTCCCATAGTAGCATGTTTTTTCTTTTCGTAACACAAATTTAATTTTTTTTATTATATTTGGTTCTCTATAAGCCATAAAATGACCAACGATATTTCAATATTAATTGTAACAGCTGCATCTATTGCATTTATCCATACTATTTTAGGCCCAGACCATTATATTCCTTTTATAGTTTTGGCAAAAGCCAGAAACTGGACTAAAATAAAAACAGCCTGGGTGACATTTTTTTGTGGTTTAGGCCACGTTGGAAGTTCTATAATTCTTGGCCTGATAGGAATTGTTTTAGGCATAGGCGTACACAAACTGGTATTATTTGAATCGTTTAGAGGAAATATTGCTGCCTGGTTATTTATAATTTTAGGTTTTGTTTATTTTATTTGGGGAATGAGGCAGGCATACAAAAACAAACCACACCAACATATTCACTTTCATAAAGATGGCACAAAACACATTCACGAGCACACCCACCATGAAGAACATGCTCATGTTCATGATGATAAAAACAAATCTGTTACACCCTGGGCATTATTTATCATTTTTGTCTTGGGGCCTTGCGAACCACTCATCCCAATTTTAATGTATCCGGCAGCAAAAAACAGCATGCATGGCTTAGTTTTAGTTGCACTTGTTTTTTCCATTATAACAATAATTACCATGCTATCAATTGTGTTGATAACTTCTTATGGCATTAGCCTTGTCCGATTGGGGAAACTGGAAAGATATACCCATGCTATTGCCGGCATTACTATTTTTATCAGCGGATTAGGAATACAATTTTTAGGATTATAAACAATAAAAAAACTTGAGCTAAATATTATCACTTTCCCGATTGAACTCAAAGTTTCTGAAGTAAACTTCTGATTTTATTGGCATACACACCTTTTATTCTGCAGAAAGCCTGAAAATTTCAATTACCATCTCCTTTGCCTTTTCCATATCTTCTACATAAATATGCTCGTCAGTTGAATGTTCAAGTTTAGCTCCTATGCCAACTCCTGCCATTTCAATTCCATTATTGTTATGAATAGAAGCATCTGTATAACCTGTTATAAAAACCGGTTTTGCGTCAACACCAACTTTTTTCAAGGCTTTTTGTGCAATAATAACTACATCTGAATCCGGTTTAATCTCAACGGCTTTACATTTATTATCAATTTCAATTATTACTTTAGCCCCGTTTTTAGTTGCTTCTTCACGAATTATCTTTTCCATCTTTTTAACCAAATTTTCTGCTTTTTCATGATTCAAGCTTCTGCATTCTGCTAAAAATGTTGCTTTGTCAGGAACACCATTTCTGATTAGCCCTCCTTTTATAACACCAACATTGGCTGTTGTTTCCTCATCAATTCTTCCAAGTTGTAATTGTGCAATTGCAAAAGAAGCAGCTTGTATAGCATTAATTCCCTTTTCGGGTTCCATACCTGCATGTGCTCCCTGCCCTGTAATGGTAACATCAATAGCAAAATAAGAAGGGCCTCCAATAATTATTGTATCTAATACATCGTTATCTAAAAGATATCCTTTTTTTGCAGAAATTAAACTATAATCCAAAGCCTTAACTCCCAACAGGCCAACCTCCTCTTGCCGTGTAATTGCAATTTCAATTGGTGGATTAATTTCTGATATTCTTAATGCTTCCAACAATTCTGCTATTCCTGCTTTATCGTCAGAACCCAAAATAGTATTACCTTTTGATCGTATTACTCCGTCATTTAATACAGGTTCAATACCTTTCCCCGGTTGAACAGTATCAGCATGACAAGACATTAAAATAGGTTCTTTGCCCGTACAGCCTTTTTCAGGAAACTTAACTATCAGGTTTCCATAATTATCGTGTTTTGCAAAACCTCCAAGTTTTTCAAACTCCGACTTAAGATAATTAATAAAGTTAGCTTCATTGCCTGATTCACTTTCAATGCGAACCATTTCCATAAATTGATCAATCATTCTTTGACTCATAATAGCCTGTTTTTAAAAATTAATAAGTTTGTGAAAATATTAATAAATACAATTTATCCTTTTTAATCCATTTTTAATTTATTCCAAAGTTTGGTTAAGATAACAGCTGATATTAATGATATTCCAATATATATACTTCCATATAAATTGTTTCCATATAGAAAATAACCGGTTCCAAACAAACATGAATAAACAGCAACGCTCCCTGTCAGCATACATAAAATACCAGTAGGCACATCCCATTTTAAATCACTTTCTTTAACCAAAATTACACCTTCAGCCTCAGCTTCAAGAACTATTTTTCTCCACCCCGGACCACCGGGCTTTATTTTTGTATAAAATGACCGAAGTGTGCCTTTATCAGCAGGAGGAGTTAAAAACGTTGCCACAACCCAAAAAACAGTAGTAATACTAACGCCCATTGTTATTTTATATACCTCAGTTAATTCAACACCGGTAAATCTCTCGATAATCAAAAAAACAATGGCAACCAAAAATGAAACAACCATTCCCGTTAATTCCGTAAAAGCATTAATTCTCCACCAAAACCATCTGAGAATATAAATTAATCCTGTCCCTGCGCCTATTTGTAGTAAAATATGAAATGCTTGCAGTGCATTTTCAAGTAAAAGAGCAATAAGAATAGAAAAAAACATAAGAAGTACTGTCGATATCCTTCCAGCTAAAACTTTTTGTTTTTCGGTTGCTTCCTGATTTATAAATCTTGAATAAAAATCGTTTACTATATATGATGAACCCCAGTTAATCTGAGAGGCTGTAGTTGACATAAATGCTGCTATAAGTGATGCAACAATTAGTCCCAAAAATCCATGAGGCAATAAAGTTAACATTGCCGGATAAGCCATATCATGCTTAATGTATTGCGGGTCAACATTAGGAAAAGCAACTTGTAAAGAATGTAAGTCGGGGAAAACAACAAGCGAAACAAGCGCAACAAAAATCCATGGCCAGGGCCGTAAAGCATAATGAAAAAAATTAAATAACAGGGTTGCTCCCATTGCATTCTTTTCATTTTTAGCTGAAAGCATTCGCTGAGCAATATAACCACCACCACCTGGTTCAGCACCCGGATACCATACACTCCACCACTGAACAGCGAGAGGAATTACTAATAAAGAAATGATCATGTCCTTATTAGTTAAAGAAGGAATTAAATTTAATTTTGGAATTACATTTTTATTAGTTAGCAAATGCTCAATGCCTCCGCCTTGATTTTTAACTAATATTATTGCTGCCCCAATTGCACCTGCCATAGCCAGGCTGAATTGAAAAAAATCAGTAAAAAGAATGCTTTTCAAACCACCCAAAGTGCTATAAAAAACTACTATAACAGATGCTAACACAAGTATTTGTACCGGTGACCATCCTAACATTACGCCACCAATTTTTATAAGAGCAATTGAAACAGATGCTATAACCAGAATATTAAAAAAAGCTCCCAAATATATAGCTCGAAATCCTCTTAAAAATGCTGCCATTTTTCCACTATACCTTATCTCATAAAACTCCAGGTCAGTCATTACTTTTGAACGGTTCCACAACTTTGCATATACAAAAACAGTTAACATGCCTGTAAGCAGAAATGCCCACCAAAGCCAATTTCCTGCAACTCCATTTTGTCTAACAATATCAGTTACTAAATTAGGTGTATCGCAAGAAAAAGTAGTTGCTACCATAGAAACACCCAATAACCACCATGGCATATTTCTTCCTGACAAGAAAAATTCTGTAGTATTATTACCTGCTTTTTTCGAAGCTAATACGCCTATAATTAAAAGTATTATAAAGAATGCTACAATAATAATCCAATCAATATAGTTTAGTATCATTTAACTAAAGAATTAAGTTTTAAAAGCTGTGAATATAATAAATTGATAGAATTGATTTGCATATATAGAATTTTACGTACTATTTTCATACTTATACGTTCACTAATATTTAGGTATTAATTAATTTCTAAAAAATTTGTTAGGCTTTCATTGTTTAGGTCTTTATTTAAAATTTAACTATTTTTGCTTTTTATTAGTAAGTAATATTAATTATTTGATTTTTATTACTTAAACTTATCTATATAGTTCTTATAATTTTCTAAAATGAAGATCGTTTTTAATTTAACTTTAATATTTTTTTATATTTTATTTTCAAATACTGGTTTTGCACAAAAAAGTGTAACCGAAAAAGCAGATGAAACTTTTCAAGCCGGGGGATACTTTTTAGCTATTGATCAATACAAACAAGCTTACGGTAAAACAAAAGACAAAGTTATAAGAGCGCAAATTGTATATAACGTTGCAGTTTGTTACAGGAAAATAAACAACTACAGACAAGCAGAAATTTGGTTTCGAAAAGCAATTAAAAAGAACCATACAAACCCGTTGATGTATTTATATTATGCCGATGCACTAAAAATAAATCAGAAATACGAAGAAGCAATTGAAAATTACGAAAAATACTCAAAGCTTGTTCCAGATGACCCACAAGGCGAGCATGGTGTAGAATCGTGTAAATTAGCCCAGGAATGGGAAGCAAACCCAACACGGTACAAGGTTGAAAACATGGCTTATTTCAACTCGCGACAAAGTGATTTTTCTCCTGCCTATGCCAGAGATGGATACGATGTTATTTTCTTTACTTCATCAAGAGAAGAAGCAACAGGCAATGAAATACAAAATGTAACAGGTGAAAGTTTTTGCGATATATTCTATTCTCGCGAAGACAGAAAAGGGAAATGGAGTATTCCTTTACCTCTTGGAGAAAATATAAATACTAAAGACGATGAAGGAATGCCCTCGTTAAATAACAAAGGAAATATCCTCTATTTTACAAGGTGTGCAGCAAATGATGAAGAAAAATTTGGATGCCAGATTTATTCCGCAAATAAACAAGGTGTTGATTGGGCTGTACCTAAAGCAATAACTGTTGGCAGTGATACTTCAGTAGTGGCACATCCTTCTATCTCAAAAGATGAATTAACATTGTACTTCACAGCTAATTTAAAGGGGGGCAAAGGTGGTAAAGATATTTGGAGAATAAAACGCGAAAGTGCAGCCGGAGAATGGGGAAAACCTGAAAATCTGGGTAGCGATATAAATACTCCCGGAGACGAAATGTTTCCATACATCCATGCAGATGGAACTCTTTATTTTTCTTCTAATTACCATCTCGGAATGGGAGGACTTGACATTTTTTTTGCAATTCCTCAAAACGATGGAAGTTGGCTTGTAGAAAACATGAAATATCCTATTAATTCGCCTGCTGATGATTTTGGAATTATTTTCGAAGGAGAAAAAGAAAGAGGCTACTTTTCTTCTAATAGAGATGGCGGAAGAGGAAGCGATGATATTTATCAATTTTCATTACCTCCAATGGAATTTTCACTCATAGGAAGAGTAATAAACGAATATGATGAAAAAGTAATTTCGAATGCTAATGTTAAATTAATTGGCTCTGATGGATCTACCTTAGAACAAGTTAGTGAAGAAGACGGAACCTTTCACTTTACTTTAAAACCAAATACAGATTACAGAATTATAACAAGAAAAGGTGGTTTTCTGGCGGGAAAAGGCAAGGAAACAACAAAAGGTTTAGATATAAGTAAAGAGTTTAGGACAGACATATTCATGTCGCCGGATAATGTTTCAATTGAACTTGAGATTTTCTATGATTTAGGAAAATGGGATTTAAGGCCTGAATCTTTAATTGCATTAGAAGATTTAGTAGAAACACTTAACGATAACCCAAATATTACGATTGAGCTTGGTTCTCATACCGATTATAGAAGTAGCTCTGAATATAATCGTGAACTCTCTCAAAAGAGAGCTCAGTCAGTAGTTGATTTCTTAATTGATTATGGTATTGATGAAGATCGTTTATCTTCAAAAGGTTATGGAGAAGATCAACCTAAAGTTGTTGATATGAAAACAGCCAGAAAATATGATTTTCTTAAAGAGGGAGATGTTTTAACAGAACAATTTATTAATTCATTGCCAACAGAAGAGCAACGGGAAAAGGCTAACCAAATTAATCGTAGAACTGAATTCAGAGTTACCGGTACAGATTATGTTCCAAAAATTAAACGACGTAACTAACTTTTTTATAGTGTATTACATAATTTATGTTTTACATTTAAACTTATAACGTTCCGTAAATTTCGGAGCGTTTTTAATAATATGGATAATAAAACAAGGTATAATCAAAGAGGAGTATCAGCTTCTAAAGAAGATGTACATGAAGCTATAAAAAATATTAGTAAAGGTATTTTTCCAAATGCTTTTTGTAAAATAGTTCCTGATTATCTGGGTGGCAATCCTGACTATTGTAATGTTATGCATGCTGACGGTGCCGGTACAAAATCATCATTAGCCTATATTTACTGGAAAGAAACCGGTGATTTATCTGTTTGGAAAGGAATAGCACAAGATGCGTTAATCATGAACCTTGATGACCTGCTTTGCGTTGGGGTATCTGATAATATTCTAGTTTCGTCAACTATTGGAAGAAACAAAAATAAAATACCGGGCGAAGTTGTATCTGCTGTTATAAATGGCACAAATGAATTAATAGAACAATTGAGAAAAACAGGTATAAATCTGTGGTTTACCGGTGGAGAAACTGCCGATGTAGGTGATTTGGTAAGAACAATTATTGTCGATTCAACCGTTACAGCCCGACTAAAAAGAAATGATGTCATTTCCAATGAAAATATTAAACAGGGAAACATTATTGTCGGTTTAGCCTCTTTTGGCAAAACCACCTATGAAAATACATATAATGGAGGAATGGGAAGTAATGGACTTACATCAGCCCGACATGATGTATTTGCAAAATATCTTGCAAAAAAATATCCGGAAAGCTTTGACCGGGAAATACCTAAATCGTTAATTTATTCAGGCAATTCAAAATTAACTGATTTAGTAGAGAACACAGGAATTAGTGCAGGAAAATTAGTTTTATCTCCCACCAGAACTTATGCTCCTGTTATTAAAAAAATACTTGAGCAACATAGATCAAAAATTAATGGGATGATACATTGTTCAGGTGGTGCACAAACTAAAATTTTGAATTTTATTAACAACTTACACATTGTTAAAGATAATATGTTTAAATTACCCCCCTTATTTAAACTTATTCAGCAACAATCAAAAACTCCATGGCAAGAAATGTATAAAGTTTTTAATATGGGCCATCGTTTTGAGATATACACAGATAAAAATACAGCTGAAAATATTATACAAATTGCAAATTCATTTGAACTTGATGCCCAAATAATAGGATATTGCGAAAAATCTGAACATAAAAAACTAACTATAAAAAGTGAATTTGGGGAATTTATTTATTAAATAAAACTATGAGTAAAAATTTGATATTAGACAAACTGGAAGGGGTAAAAACACGCTTTGAAGAAGTAGCAAAGCTTATTACCGAACCTGAAATTATTGCTGACATGAAACGGTACATTAAGCTTAACAAAGAATATAAAAGCCTTGAACCGGTTATTGATGCATATAAAGAATATGTAAATGTTTTAGACAATATAAAATCCTCAAAAGATCTTCTTTCTTCAGAAAAAGATGAAGAAATGCGAGAAATGGCAAAAGCCGAACTGGATGAACTTGCTGAAAGAAAAATTAAATTAGAAGAAGACATTAAGTTTTTACTTATTCCGGCTGACCCCGAAGATGATAAAAATGCAGTTCTTGAAATAAGGGCTGGCACCGGCGGTGATGAGGCAAGTATTTTTGCAGGCGACTTAATGCGTATGTACACTAAATTTTGTGAAACACAAAACTGGAAAATTGAACTAACACACATGAGTGAAGGTACTTCCGGAGGTTATAAAGAAATAATAATGAACGTGAAAGGAGAAGGAGTATATGGAATTTTAAAATACGAATCAGGTGTTCACAGGGTACAAAGAGTACCTCAAACAGAAACACAAGGCAGAGTTCACACATCTGCTGCATCAGTTGCCGTATTGCCTGAAGCTGACGAATTTGATGTTGTAATAAAACCGGAAGACGTAAGAAAAGACACTTATTGTTCATCAGGCCCGGGCGGACAATCTGTAAATACAACTTATTCGGCAATTCGGCTCACACATATTCCTACAGGAATTGTTGTTACATGCCAGGATCAAAAATCACAGCTCAAAAATTTAGATAAAGCTATGGTTGAATTACGTACAAGGCTTTACAATTTAGAGTATCAAAAACACCTTGATAAAATTGCATCTAAGCGTAAAACTATGGTATCAACAGGCGATCGTTCTGCAAAAATCAGAACATATAATTACCCTCAAGGAAGGGTTACTGACCATAGAATAAATTTAACATTGTATAACTTACCTTCTGTATTAGACGGAAATATCATTGAAATTATTGAAAAACTTCAAATAGCTGAAAATGCTGAAAGACTAAAAGACAGCGATTTATAATTTGTTTTATTGCTAATGACAAGACAACATTTAATTTCTGAAATAAAAAGAAAAAAAAGCTTTTTATGCATTGGACTTGATACTGATATAGCTAAAATCCCAAAATTTTTATTGCGATTTTCTGACCCTGTTTTTGAGTTTAACAAGCAAATAATTGATTCAACCCACGATTTATGTATTGCCTATAAACCTAATACTGCCTTTTACGAAAGTAACGGTGCAGAAGGTTGGTTATCACTGGAAAAAACCATTCACTATATAAAAAATAAATATCCTGAAATTTTTGTTATTGCCGATGCAAAAAGAGGAGATATTGGAAATACCTCAAAAATGTATGCAAAAGCATTTTTCGAAAAACTTAATGCTGATGCGCTAACGGTTGCTCCTTATATGGGAAGCGATTCTATCTTGCCATTTTTTAATTACCCTAAAAAATGGTTAATCCTACTTGCTTTAACATCAAATATTGGAGCAAACGATTTTCAATTGTCCTCAAACAATCTTAAGAATAAACTTTTTGAAGATGTTATAATAAAATCTAAAAAGTGGGGAAACAGAGATAACCTAATGTTTGTTATAGGAGCAACAAAAGCAGAAATATTACAGCAGATTAGACAGATAGTTCCAGATTATTTTTTACTGATTCCGGGAATAGGAGCCCAGGGAGGAAGTTTGCAAAAAGTTGTACAATATGGGATTACTAAGGATTGCGGGTTAATTGTAAATTCTTCAAGATCTATTATCTATGCAGGAGATATGAGTAATAAATTTTCAAAATCATCAAGATTAAAAGCATTAGAAATTCAACAAGAAATGAAAGAACTTCTATTTTTAAATAAATTTTGATTTACAATTGTCATTTTTTTAGCTTATTATGGAAGAAAAATTTCTACATTATATTTGGCAATATAATTTATATAACCCGCAAAAATTCATATTAAATACCGGTGAACCAGTTGAAATAATAAACCCGGGAGAATACAACATAAATGCAGGGCCTGATTTTATAAATGCTAAAATAAAAATAGATAAAACTATTTGGGCCGGAAATGTTGAAATTCATGTTAATTCATCAGATTGGTACAAACATAATCATCATAAAAACAAAGCTTTTAATAATATAATTTTACATGTGGTTTATAACCAGGATAAAGAAATTTACAGAAATAACTTAGAAGTAATTCCAACTATTAAAATTAATTTTTACCAATCAGTTTATAATAATTACAAAAATCTTATTAATACAAAAGAAATTATAAAATGTTCAAGCCATCTATATAAATTAGATCCTTTTTATATTCAATTTTGGTTAAATAAATTAACTATTAAACGGCTTGAAGATAAAACCATGCAAATTAAATACTTGCTTAAAAAAAACACAAATAATTGGGAAGAAACCTTTTATCAGCATCTTGCATATTCTTTTGGGCTTAAAATAAATGCTATTCCTTTTCAAAACATAGCTATTTCATTACCATTAAAAATTCTTGCAAAACATAAATACAGCTTATTACAGTTAGAAGCTTTACTTTTTGGGCAAGCTGGTTTTTTAAAAGGAAAAATGGGAGATAGCTATTATTTGCAATTATATAATGAATACCATTTATTAAAACAAAAATACAATCTTAAACCCATTAACAGTAGTTTATGGAAATTTTTAAGATTACGCCCGGGTAGTTTTCCTACTATCAGAATAGCACAATTTGCAGACCTAATCTATAAATCCAGTAATCTATTTTCAAAAATTATTGAAACAAAATCAATTAAAGAATTTGAAACTCTTTTTAGAATAAAAACATCTGATTACTGGGAAAATCATTATGTATTTAACAAAACATCAGCAAAAAGAATTAAAACACTAGGAAAAGCAACTTTTTATACTATTATGATAAATAGTATTATACCAATTTTATTCACTTATTCAAAAGCGAAAAACTTACCTGCCATTACAAATAAAAGTATTGAGCTTTTAGAATCATTACCTCCGGAAAAAAACTCAGTTATTAAAAAATGGAGTGTTTTGAAAATTAATTCTTCTTCAGCTTACACAACGCAGGCTATTTTAGAATTAAATAATAATTATTGTAAACTAAAAAAATGTCTCGATTGTCAAATTGGACATTCTTTGCTAAGTAAAAATTTAATCTCCTTTTAGAATATACTCAGAAACATGTCCCATAATTTAGGAGTAATGGTTGCGAAAAAGGAACATTGGTTACACTTTTCAAAGGAGTAATTGATTGAACACCCCCCTTAATTGTAAAAATTCCAGGACAATCCAAATTTTAATCCTGCTTTACTTAACGGATAATGAACTGTAGTAAACGAATTAGTAGATATATTTCCAAACTGTAAATTTTCATATTTCACAAATATTCGTGTGTTTTTAATTTTAAAATTAGCAAATACACTTATTATTGGATAATTTCCAATTAATACTTCATTTTGTAAATAAAACTGTTCTATTGAAGGCATATAAGCATATCCGTAATAACTTGAATTGTATATTAAATTAAAGCCTATTTGTAAACGAAGTACATTATTAAATTCCGGAGGAATCCATTTCCAGTTAAACCATATATCATCAAAATAAATTGATCCAAAATATACAAATTCAGGTATATGAATTACACTATCATTATCGGCCGTTTGGTAAACAATATGATTATCAAATCGTAACTTCCATACTTTAATGTTCTTTTTTATATACCCTGAATAAATACCATAAGTATGTGTCACCTGATTTGGTATAGCTAACGTATCAAAAAATATAAAATTATCTCTAAACCCAATATATGTACCAACTTCAAAATTCCAGTTAAAATTATTATAATACAATTTTATCTTAGTATTTTCAGGTGGTAAAAAATTATTCGACCATCTAAAATGGTTAGAATAATAACTACTCAAAAAATAATCATTTGTCTCTCTATTAAAACTACCTTCAATAGTAAATGTTGAATTAGCTTTCCCAAAAAAAATATTCCTCCGCAGCATTCCCTTTACTGAAATATTCCCCACACTATATCCCTTATAAACAATAATACTATTAAGTTTCCAATTCCATTTCTTATTAACCGAATTATACAACTCAAAACCATAATAATAGTCATTTACTATGGTATCTTTTGAATAATTAAATAATGTATCTTTATTAAAATAATAATAATCTCTACTCTTCAGTCCAGTTATTAAATTAGCACCAAATTTTATCTTTCTATTTGCACTTTCATGTAATTGGAGAATAAATTCATTTTTAAAAATTCTAAAATTCGTTGAATCAAACGTATTTGAATAATTATAAGTATTATTATAATAATTTAATTCTATATTATTACTTAAAACAGGATTACGATATGTGGTAACAGCATCAAAATAATTTTTATAATATTTACCATAGTTAAACCTATATCCAATACTTATTAAAGGCTCTAATGTCGTTTTAAAAACACTATCATTAATAGGTGTCTTTGTTTTTTTATTGATATTAAATTTTTGAATTAAGTTAATATTCCTTCCTTTTAATTCAGCTTTTGCATCACTTAATTTTACAAGTATATTATTTGCTCTATTAGTCGAATCGGTTATATAAGAATCATCAACAATACCACCATTATGGAATAGGTTATTTTTATTAGAAACATAAGAAAAATACATTGAATATTGAGGAGAATTATAGCTTGACCAAAAATTAAAAGAATGATATTTTACTAATTGCTTCAAATAAAACCCATCAGTTGAAATAGCCCTGTATCTTAATCCAAAATTAAAGAATTCAGAAACATTTTGAGTATGAGTAATATTCAGTGATTGCTCTTCATTGCCTCCGCTTGAAAAAGTAACATTTGTAAATGGCTTTTCTGTATAAAAAAAGATAACATCTTGTGTTAAAAAATTGTTATCATCAAATGAATGCTGAAAAATAAAAGGAGAATAACTATTACTATTAAAAAGTAAATTACTTTTTGATGGCAAGCCAATGTTTCCAAGAAAAGAATTCGAAATATTTCTTTTATAATTAGGCAGGTATATGAAAAAGTTATCTAAAGAAGTGTCAATCTTAAAATATTCCTTTTTCTGAAAATCATTAGTTAGTTTCCACGTTTTAATAGTGTTATTAGTTGAATCAATGCTATTTGAAAAACAAAAGCTACTAATTACACTAAAAGTTATATATAAGAATATCCTTTTCAACTTATTTTTTTAAAACATTAAAAATAAACATTTCTCTGTTGTTAAAACAAAAGTATAACTAACAAAATGAATATTTATTTTCAATTAAAAAAAAACAAAAAAAAAGCTCCGAATCAAATCGGAGCTTTTTAAAAGTCGGCGACGGCCTACTCTCCCGCTTTCGCAGTACCATCGGCGCTAATAGGCTTAACTTCTCTGTTCGGAATGGGAAGAGGTGGAACCCTATTGCTATAATCACCTTAAGATTTTAACCAAATTATTTGGTCTAAATACTTAATGACATACTGAAAGAAAATATGATAAATACTACAATCGATCATCAGTAGAAAGCATACGGGCAATTAGTATTGCTCAGCTTTGACATTACTGCCTTTACACTTGCAACCTATCAACGTCATCGTCTATAACGACCCTTAAAGGAAATCTCATCTTGAAGGGAGCTTCGTACTTAGATGCTTTCAGTACTTATCTCTTCCAAACGTAGCTACCCTGCGATGCAGCTGGCGCCACAACAGGTACACTAGAGGTGTCCAACACGGTCCTCTCGTACTAGTGTCAGGTCTTCTCAAATTTCCAACGCCCACAACAGATAGGGACCGAACTGTCTCACGACGTTCTGAACCCAGCTCGCGTGCCACTTTAATGGGCGAACAG
>JAADFW010000272.1 GCA_013152655.1 Chlorobiota bacterium
GATTTATCCTTATTTACTTGCGTTGAACCGTTAAAAAGAAAAAAGTGATATAAAATCCATGCACACATAATGATAAATAGGATTGTTAAGATACTCATAAATCCGGGACCTCCCATAAAAAATAAAGCTTTCATAATAAATTATTTTAATAATTAATACTTATGCTAAAGTATATTATATGTGTATGTTAGACAATGTCGAATCCAATTGTAAACCTGTTGTTTGCCGATATTAATTTGAAATACTAATATTTTGATTAAAATTACAGAAAAAATTAGAATGAAGACTAAATTATCAAATCCGTATTATCATATTTTCTACTGGATAATTATTATTATTGTTCTAGTATTAACGTTTGGATTGTCATGGAGCAATAACGTTGCGGCGTTTTTCTTCGTAAGTATGCTTCTACCAATTGTACTAGGGACTTCCTATTTTTTCAACTATTTTTTAGTTCCAAGATTATTGTTTAAAAAGCAATTACTGAAATTTGCTTTATATAGTATATATACTATAATTGTGTCACTTTACTTAGAATCTATAGTATTAATGTTTTCATATGTCTATTTTGGTAAATTTAGTTTTCATGATTTAGGTCCAAATGCTTCAGACACAATTTTATTTGCGGTAGTTTTATACTTATTAGTATTTATTGGTGCCTTTTTATTTATGATACTTCAAATAAAAGAAAATCAAAAAATTATTCAAAAACTCTTTTTAGAGAATGAAAAGATGAAGAAACCGTCCCTGGAAATAATGTCAAATAGAAAGATTATAAAAATACCATACAGGGATATAGTTTACATAGAGAGCTTGTCTGATTATATTAGAATAAATACGAATGATGAACAGATTAAGAGTAAAGAAAAAATAAGTAAGATAATAAACAGATTACCGAGCATATTTATTCGAATTCATCGTTCATTTATCATAAATGAAGAAAAAATAAAAGAGGTCTCTTTCGATGAGGTTTTAGTTGACAATGTTAGATTAAATATCGGACGCAGTTATAGAAAAGATGTTAAAGAAATCTTGAAAAACAACAGATCAAATTAGATAAAACTACCGCCAACAATGCATCATAAAACATAAGGGAAATAGTGGTTTGTGGGAGTTTTGAGCATTTAATCAGCTCTGCCAAATCTACGATTTGACGGTTTCGTTTAAAACATTAAATTTGTGTCTAATCGTAAATTTGGCTCAGTGCAAACAAGAGAGGTTTGTGTTTCAAAATCCCTTACGTTTTATATGCGAGTCGTTAGGCTTTATTAGAGAAATGTACAAAGTGTCCAATATTGCATATAATATGAATATTTAAAGAAGTTAGTTATAGCTTCAAGGGCGTTAGCAACTATAAACGGAAACCTAAATCGTTTGCCTAATCCTTTGCTGTTGGTAAATACATTATCGTTGCAAGAAGCTAAAACATCAACAGAAATTGAAAATATATTTACAACGGAGGATGAATTATACAAAGCAATATCTGACACAAAAAAGAATGAAAATACTAATCCTGCCACAAAAGAAGTTTTGAAATATAGAGAAGCATTATGGGCAGGATATCAAAATCTACAAGATAATTCACAGATAAATAAAAAGTTAATAATTCAAATATTCAATCAAATAAAAGAAACAAATTCCGGATATCGTCCACCACAAGCTAATATTGTCATAAAACGAGGACAAAGTGAGTTACGACCCGGTGAAATTGTTTATACTCCACCAAGAAATGAGCAAATTATTGAAACATTAATGGATAATCTTATAGAATTTTTAAATGATGATATAAAATATCCTATTGACCCATTATTAAAAATGAGTATAGCACATTATCAGTTTGAAGCAATACACCCTTTTCAAGATGGAAACGGTAGAACAGGAAGAATACTGAATTTATTATACCTTGTAAGTGAAAAACTATTGTCTCAACCAATTTTATACATATCGAAATATATTATTTTAAAGAAAGAAGATTATTACTATAAGTTAAGTGCGGTTACTCAAAGAAATTCTTGGGAAGCTTGGATTTTATTTATGTTAGATGCTGTTGAGAAAACATCACTTATAACAAATGAAAAAATAAATGAAATTCTTATGCAAATGGAAACCACTTTAAACTACGCAAAGGACAAAATAAAATGGTATAATAAAGAAATAAATGAAGCTCTTTTTAGCCAACCATATATAAAGCCGAAGGTTATAGGTAATATTGTTAATAAAACATCAAGGACAACATTGACAAAATATATGAATGAATTAGTCGAAAATAGAATATTGAGACCTAAAAAAACAGGAGGAGAAGTATATTATCTTAATGATGACTTGTTAAGAATATTATAAGAATAACAAAGCCTAACAAACGCTAAAATTAATTGCCTGCTTTGGTGGTTTTATATTTTCTATGCATTGAAAAGAGCATTAATATAATTGCAATACTTAATGAGAGTATTGCTAAACCAAAGGTTCCTGTATAACCAATTTTTTCAAGAAAATAAACGCCAATAAGCGGTGCAACTATACTTCTTAAGCCTGTTAATGATAAATGAACAGATTGGTAACTACCTGCATCCTGGTCTTTACAGAAATATGCCGACCCGATACTCCAGAGTAAAGCCATAGTTGCAGCAAAAATTCCGTATCCAATAAAAGAGAATATTAAGCTGTAATATATTTTAAAATCCCAAATAATAATTACTGATTTGTAATATTGGGTTAATCCCATAAAAAATATATAAACCAGTAACGATGAAAAAGTAATTACAGCAAATTTCCTGGGATCAATCTTTCCTAATAATTTTCCAAAATAGGGTAGTAATACAATAGCAATTATATTATAGCCATTTTTATAAAATGCTACGCTGGAATAATTTAATTCTAAAACTTTATCGAAAAAAATAACTATAACAGCAGCTGTTGACATCCATGCAAAACCATACAGCATAAATCCAATTTCAAAATCCCGGTATGGTTTATTAAATTTTAAAATATTGAGCATGTTTTTAAATGAATCATTAATGGCTTCTGAAAGATTTTTATTAAAAACCTGGCCTTTAGGGTTTTGATACTCAATTTTTGATAAAATGATAATAGAAAGAATTCCTAAAACTGCTATTGCCGGATAAATATAAGTAAATGCAAAATGGTCAGTATCCAGTATTAATCCAAACAGAAAAGTGGTTATTAACATTATAATCTTGTTTAAACTGGTAGCATAACTGTAAAGTTTTCCAAAATTGCGATGTTGGTAATTATTTTTAAGAAACAAATTGATAGTTGGAAAAATTAAAGGCCGGGCTAAAAAGTAGATCAGAAAAATCATTAGGAACAAATAATGATAGATATTTACTGCTCCACCGGTTTCTAAACTTCTGGGAAAAAAGAATAGTATGATTAACGGCAGCCTGGTTAAAATACCAACTATTCTTATTAGCTTTTTTTTGTTGGCAATTCTTTTTAATACTTCATTGAATATAAATGAGAATATCAATACAATTACACTAAACTGAAACAAAAAACCAATTTGGTAATTTGAGCCGTGTAAGCTTTTTACAAGAATAAACTCGTTTAAAGCCAAAACACCTTCAATTATTCCTTCAATAAAAGAATATACAAGATGTAATCTAAAAGTATTGTTTTCTTTGGCAGTTAATTGTAATGATTTAAACATTAAAAGCTCATTTTTATGGATTGCAAAAATAGGTTTTAATTAATCAAAGCAATGAAGGATATTAAAAAAATATATTATACGAATTATGTGTATTAAGTTAGTTGGTATTTAGCATTTCTTTAGAGTAAATTAGTCCAAATTTATTATATTTAGTATTCACTTTTTTAACTAAAACGCATAAAATGGAAAATACAGAAATTATTATTAGAACAATTAAGGATGCAAATAAGCCGCTTAAAGGCGGAGAAATAGCTGAACTGTCAGGCTTGGATAAGAAAATAGTTGATAAGCTAATTAAACAACTGAAAACAGAGGAACTTATTTATTCTCCTAAAAGGTGCTTTTATGATGTAAAAAAATAGCAAAGCGTTTTTAACCCGGAAAATAACTTTGTTGAGCTCGCAAGCTTGGTTCTCGCCTGCCTGCAGCAGGCAGGCTTTTGATTCCCACTATTCATCGCACTGCTTGTTCCAATTTTCGGAATTTACACAATAGCAAAGCAAATTGTATGTATTAAGCGGGTTAATCTAATAATCTCAGTTCTTTCTGGTTTAATTCAGTACTATATTGGAATTTTAAATCCGGATTAGCTTATAAAGTGCTTTATGACATATAAAAAATAGTAGAAAAATGTTTTAATAACTACCAAATTTGATTTTACATTCAATCTTTTCAACTAAAAAGTTTTACTTAATTGTATTATTAATCTTAATAATTGCGTTTTTCGTTTTTCCGGGAAAGCCATTGTTCCATGATCCGTTAAGCCTTGTTATTGAAAGCAATGAAGGTACTTTTTTAGGAGCGCATATTGCAGATGATGAACAGTGGCGTTTTCCGCCGGAGAGTTCAATACCTGAAAAATTTGCTAAATCGTTAATTGAATTTGAAGATAAACGATTTTATAAACATCCGGGAGTTGATCCATTTGCACTTTTGAGGGCTTTATATCAAAATAGCATAACCAAAAAAAGAAAAAGCGGAGGCAGCACTATTACTATGCAAGTTATCAGGCTTTCGAGAAAAGGCAAACCACGCACTTATTTTCAAAAGATTATTGAAATAATAAAAGCAGTAAAACTTGAAATACATTATTCTAAAAATGAAATTCTTACTTTATATTCATCAAATGCCCCATTTGGTGGTAATGTAGTTGGCTTGTCGGCAGCTTCCTGGAGGTATTTTGGGAAATCGCCGGCAAATCTAACATGGGCTGAATCTGCAATGTTAGCAGTTCTTCCTAATAGTCCCGGACTTATTCACCCGGGAAGGAATAGGAAATTGTTACGTTTAAAAAGAAATAGGTTACTCAAAAAACTATTACAGGAAAAAATCATTGCGCAGGAAACTTTTGAATTATCATGCCTTGAACCAATTCCAGTGAAACCAAAGCATTTTCCAAATATTGCACCTCATTTGTTAGATGAAATTGTAAAGGAACAAAGCCATAAAAAAAGAAATTTTACGGTTATAAAAACTACTATTAATTCTTCATTGCAAAAAAAAATAAACTTGTTGTTAATTCAACATTATAAGAAATTGTCAAGTAGCGACATAAACAATATTGCTGTGTTAGTTGTAAAGGTTGAAAACGCAGAAGTACTGGCTTATAACGCAAATGTAAATTTCAGTAAAAAGACAATAAAAAATAGTGGATATGTTGATAATATTACAAGCAGAAGAAGTACAGGAAGTATATTAAAACCTTTTTTATATGCAGCAATGCTTACTTCCGGTGAAATATTGCCAAATTCACTTGTGCCCGATATTCCAACAAATATAGGAGGTTTTATGCCTCAAAATTACAATCGGAGTTACGACGGGGCAATTCCTGCACACGAAGCATTAGCAAGGTCGTTAAATATTCCGGCTGTAAGAATGTTACGTAGTTACGGTGTTCCGCGGTTTTATAATGTGTTAGAAAAAGCAGGATTAACATCATTAACCAACAGTTACAATTATTATGGCTTATCATTAATTTTAGGAGGCGCTGAAGCAAGTTTGTGGGAACTAACTGGGATGTATGCTTCAATGGCAAGAAGCTTAAATAATTATCGTATAAATTCATCTCAATATAATATTAATAATTATAAACCACCCGATTACTATTTACATGAAAATAGTACTTTAAAAGAAACAGAAAGCCTTGCAGATAATTCATTTTTAAGTGCTTCTGCTATTTGGTTAACTATGAAAGCATTATTAGACGTAGAAAGGCCTGCAAATGAAAGAGGATGGAAATTTTTTGAAAATTCGAAAAAGATATCATGGAAAACAGGTACAAGTTTTGGCTTTAGAGATGCCTGGGCAATAGGTGTAACTCCTAAATATGCTGTAGGAGTTTGGGTTGGTAATTCAGATGGTGAAGGACGTCCGGGATTGACAGGTATAAATGTTGCTGCTCCAATATTATTCGAAACTTTTCGGTTTTTGCCTGTCGAATCAGATTGGTTTGAAACTCCATATGACGATATGACACAAATTGTAACTTGCAGGCAAAGCGGATATCAGGCTACAAAATATTGTACAGAAACCGATACAATATTAGTTCCAAAAAATGGAATAAGATTTCCGGGATGTCCTTATCATCACCTGATTCATCTTGATAAAACCGGTACTTTCAGGGTGATTAGTTCTTGCGAAAACCCACGTAATATGATACATAAATCATGGTTTGTCCTTCCACCTGCAATGGAATGGTTTTATATGAAAAAGAATAGCAGCTATTTACCTTTACCTGAATACAGGCCCGATTGTAAAAAGTATTTAGGATTGCTACAAAATAGAACAATGGAACTTATTTATCCTCGTTATAAAAGTAAAATTTTTATTCCTGTAGAGCTTAATGGATTAAAAGGCAAAGTAGTTTTTGAAATAGCGCATCAAAACCCTAAAGCTATTATTTATTGGCATATAGATGATACTTACCTCGGCAAAACTTACAGGCCTCATCAAATGGAAATAGAAACAACTGCCGGGAAACATAACATCTCAGTTATTGATAATAATGGCGAAATGCTTACTTTTGAATTTGAGGTTATAAGTAAATGATTGATAGCAGAATAATTTCGTGAAATACAGCTATTGAATTTATTTATTGTCAAATTTGTTTTGTTTTGTGCAACACGTTAAATATAAGAGCGTCTTTATATTGAACTAAGAAAAGTTGAAAAATAGTTATAATAATATTCATCAAGAATTAATAAATAAGTGTAAAGCAGGAAATAGCGAGGCACAATTTGAAATTTATAAATTATATTATAAAGCAATGTATAATACGTGTTTAAGAATAGTGAATAATGTTGAGGATGCAGAGGATATTATGCAAGATGCTTTTTTAGCTTCATTTAATAAAATAAATACTTATAAAGGTGAAGTGAGTTATGGTGCATGGCTTAAAAAAATAGTTATAAATAAATCGCTTGATTATTTAAAGAAAAATAAAATTGAATTTGTTACTGAAGAACACATGGCTAATATAGCCGCAGAAGATGAAGAGAAGGTTTATGTTGAGAATGAAGTTAGTTTGCAAAAAATAAAGAAAGCTATTAATAAACTGCCTGAGGGATATAATCTTATTTTAACACTTTATCTTTTAGAAGGCTATGATCATAATGAGATTAGTCAGATTTTAGGAATAACTTCTACCACTTCAAGAACACAATTTTTTAGAGCAAAAAAGAAGCTTAAAGAAATATTGCTAACCATATAATTTAAGCAAGATGAAAGAAATTGGCGACTATATAAAAAAAAATAAATCGTTTTTTAACGATGCTGAACCATTAACAGGCCATCTTGACAGGTTTAAAACAAAACTTGGTGGTGATAGTAAAAAAGTAACCTTTTTTAAGTCTTCTGTTAAATATTTCAGGGCGGCATCTGTTATAATTCTTATTGCTTTATCGTCCTTGTGGATATATGAGAAATTTACAAAACCTGCAATGAAAGAACAAATTTCGTTAGGTGAAGTTTCTCCTGAATATAAAGAAGTTGAGTTTTATTATACACGATTGTATAAAACTAAATTGACTGAATTATCGGGAATGAAAAAAATTGACCCTGAAGTTGTTGTAGAATTGAAAAAGGATGAATTTACTGAATTAGATTCATTGTACAGAGTTTTACAAAAAGATCTTGGGTCAAATAATAATGATGAAAGAATTATTAATGCAATGATTGAATATTATCAAACAAAAGTAGAGTTGCTAAATCAAATAATTTTACAATTAAACAATGCAAAAAATGATAGAAACAAGAGAACAGGAATACCATTATAAAATAAAAACTAAACAAATGTTGAATTTAAAATTTAAGAAAATGAAAGCAATACAATACATGCTAATTATTATACTTTTTCTGGTAAGTATCCCACAATTTAGTAATGCTAAAACAAAGGATGACTTTACAAAGCAGTTTCGTGAAACTTATGAAGCTAATGTAAATACATTATTAAAAATATCAAATAAATTTGGCGATGTTAACCTTGAAGATTGGGATAAGGATGAAGTTATTATTAATGTAACAATAAAAGTTAAAACCGAATCGGAAGAGCGTGCTAATAAAGTTTTTGATCGTATTAATATATACATATCAAACAATGATAATGTTATAAGTGCAGTAACAGAAATTGACGATAAAATAAATGCAAACGGGAATTTCAGTATTGATTATTCCGTTAAAGCACCACAGTATATTCAGCTTGAATTAAAAAACAAATTCGGCAATGTTTATATTAATGATTTAAGTGGAAAGGTTAATTTAAATGTTTCGTATGGCAATTTAATGATTAACAGATTGTTACGAACCGATGAAAACCCGTTAAATGAAATAAATCTGGCATATTGTAACAAAGCAAGCATTGCTGAAATGGCCAAGGCTAAGGTAATTATTAAGTATTCTAAACTGGATTTGTTAAATACCGACAAACTGCTTCTTTTTAGTAAATATTCAAAAATAATTATTGAAAACGCAAAGTCATTGGTTACTGAAGCTGCTTATGATTCTTATAAACTGGATAACATTGATAATTTTTCATCAGTTGGGAAATATACCGATTACAGTATTAAAAAAGTGACAAATAGTATTAATATTGAAACAAAATTTGGAAACTTTAATGTTGATTATATTTCACCTGAATTTAAAAATATTAAATCTGAAAGTAAATATGGTAAAGTGCATTTAGGAATAGCATCAAATGCTTCTTATAGAATTAGTGCTCATGTCGAATACGGTGGGATTGATTATCCTTCATCTGATAAATTGAGTAGAATAAAAGATGGTTCTGAAATTACATTGAATGGTATAATAGGTGAAAATAAAGCACCTAAGTCAAATGTTATTATTGAAGCAAAATATGGTAGTGTTAATTTAGAAAGATAAAAAGAACGTGGCTGTTTAGGCACTTAATTCAGTAAATGGCATTAGAAAATGTATGTATTTTCCGGGTTAAGAATTGTTTTTTGCTGCTATAAGGGTGTTTTGAAGTAGAGAAACTATAGTCATAGGGCCAACGCCACCTGGAACAGGTGTTATAAAGCTACATTTTGGGGCAACTTCATTAAATTTAACGTCACCTTTTAATTTCCAGCCTGACTTTGTTTTATCTGATTTCACACGGCTTGTTCCCACATCAATAACAACTGCTCCTTCTTTTACCATATCGGCAGTCACAAATTCGGGTATTCCAATTGCTGCAACAAGGATATCGGCATTTGCAGAAATCTTATCTAAATTTTTTGTCCGGCTATGGCATACTGTAACGGTTGCATCCACTCCTTTTTGCGAAAGTAAAATACTTAAAGGACGGCCAACAATATTACTCCGGCCAATAATAACAACATTTTTACCTGAAATTTCAATACTGTATCTTTTTAAAAGTTCCATAATTCCTGCAGGTGTGGCAGAGATAAATGCCGGTAAGCCAATACTCATTTTTCCAACATTTACCGGATGAAAGCCATCTACATCTTTTTCAGGTAAAATTGCTTCAATAATTCTCTGTTCCGATATAGTTTTTGGTAACGGTAATTGAACTATAAAGCCGTCTATATCATTATCTTTATTAAGGCCTTCAACTTTTTTTAACAATACTTCTTCATTAACATTATCTTCAAAACGGATTAAAGTTGACTTAAACCCAACCTGTTCGCACGCTTTCACTTTATGGGCAACATAAGTTTCACTTCCACCATCGTGGCCTACTAAAATAGCTGCCAGGTGTGGGGGTTTTTCTCCTTTTTCAATCCTGCTTTTAACTGTTTCAGCTATTTCTTCTTTAATGGTTTGGGCAATTTTTTTGCCATCAATAAGTTGCATATTTAAAAGTTCCAAGTTTATGAAATAAAAATATATTTGTCAAATTATCTTCGTCTGCCACCCATGGGCATATTTTGTAACATTCGTGCCATATTTTTTCCGCCGCTGGCCATTTTCATCATTTTTCTTGTATCATCAAATTGTTTTATCAATCTGTTTACTTCCTGAATGGTTGTGCCACTTCCTTTGGCAATTCTTTTTCTTCTGTTGCCGTTTAAAATTACCGGATTTTCTCTTTCGTCAGGTGTCATTGAAGAAATAATAGCTTCAATGCCTTTAAAAGCATCATCGTCAATATCAACATTTTTTAAAGCTTTGCCAACTCCGGGTATCATTCCGGCAAGGTCTTTAATATTACCCATTTTTTTTATTTGTTGAATTTGAGCAATAAAGTCATTTAAATTGAATTGGTTTTTCGCAATTTTCTTTTGTAGTTTTCTGGCTTCTTCAGCATTAAATTGTTCCTGCGCTTTTTCAACTAATGAAACAATATCTCCCATCCCTAAAATTCTGTCGGCCATTCTTTCAGGATAGAAAACATCAAGTGCTTCCATTTTTTCACCGGTACCAACAAATTTTATAGGTTTGTTCACAACACTTCTTATTGATAATGCAGCACCACCTCTTGTGTCGCCGTCAAGTTTAGTAAGTACAACACCATCAAAATTTAGTCTTTCATTAAATTCTTTTGCAGTATTAACAGCATCTTGTCCGGTCATTGAATCAACAACAAACAAAATTTCATGCGGGTTAACTTCTTTTTTTATATTAGTAATTTCCTGCATCATTTGTTCATCAATTGCCAGTCGTCCTGCGGTATCAATAATTACAAGGTCATTACCATTTTGTTTTGCTTTTTTTATAGCCGATTTTGCAATTTTTACTGGATTTTTATTGTCATCCTCAGTATAAACCGGAACTTCAATTTGTTCTCCAATTATTTTTAATTGTTCTATAGCAGCAGGCCTGTAAACATCGCCTGCAACCAATAAAGGATTTTTACCTTTTTTTGTTTTTAGTAAGTTTGCTAATTTTCCTGAAAAAGTTGTTTTACCTGATCCTTGCAAGCCGGCAATTAGGATTATAGCCGGATTTCCTTTTATGTTTATATCTGTTTTTTGCCCACCCATTAGTTCAGCTAACTCATCATGAACAAGTTTAATCATTAATTGGCCTGGCTGAACTGCTTTAAGAACATCTTGGCCTAAAGCTTTTTGTTTAACATTTTCAGTAAACGACTTGGCAATTTTATAGTTAACATCTGCATCTAAAAGTGCTCTCCTGACATCTTTCAGTGTTTCAGCAATATTTATTTCAGTTATTCTTCCTTGTCCTTTAAGAAGTTTAAAGGAACGATCTAATCTATCCGATAAATTTTCAAACATAAGTATTATGGTATTTAAAATTTAGAGCACAAAAATACACAAACAATTTCAATTATCAAGAGTCTGAATTTGCTTGTTTTTATGCATGCAAGGCTGAATGTATATTAAAATAATTTTAATTATTTTTTGAATACTCAATACAATAATTCCAATCATTAGTATAAAACTCACTAATTTTTTTTAAACTTTCAGGAGGTATTATTGAGCTGATTTTGTTTTTTTTTGAGTTTAATACTCCGGCAAGCAATACAACAATTCTTATCATCAAATTTCTTAAAGATTTATATAAGAAGTTGAAATATTTTGTTTTTTCAGGCCAATTTTTGAGCTTTTTATTGAAACTTAACAAAACTTGTAATTGTCTTTGAGAGAAAGATTTATTAACTTTTGAAATTTTAATATCTCTTTCATTAAATGAAATACCTATGTAAGTAGCTAATTTTCTAAGTGTTTGAAGTGAGTCTTTCGTCAGGTCTTCTTGAAAAATAATATATGGCTTATGGTTATAAAGATTTTCAATAATTTCAATTTTTCGTTTATATTCAAGATGCCTGATTTTGAAAAACCCTGTATCATTAAAATTAAAGAATTCGTCAAAATCTAAATATCCGTGTTTCCTGATAAAATAATAGTATTTTGACTTAATCCACGAATCGTGTTTACGCAAGACAAGTATTGTTTTAGAATTGGGAAATTTTTTTGAAACTTCAATAAGGTCATCGTATCTGTTTTCTTTTCCAATATCCATTTCAGTTGAAAGAAGAATTTTATCCGACTTAGATTCTGAAATAATCTTATCGCGATATTTGAAATTGTGTTTTTTTATAAATTCAATACCTCTGAATTTGGGAAAAACTTTATGTTGCAAAAAGGTTGAAGCTGCCCGAGGTAACCCAACATGAAAATATACTTCCATAACTAAATTGAAAAATATGCGTATTATTAAATAGGGAATAAAAATTTTCCAATATTACACATAAAAGTAAAATATTAATAAAAAGATTGTAAAATATTAACAAACTATTAATTATTAGTTGATTGATACTGAAAGGAACTTTTTTAATTTTGTTTTAATTATCAAAAATATTTAAAAAATGAGTGGGAAAATTGAATGGCAAAAATATCGCGGAACAGAAATTCTATTAAATGATCGTAGTAATTTGAGAACCGATGACATAATTGAGAATGTGAAACAATCAATTGAATTTGTCAAAAAATCTGGAAAGACAGATATTTTATACCTGGTTGATAATTCAAATACAATAATAACACCTGAAGTTAGAGATTTTATAAAGCAAGCCGCTAAAGATTTAGACCCTTTTATTAAAAAATCGGCTGTAATTGGTGTGAACAGGGCACAAAGTATTATGCTTAATATTTTGAATACAATTACTAAAATGTCAATAAAAGCTTTTGATGATATTGACAGAGCAAAAGAGTGGTTAATTAAAAAGTAAGAATTATTAATTATTTCACTCTCCCCAATCACCTGATTGTCTATCCGAAAAGTCTTTAATTTTTAGCTTTAGTATAATCCGGGAAGTACATTAACAACCCAAAGTGGCAACCATTATTGCTTTTATAGTATGCATTCTATTCTCAGCTTCATCAAAAACAAGTGAGGCTTCCGATTCAAATACCTCTTCGGTTACTTCCATAGCATCAATGCCAAATTTCTGATATATTTCTTCTCCTATTTTAGTATCTCTGTTATGGAAAGCAGGCAAACAATGTAAAAATTTAGCTTTTGGATTTTCTGTAAGTTCCATTGCTTTTTTATTAACCTGATATGGTAAAAGAAGGTCAATTCTTTCCTTCCAAACTTCATCAGGTTCGCCCATTGAAACCCACACATCAGTATATAGAAAATCACAACCTTTTACACCTTCGGCTACATTATCGGTAACTAAAATTTTTGCTCCGGTTTTTTTGGCAATTTCTTTAGCTTGTGCAATTAATTCATCAGTAGGCTGAACAGCTTTTGGAGCAACAGACCTAAAATCCATTCCCATTTTTGCAGCTCCAATTAATAAGGAGTTGCCCATATTATTTCTGGCATCGCCTAAATATGCAAATGTAACTTTGTGAAGCGGTTTATCGCTATGCTCCATCATTGTCATAAAATCTGCTAATATTTGTGTAGGGTGAAATTCATTTGTTAAACCGTTCCAAACAGGCACTCCGGCATATTTTCCTAATATTTCAACAATATCCTGGCCAAATCCGCGATATTCAATTCCATCATACATTCTTCCCAAAACGCGTGCTGTGTCTTTCATTGTTTCTTTATTGCCAATTTGTGAGCCGCTTGGGCCAAGGTATGTTACATGTGCTCCTTGATCTAATGCAGCTACTTCAAATGCACAACGAGTTCTTGTTGACGATTTTTCAAATATGAGAGCTATATTTTTACCCGTTAGTTTTGGTTGTTCGGTTCCGGAATATTTAGCTTTTTTAAGATCAATAGAAAGGTTTAATAAAAATTTAATTTCTTTCGGTGTAAAATCTAATAATTTTAAAAAGTTTTTGTTTCTTAAGTTGAAAGCCATGATTTTAAGTGTTTAATTAATAGTTTTTATTTAATAAAAAGTCAGTCTTCATACTTCATTGTAATCTTTGTCCCATATTTTTTATTATCTAATTTAAAAGCTTCGGTTATAACGCTTTTTTTACCACCTTGTTCAATAAATTGAAGACAAGCTCTTATTTTTGGAGCCATATTTCCTTCACCAAACATCCCATTTTCAAGATATTTTAATGTATCGGCATAGTCAAGAAATTCAATAGCCTTTTCATCTTCTTTTTTATAATTAATATAAACATAAGGAACATCAGTAAGTATATAAAATTCGTCAGCACCAACACTGGCACCCATTAATGCAGATGCTAAATCTTTGTCAATAACTGCTTCTGCCGGCCTTATATTATCATTCTCATCAACATAAACAGGAACTCCTCCGCCACCTGCCGCAATAACTATTGTTCCTTGTTTAGCAAGTGTTTCTATAACTTTTGCATTCATTATTTGTATTGGTTTAGGCGAAGGAACTACTCTTCTCCAGCCACTTACTGTTTCTTTAATTTCTTCTTTAAATATCCAGCCTTTTTCTTCTGATAGTTTATTAGCTTGTTCTTTACTGTAAATCTTACCTACTCTTTTTGTTGGATTTTTAAAAGCAGGGTCGTTTATGTCAACAACTACTTGTGATACTAATGTAATTACTTCTTTGTCAATGTTGTGTTTATTAAGAACATTTTTCAACATTCGTTCAATCATATAACCTATTCCGCCTTGCGAATCGGCAACACAAATGTCTAAAGGCATTTGTGGAATATTATATATTTCTTCTCCAGCATCATTACGCATTAATATATTTCCAACCTGAGGCCCGTTCCCATGACTAAGAATAAGGCTATATCCTTGTTTTATTAAAGAAATTAAATTTTCTAAGGTATTGGTAGTATTTTGTTCTTGTTCTTCAATAGTACCGGCCTGGTCGCCTCGTAATAAGGCATTTCCACCTAAGGCAACAACTGCTATTTTTCCCATATCAATAATAATTTAATATTTTAAAAAATGTTCTCATATTTTTAAAGTTATAAAACTTTAAATGGTTTAATTATAATGTGTAAATTAGGAATGCAAAACTAAAAATATTTTTTCATTCTGTAATTGCATATTAATTATATTTTAAATTTATTAATATGCTGTATAACAGTAAATTGTATTTTATTATTGATAGTAGCATGAATTTTTAATTTATAAATTGTTAAATTATATCAAGTTAAAAAATAGTAAATAATGAATAATCACTTTCAATACATTCAAACAAAAATAAAAAATCGTATAGGTTATATTGTTTTAAACAGGCCTGATAAAAGAAATGCCCTTAACTCAGTATTAATTGATGAAATAAAAAAAGTACTTCATATTTATAAAAATGAAGAAAATATAAAAATTGTTGTTTTAAAAGCAAATGGCAATTCTTTTTGTGCAGGTGCTGACTTGGAATATCTTACAAAACTTCAATCTTTTGATTATGAGGATAATTTAAAAGATTCTAATTCATTACGGGAATTGTATGAACAAATTTATAATTATGATAAAATAGTTATTGCCCAGGTTGAAGGGCATGCAATTGCCGGTGGTTCAGGATTAGTAATTGTTTGTGATTTTGCTTTTTCAGTTCCTGATGCTAAATTTGGTTTTACAGAAGTGAAAATTGGATTTGTGCCTGCACTGGTAAGTTTCTTTTTAATACGAAAAATTGGAGAAGCTAAAGCAAGAGATTTATTATTAACCGGAAAATTAATATCTGCTAAATTAGCAATGGAAACTGAAATGATAAATTCAATTTATACAAATAATATTATTGATGAAAAGGTTTATGAGTTTGCGGATGAATTAGCAAAAAATGTATCGTCTGAATCAATTAAAATTACAAAACAAATAATTTCAGATATACAACATTTTGAAACTACTGTTGCACTGAAAAGATTAGCTGAAATTAACGCAAGAGCACGCGGTACTAAAGATTGCAAAAAGGGTATCTCCGGTTTTTTAAATAAAAAGCAAATAGAATGGTAACTATGTTGTAATAACCTGAATACTTACATGGGGTTAAGATTATTAGTAGTTGAAATAGCTTTTATATTATTTAATACCCTTATTTTAAATACATTGTTATTGCGTGTGAAAATTAATTGGTAAATTTACCACCAAATAAATAAAAATTGCTTTGAACAGAATCAGTTGTATCTCCATTTTATTAATAGTAGTTTTATTTTCCTGTACACAAAAAAAGAGAATAAAAGAGTTGCAAGAAGGAATAATTGTGTATGATATTACTTATGAGGAAAGCGAGGATTCTAACCCAATAATTGGTTTACTGCCAACATCTATTGAAGTAAAAGTTAAAAATCATAAGTCTGCATCAAAAGCTGTAGGATGGATGGGTGTTTTCAGCACTATTTATATAATTGATTCGCATAATAATACAAATACGACTTTATTGCAATTCATGGAGAAAAAGTATTATTACCAAAGCCCTATGTCAGAAATAATTCCGGGTTTAAAAACTATGAAAAATGCAAAAGTAAAATTTGTGCCTTTTGAAAAAAGAATATTAGGATATTGGTGTAAAAAAGCACTAATTATTCCTGTAAAAAGTTCTGAAAAACCGGTAAGTGTATATTACACTCCTAATTTTAATATTGAAAGCTCAATAATTGGTAAAATATATCCGGAGAAGATAAATGGTTTTTTATTTGAATTTCCATTAGAAATGAATGGAATAAAAATGAGAATGAAGATTAAGCAAATTATACCATGTTCAGTTTCCGATGAAGATTTTATTATTCCTGATGAATTTGAAAAAGTATCAAAAGAAAAAATGCAGGAAATTATTGATAGTTTTATATAAAAATTAGCATTTTTGCCAATTCAGTTTAAAATAATAAATGAATAATTAGGTAGTTTTTTTAATGGTAAAAGAAAAAAAAACAGATAAAAGGTCAGTTGAGTCGAATAATAAAAAATCAAAACTAAAAGCATTTAATAAATCATCATCTTTTTTTAAAGATGAAAAAATTAAAATTGCCTTTGGCCTCATATTTATTGCTATTGCTATTTACCTTACTATAGCAATGATTTCATACTTTTTTACATGGAAAGTAGATCAAAGTAAATTAGATGTAGAATGGAATGATTTTATATTTAATTCAAATGTGTATGCAGAAAACTGGGCTGGTAAAACAGGTGCATATTTTTCTTATCTATTTATGCATAAATGGTTTGGAATCGCATCTTTTTTTATTGTGTATATTATTGGCATTATTAGTTTTAAATTATTGAAACTAAAAATAGTTTCAATCTGGAAATCAATTAAATATAGTATATTAATTGCTATTTGGCTATCACTAATATTGGGTTTTATATTTTATAACAGCAAATTCTTGCCGGGAGGCTTACATGGGTATTATCTTAGTAAGTGGTTAATTTCAATAGTTGGAAAAGCAGGAACTGCGTTTGTTATTATTCTTTATTTATTCATATTTATAATTTTTGCTTTTAAGAATAGTTTACAAGTAATAAAGAGTATTGTTTTAAGAATATTTGCTCGTTCATCAATTGAAAATATTGATTTTAGCGATGAAATTGGTGATGAAAACCTTGAAAATGTTGGGGAAGAAAATAATGGAAGTGTTGCATTTGATGTAGAAGAAACGAAAATTAATAATGAAATTAATAAGGATACAGAAGATGAGTTTGTTGTAAAAGAAACTTTGGGTGATGAAAATGATGAATTAAAACTTTCAATTGAAAATTCAAGAGTTGAAGAGAAGGCTGATAAAATATCAAATAAGCCGGTAGGAAATTATGATCCCACATTAGATTTATCAACTTATAAAATGCCGCCTATTGATTTGTTAAAAAGGCATGATTTACAAAACTCATCAGTTACCAACGAAGAGTTAATAAGCAATAAAAATAAAATAGTAGAAACTTTATTAAATTATAAGATTGAAATTGATAAAATTAAAGCAACTATTGGCCCAACGGTAACATTGTACGAAATTGTCCCGGCACCGGGAGTTCGAATTTCAAAGATTAAAAACCTTGAAGACGATATTGCTTTAAGTCTTTCAGCTTTAGGAATTAGGATAATTGCACCAATACCGGGGAAAGGAACTATTGGAATTGAAGTTCCGAATTTAAAGCCTGAAATAGTTTCAATGCATTCTATTATTTCTTCCAAAAAATTTCAGGAAACAAAATTTGAATTACCAATAGGATTAGGAAAAACTATTTCGAATGAAGCTTATGTGATTGATTTGACCAAAATGCCACACCTTTTAATAGCCGGAGCAACCGGACAAGGAAAATCGGTTGGCTTGAATGCTGTTCTTACTTCATTACTTTATAAAAAACATCCGGCACAATTGAAATTTGTTTTGGTTGACCCTAAAAAAGTTGAACTAACACTTTATACGAAACTTGAAAAACATTTTTTGGCAATGCTGCCGGGCGAAGAAGAACCTATAATAACAGATACGCAAAAAGTGGTTAATACGCTTAATTCATTGACCATGGAAATGGACAGCCGTTATGAATTGTTGAAAAAAGCGCGTACCAGAAATATAAAAGAGTATAATTTTAAATTTATTGAAAGAAGTTTAAATCCTGAAAACGGACATAGATACTTACCATATATTGTTGTTGTTATTGATGAATTTGCCGATTTAATAATGACAGCAGGCAAAGAGGTTGAAATGCCTCTTGCCAGATTAGCTCAATTGGCCAGGGCTATTGGAATTCATTTAGTAATAGCAACACAACGGCCAACTACAAATATTATTACAGGCTTAATTAAAGCAAACTTTCCGGCCAGAATTGCTTTCAGGGTAATGTCATCTATTGATTCCAGAACAATTTTAGATAGCCCGGGAGCAAATCAGCTAATTGGCAGGGGAGATATGCTTATTGCTGCCGGAAACGAGCCTATAAGAGTGCAATGTGCATTTATTGACACACCCGAAATAGATAATATTACAGAATATATAACTAAGCAACAATCTTATCCTTCAGCATTTATGTTGCCGGAATATGTTGACGAAGGTTCAGAAAAAGTAGGAGAGGTTGATTTGAAAAAAAGAGATGCATTATTTGAAGATGCTGCACGCCTGCTGGTTGCTACACAACAAGGTTCAACTTCTTTAATTCAAAGAAAATTCTCAATAGGCTATAACAGGGCTGGTAGAATAATTGACCAATTAGAGGCTGCCGGTGTTGTAGGTTCATTTGAGGGAAGTAAAGCAAGGCAGGTGTTAATTCCTGACGATTATTCTCTGGAACAATTATTGAATAGAATAGACCAATTATAAAAAACATATTAATAGATAATTTAATTTTTAAAGCAATGAAAAAAATAATCCTGATTTTGTTAGGTTTTTTAGTAAGTACAGCATTTGCACAACACGATCCTGTTGCAAAAAAAATTCTTGACAGAGTTGCTAATAAAACAAATAGCTATAAAAGTATAAAAGCTCAATTTACTAATACATTAGTTAATAAAGTTGAAGATTTTTCAGAATCTTTTGAAGGTACTATTTATATAAAAGATAAAAATTACAAATTGGAATTTATGGATACTGAAACTTATTTTAATGGTAAAACAAAATGGGTTTATTTAAAAGAGTCTGATGAGGTAAATGTTTCTGATGTTGAGCATAGCGAGGAAGATAGTGATGAGGTGGAAAATGAAATTTTGAATGATCCGACAAAAATATTAACTATTTATCAGGAAGATTTTAAATATAAGTATATTGAAGATAAAGTAGTTGATGGAATAACTGTTAGCGTAATAGATTTAGTTCCTGAAAGCTTAGAGAAAAATTATTCGCGAATAAGATTATTTATTAATAATAAAAAAGACGAATTATACACTATTAAATATTTTAGTAAAGATGGGAATAATTATATTTTTAAAATAAATAATATGGAAACAGATTTGGAGTTTGATAATAACTTCTTTGTTTTTAACGAGAAAGAACATCCTGATGTAGAGGTTATTGATTTAAGGGAATAACGTATATAATAGGGTAATTCTAATATACCACACAAAAAAAAAGCCTGATTTAACTTAAATCAGGCTTTTTAATACTAATAATAGTTTAATAAAGTATTGTTTCAATTGCTTTTTTAATATTGTCAAATGCATTGTCGTCTTTTACTACATAATTTGTAGCATTTTCCCTAACAAAGTCATATACAATATTTCCATCTTCCTGTCCTGATAAAATTATTACTTTAGCTTCAGGCATAGCGTCATGAATTTCTTTTAATATTTCAAGTCCGTTTTTAGCATCAGGGTTTTCGCTATTTAAAAAATAATCTAATACAATTACATCGGGTTTTAAATGTAAATTATTTACACATTCTTCGCCAGACTGAAAAGTAACCAGATTATAATCAGGATTATCTATTAAGGTTTCCTTAAGCATTTCAAGGAAAATAAAATCATCATCAACAAGTATAATGGTAAATTTGTTTTTCATGATATAAATTATTTTAAAAAGTAATTAATTATAACCTATAAGCAAAACTATAAAATATTTTACTTATTATATTAATGTAAGTTTTTGCCGAACCTTTTTCAGAAAACATAAATACTTTAGTACTTAATTTATTTTCTTTTATTTTTTCAATTACACTTACACTTTTCTTTTCTTTTACGTCTGTATTATTATTTAAATGATAATCTATTAATAAAATATCAGGGTTTTTATGTAAATTTTCAATACACTCAATCTCGGAATTATAAGATGCCAGGCTATATTTATTTTTATCTATTAATGCAATTAGCTCATTTATAAGCTTTTCATTATCAATAGCTAAAAATATTTTTTGCTTATTATTCATTAAGATATTGTTTTCCTTCTTCCGTAGTAACGGTTAAAAATTAGCATTTTACAAAATAACAACAAAACAACAATTTTGCAATTTTAAATTTAAATATATTAAACTTTTTGATTCATAAAATCCTTGATTTCTTCAGCAGCATTTGCCCAAATAGTATTCAAATTACTAATAATTTCAATAATTTCTTTTTCATTTTGGCCTGTATTGCTAAGCTTTTCTAATTTACATATATCATTATGAACAGAATTTAACCCAATATATTTAAATTGTGACTTAAGTTTATGAGCAATGGTTGAAATATGGTTTAACTTTTTTTCTGCAAAATATTGTTTTAGTCTTTGTAAATCCGATTCTATTGAAATAAGATACATACTCAATATTTTGAGAATTCCTGCTATGTCACCGTTATAATTTTTATATAAATATGATAAATTTATATACTTTAATTGTTTAAAAAGTATATGAGTTTGCTTTGTATTATCTGCTAAATCAGATGAATTTATCATGTTTAAATTATCTGAACAACTATCGCTTAGCTTCATGTACCTACTTGAATAAAATCCTATTTTTCTAATTAGTTCTTCCGGTTCAAAAGGTTTAGTAATAATATCGTCAAATTTGTAATTTAATATCTTTATTTTTTCTTTTTCTAAAGCGTGGGCAGTTAATGCTATAACAGGGAGGTCTTTTTTATTTAGTTTATTTCTAATAATAGTTATTGTTTCGTAACCGTCCATTAAGGGCATTTGTATATCAAGGAGTAAAATATGATAGTCATTTTTTTCTAATTCTTCAATAACTTCCAACCCGTTTTCAGCAGTATTTATAAATATTGAAGATTTGTATGTATGTATTAAATCAATAGTTATTTCCTGGTTTGCTTTAATATCTTCGGCTAATAAAATTTTCAGGTTTGAGGGTAATTCAACTATTTTTTCATTGTTTTTATCTTTTTGCTGAAGGCCAGACAGAGATGATTTAAAATAGGTTATTTCAAAACAAAATGTCGATCCTTTATTTAGTTCACTTTTTACTGTTAATTTTCCGTTTTGTAATTCTATAAGTTTTTTAACAATTGATAAGCCTAATCCGGTTCCTTTGTACTTTTTGTTCGTATTGTTGTCAACTTGGTTGAAGTTGTCAAAAATAGTGTCAATTTTTTCACTACTTATACCAATTCCTTCATCTTTAACACTAAAATTCAGAGTGATAGAATTTAAATTTTCGTTAACTAATGTTATTGAAATTATTATGGTTTTATCGTTTGTAGAAAATTTTACGGCATTGCTTAATAGGTTTGTAAGTATTTGTGTCAATCGCAATTTATCACCTACTATATATGTTGGAATTTTTTGATCTATATTTTGGATTAGCTTCAGATTCTTTTCTTTTGCACTTAATTGAAAGGAATCGACCAAATCGGCAACGAGTTTGTATAAATTAAATTCACTTTTTTCAATTTCTAATTTACCGGCTTCAATTTTAGATAAATCCAGAATATCATTTATTAAAACCAACAAATTAGAACAAGAAGCTTTTATATTTTTCAGATAATGTTTGGCTTTTGTGTGATTTGAATTATGCAACAACAAATTTGTAAATCCTATAATGCTATTCATTGGTGTTCTAAATTCATGACTCATATTAGCCAAAAACAAACTTTTTGTTTTGCTTGCTTCATCAGCTTTAATTTTAGCTACTTGTAATTCTTTATTAATTGTAAACAACTTATTTTTTTGTTTGTTCAATATTGCTTTATTCGTGAGTAAAACAGAATTTGAATTTTTAATTTTAGAATAGCCAATTAATATTATAATAAAAAGCAATAGTATAATACTTATGCCAATGAATAGTAATTTATTAGTTTGCGATTTTTTTATTATTTCAATCTCTTGTATCTTAGCTTTAGCTTCCAGGTTATTTAGCTCTTTTTCTTTTTTTTCAGTTTCATATTTTGTTTGTAATTCAATAATTTTTGATGCATTTTTTTCATTAAATATTGAATCTTTTAAATTGGCATATTTTAAGTGATATTTTAGAGCATTTTTATAGTTGTTAATTTGAAGATAGGTTCTGTATAATTGTAGATATAAACTTTTTTCAACTTCTTTTATTTCTGCTTCCCGTGCTATTTCTATGCCTTTAAAGTAATTAGCAATGGCTTTTTTATAATCTGACAATGCTAAATAAACATTGCCAAGTTTTTCGTATGAGCTTGCTATTCCTCTTTTATTTCCAATTTTTGAACGAATTTTGAACGAATTTTCAAAAAACTTCTTTGCTACATCATATTTGCCTTGATCGAGATAAATTATACCAATATTTGTCAGGGAATTTGCTTGTCCATAATAATAATCTAATGCATTACTTATTTTTTCAGAACGATAATAATACTGCAAAGCTAAACTATCATTGTCCATGTCTTTATAAACAGCGCCAATGTTATTTAATGCGTTTGCAATAACTATTTTATTACCTGTTAATTCATTTATTTCTAATGCTTTTTTAAAGCAATAGAGTGCTTTTTTATAATTGTTTATATTAAAATATACAACTCCTAAATTACTTAATGAGCCTGATATACCCGATTTATTATTAAGCAGTTCATGTATTTTAAGTGCTTTCTGGTAATAATAAATTGCACTGTCATAATTTGCCCAATTTTCATATAGAATTCCTATATTATTAAAAATTTTTGCAGCATCTAAACTATCTTTTATACCTATAAAAAGAGTCAACGATTTTTTATAAAACGATAGTGATTTACTTAAAGTGCCATTATAATAATTTACAATTCCTTTTATTTTAAAAGCTTTTGCTAATTCTTTACCGTCATCCTGATTGTTTGCTTCATAAATAGCCCTATTAGCATAATAAAGTGCTGAGTCGGAATTGCTATTACAGTAATAAAATGCAATATCATTTAATTCTTTTGAATGATTTATATTACTGTTTTGTAATACTTGTTTTAAACTGTCTATTTGATTTAATCTGTTATTTGCTTGTAAATTAACTGGTTTAACAAAACAGAACAATAAAAAAAATAATATTTCTAGCTTATTTATATTGAGAAAATTCACGGTGTAATAAAATTCTTCAAGTGTAATAATAAGGATTAATTTTTAATTAGTTTCATTAAGAGAGTCAATATATTTATTAATTTCTAATTTGGCCTTTTCCCAGGTGTATGTAATTTCTGATATATTTACTTTAATATTATCAAGTTCTTCTTTATTTAATTTACTTTTTTCTAAGCCTTCAAGCATTTTCATAGTTTTCAATAAACCAATATAGCCCATTATTGGTTTTAAAGTATGAGCTACAGTTCTGAATTTAGCCCAATTACTATTTGAAAAGGAATTTTCAAGGTTTTTTATTTCTTTTGATACTGTTTCTATGTATATTTCTAAAAGTGATTTAATTTTTGCAGTATTGCCTTGATAAATATTTTCTAAATGTTCCAGGTTTATTATTTCAAATGAAGTGATAGAATTAGTTATGTATTCATTATTTGAACTGTAAGTTTCTGTTATATTGTTATTTGCTTTTTTTGCTTTGAAAGTATAATATATTATTTTTCTATATAAATCTTCCGGATAAAATGGTTTTGTTATATAATCATTCATTCCAATTTTTTTACATGTTTCACGCTCTTCTTTCATTGCATGTGCAGTCATAGCAATTATAGGAATGCTGCTTTTAGGTTCTTTAAACTCTTGCCTTATTATTTTAGTTGCCTCAATTCCATCCATTTCGGGCATTTGAATATCCATTAAAATGATATGATAATCTTTTTTCTTAAGCTTGTTTGTAGCAATTAAACCGTTGGCTGCAACATCAACTTCTATTTTTTTATTCCAGTTTTTTATTGTGTCAAGTGCTAATTGCTGGTTAATCTCATTATCTTCTACTAACAGGATTTTAATCTCATTAATTTTTTCATTAGTACTGCTAACCTTGCCTGTTGAATATTCTTCTTCATTTACTTTTGATCCGATTAAAAAATTCAATTCAAAATAAAAATCAGTTCCTTTGTCTATTTCACTTTCTACGGTTAATGAGCCATTTTGTAAGTCAACTAATTGTTTAACAATGGCTAACCCTAAACCTGTTCCTCCAAATTTTCTGGTTGTATTACTTTCAGCCTGGGTAAAACTATCAAAAATATTATGTAGTTTATCTTTCGATATCCCAATGCCTGTATCGCTTACATTAAATTTTATACGAATATTATTATTGTCTTTTTGTAGTAAAGTAAGTCTTAATTGTATTGTTCCTCCTTTTTTTGTGAATTTTATAGAGTTTCCAATCAGGTTTATTAATATTTGATTTAGCCTGTAAGGGTCGCCCAATAATACTTTATCTATTTCTTTGTCAATTGAGCATTTTAGTTTTAATTCTTTATTGTTAGCTTTTATTTTTAAAGTTTCAATTAAATTATTAATTAATTCATAAATGTTAAAATTAATTTGTTCAAAGGTTAATTTTCCTGCTTCAATTTTTGAAAAATCTAATATGTCGTTAATTATTACTAATAAATTGTCGCCTGATGTTTTGA
The DNA here is from genome assembly GCA_013152655.1 of Chlorobiota bacterium. Lineage (GTDB taxonomy): Bacteria > Bacteroidota > Bacteroidia > Bacteroidales > B39-G9 > JAADFW01. Next base: position 25,344 of record JAADFW010000272.1, read on the forward strand.
TGTTTTTAATATACTTTAGTTGATCTTCCTTTAAATTAGTTTTAAGTAAAAGGTTTGTGAATCCAACAATTGCATTTAAAGGAGTCCTTATTTCATGCGAAGTATTCGCTAAGAAAATTTCTTTTAGTCTGGAACTTTCTTTGATCTCTTTATTGGCTTTTTCTAATTTTACTTTTTGCTCATTAATTAATCGTAAAGCTTTTTGTAATTTAACATGCTGGCTACTCGATTTTTTAAATGCAATCTCTAAGCTGTCTTTGTGTTCATTTATTTTTAATAAAGCTTTTTGTAATTTAACATGCTGTCTGCTTGATTTTTTAAAAGCTGCTTCCAGGTCTTTATGTTGTTTTATAAAAGCTTTATTCGCTTTTTCTAACTTATTTTTATTTTCTAATAAAAGTTTAGTTCTTTCCTGAACTTTGCTTTCAAGAACTTGTTTTGCTTTTTCTTCGTGTAATTTCATTTTCCGAAGGTCTTCAAGAGCCAGAATATATGATGATTCTCTTTGAATGCGCATTCTTATTGTAAGTCCGATAGTTAATAATATCAGAAAGAATGAAAACCCTATTTTGATGATATTATCCTGAAAATCAGTGTTTAAATATCCTGATTGAATATGTATAAACAGTATTGAAATACAAATAACGATAATTATTATTGAGCTTAAAAAAAACAAAACAAATCGTGGTGTATTTTTATAATTTTTTAATGCTAAAATAAAACTCGAAATGATTAACATATAGGCAATTATAAATGTTAAAATAATAGCTGTTTTATTATTGACAATATTTAGTAAAAATAATCCGGTAACAAATAGAGAAGATATAATAATACTATTAAGCACTGGTTTCCATTTTTTCCATTTTTTACCTACATTAAAATAATTGTCAATAAATAATGTAATAAATATAAATGAGAGCAGTAATGAAGCAAGTGTTAAATGATTATTTCTAATTAAATTAGCTTTCCAAACGTATTGTATGCCATATCCATCAAATATCAAACTAAAAATAAGTACTAAAATTACATAAAAGAAAAACCATAAATTATATCTTTCTGTTTTCGACTTTTTATTAGAAAACCAAAGCAAGAAAGTGATAAATAAAATAGTTAACAATACACCATAATAAATTCCATGAATTAGATTTTTACTAACTATGTTATGAAAGAATGTGCTTGGCTTATAAGCTGTTAAAGCTATATTTAAAGGGCCTCCTTCACTCGAAACTTTTAAGTAAAATGTGTACTCAGATAAGGAATTTAATAAAACTTGAGAAATATAGTAACTCGTGTTTATCGTATGATTATTTGTTTTAATTAATTCGTTAGATGAAAGAAAAATATTAATTAATGAATCGTCTTTTAAATAGTAAAACTCTTTATAAATTAATCTTGGGTTATTGTCTGCAATAACTACATATTGTTGTGAATTTAAGCTATTCTTTATTTTAAACTTTATCCAAAAATCAGATTCACTATAATTTAAATATATTTCAGAAAATTTATGGATAGTCCGGTTTTTGAATTTGTCATTTGTTATAATATTGTTAATGCTAATCGATTTAGAAGTATCTTCTAATATTTCTATGTTTTCTACTAAATTATGGGCATCAATAGTTCCATTGAAATTATATGTTTTTATAGGTTCTGAAATTACCTTAGCACCTATAAGAAAATACAGAGTAGTAAGAAAAATATACTTATTTATATTATGAACCATGCAATAAAATTAAAATTAAATTCTGATAATTAAAATTTACGTTTATTAGTATTAGTCTATACATTAATTGAATCTATTTTAAACTGTATTATTTGCTTCGTTTTTTAGCTTTCAATTGAAAAAAAAAACTTCTTATATTTGCCCTCTTTAACTTAGTTTATTGTGTTGAAAATTAGAATAGTTTAAGTCTGATAATGAATTTTCAGGGTAAAATTATCCTATAAAAAAGCAAAAAGTGAAAATACTTATAAAGAATATTAAAGAATTGGTTCAGGTAGAGGATAAACCGGTTTTAAAAGTTTGTGGGCAAAATATGTCCGAGATTCATAGAATTAAAAATGCTTATTTATTAGTTGATAAAAATATTATTCAGGATTTTGGATATATGAAGGAAATGCCTGAGAATATTAAGGTTGAACAAATTATTGATGCAAGTAATAAATTTGTTTTTCCTTCTTTTTGCGATTCTCATACACATTTAGTTTACGCAGGAAGCCGCGAAATTGAATACACAGATAAAATTAGAGGATTAAGTTATGAAGAAATTGCCAGGCGTGGAGGAGGAATATTGAATAGCGCAAAGCTTTTACATAATACATCAGAAGATGAATTATATAAGCAGGCTATGTTGCGGATTAATGAAATTATAAGTTTGGGTACCGGTGCTGTTGAAATTAAAAGCGGATATGGATTGAATCTTGCTGATGAACTGAAAATGCTTAGGGTAATTCAAAGAATTAAGAATAGTTCAAAAGTACTTGTGAAATCTACCTTTTTAGGAGCTCATGCCATTCCTCTTGAGTTTAAAAATAAACAATCTGCTTATGTCAATATGGTTATTAATGAGATGATTCCGGCGGTTGCTAAGGAAAAACTTGCTGATTATATTGATGTGTTTTGTGATCGAGGATTTTTCACAGTTGATGAAACAGATAAAATTCTTAAAGCAGCTTTTAAATATGGGCTAAAACCTAAAATACATGCCAATGAATTAGATTATTCAGGAGGAATTCAGGTAGGAGTAGCAAATGATGCATTATCTGTTGACCATCTTGAATATACCGGTGAGAAAGAAATACAAGCGTTATTAAATTCAGAAACAATGCCCACATTGTTGCCAGGTGCTGCTTTTTTTCTTGGCATGATAAATCCTCCTGTACGTAAGATGATTAAAGCGGGTTTGCCTATTGCTTTAGCATCCGATTTTAATCCCGGTTCGGCACCATCCGGAAATATGCAGTTTATAATGTCGCTTGCATGTATTAATTTAAGAATGTTGCCCGAAGAGGTGATAAATGCAGTTACCGTTAATGGTGCTTATGCGATGGGTTTAAGCAAAAAAGCAGGTAGTATTGCCAAAGGAAAAATAGCTAACCTGTTTATTACTAAGAAAATACCAAGTGTTGAGTTTCTTCCGTATTCATTTGGCAGTAATTTGGTTGAAAAGGTTATTTTAAATGGTGAAATTATGAATATTTAAAATATTTAAATCTTAATTATTAATTAACATTATGAAGAAACTTATTGAATGTGTCCCTAATTTTAGCGAAGGGGTTAATATGTCGGTAATAAATCAAATTACAGATCAAATTGAGCATGTTGAGGGTGTGAAATTGTTGGATGTTGATCCGGGCAAAGCTACCAATAGAACAGTTGTAACTTTTGTTGGTACGCCTGATGAAGTTGTAGAAGCAGCTTTTAGAGCAATTAAAAAAGCAGCAGAAATAATTGATATGTCTAAACATAAGGGAGAACATCCACGTATGGGAGCTACCGATGTTTGCCCTTTTGTGCCTGTTTCAAATATTTCAATGGAAGAAACTGTTGAGTATGCCCGGAAATTAGCGAAGAGGGTTGGTGAGGAATTAAATATTCCTGTATATTGTTATGAGAATGCAGCATTTGATGAAAAAAGAAGAAATTTAGCCTTTTGTCGCTCAGGCGAATACGAGGGCTTGAAAGAAAAGTTATCTAAGCCTGAGTGGAAACCCGATTTTGGCAAACCTGTTTTTAATGAAAAAGCTGGTGCAACAGCCATTGGAGCAAGAAATTTTTTAGTAGCTTATAATTTTAATTTAAATACAACTTCAACCAGGAGAGCTAACGCTATTGCATTTGATGTAAGAGAAGCAGGAAGAGTTAAAAGAGAGGGTAATCCGGTTACCGGAAAAATAATTAAAGATGAAAACGGAGAGCCTGTTAGAATTCCCGGTACACTAAAAAAAACTAAAGCAATTGGATGGTTTATAAAAGAATATGGAATTGCACAAATTTCAATGAACCTGACAGATATTAATATTACTCCCATTCATATTGCTTTTGATGAAGTATGCGCAAGGGCACAGGAAAAAGGAATTAGGGTTACCGGGTCTGAATTAGTAGGATTGGTTCCGCTACATGCTATGCTTGATGCAGGAAAACACTATTTGAAAAAGCAAAAACGTTCTTTAGGTGTATCAGAAGAAGAAATTATTAAGATTGCTGTAAAATCGCTCGGATTAGATGATTTGAAGCCTTTTAATCCGAAAGAAAAAATTATAGAATATTTACTTGATGACGAAACCAAAGCACCACTTATAAATATGACTCTAAAGGAGTTTTCTGATGAAACTGCATCAGAGTCTCCTGCTCCGGGAGGTGGTTCAATTGCTGCTTTCATGGGGTCTTTAGGTATTTCTTTAGCAACAATGGTGGCTAATCTTTCTTCGCATAAGCGTGGTTGGGATGATAGGTGGGAAGAGTTTTCTGTTTGGGCAGAAAAGGGCCAAACGTTAAAACAAAAATTACTTGCAATGGTTGATGAGGATACTAATGCATTTAATGAAATAATGAGTGCTTTTGGCTTGCCTAAATCTAACGACAAGGAAAAAGCCTTTAGAAAAGATGCTATTGAAAGAGCTACTAAAAATGCAATTGAAGTACCATTTAAAGTAATGCAACTGGCTTATGAATCTTTAGAAATTATAAAAGCAATGGCTGAAACTGGCAATCCCAATTCGGTTACAGATGCGGGAGTTGGGGCATTAGCTGCAAGTGCTGCTGTGTCGGGAGCTTTCCTGAATGTAAAAATTAATGCAGCGGGCCTTGAGGATAAAAATTTTGTTGAACACATAATTAATGAAGCAAATATTATTGAGAAGGATACTAAAAAAATTGAGTCTGAAATATTAAAAATTGTAAACAATAAAATTTAAAAAATCTTATTGTTTAAAAGCGACGATTTACAACGTATTAAATTAACTCCTTATGCTTCGCAGAGGAGTTTTTTTATGCTTTATCGCTAATTTATATCCATTCTAAATAATTGACAATTGGAATACAGACACATAAAATCAATAATTTAGTATGTATTAATTGAATTAAATTAATTTATTTTTTTTTAATATAATTCTACATGAGAATCAACAAAATCAATGGTTTTGCAAAAAAACACTAAAAATTTAGTGTAATATTTTGTTTTATAATATATATAAACAAAAAAAATAGAAAACACACATCTATATCAGAATATTGATTATAAACCTGTAAATGAAGTATAACGTACATTATTTGTTTTTATTTATATTTTTTTTACATTTACCACATCGATATTTAACCTTAATTTTTTTATTAATTAATGTTTATTTAACAACTATTTATTAACCTAAATTTTAAAATTTATGAAAAAATTTTCGATGCTAATTTTTCTATTTGTATTTATAGGAATGCAAATAGTAAATGCGCAAAAAAGAGAAATTACGGGTGTGGTTACCAGTGCCGAAGACGGCAGTACATTACCCGGAGTTTCAGTTGTGGTTAAAGGAACTACAATTGGAACCAGTACTGACATTAATGGAAAATACGCCATTGAAGTATCTGAAGATGTTACTTCTTTAGTATTTACCTTTGTTGGTATGAAAGTAAAAGAAGCTCCTTTAGGTGCATCTAATGTGCTAAATGTACAATTAGAGCCTGAAGTAATAGGAGTAGATGAAGTAGTTGTAACTGCACTTGGTATTTCAAGGGAGAAAAAATCTTTGGGATATGCGGTTCAAGAAGTTAGTGGAGATGAAATTGACCGTACTAAAAACACCAATGTAATTAATTCTATCTCAGGAAAAGTATCTGGTGTGCAAGTTAAAACTAGTACCAATATGGGAGGATCTTCTAATATTGTTATTCGTGGGTCTTCATCATTAACCGGTGACAACCAGGTATTATTTGTAGTGGATGGAATTCCTATAAATAACCAGAATACTAACAACGTCAACCAAAGAAGAGGACGTAGTGGTTATGATTATGGAAATCCAATTAGTGACATTAACCCTAATGACATTGAATCAATGAACGTGCTTAAGGGTGCTGCTGCAACTGCACTTTATGGTTCACGTGCTTCAAACGGAGTAATAATTATTACTACAAAAAAGGGTAAGAAAAGCACTAATGGACAAAAGTCTTTAAAAGTTGATTTAAGTCACAGTACTATGTTTCATGTACTTGACAAAAGTACTTTCCCTGAGTATCAAAAAGAATACGGACAGGGTTATGGCCCTTATTATAGTGGACGATTCTATGGTGATGGTTCTGAATATGAAGGACTGTATTATTATGATTATGATGGCGACGGTACACTTGATTATGTTGAACCAACAACTGAAGATGCATCAATGGGTTCAAAATTTGACCCTAATTTAATGATTTATAACTGGGCTTCTTTTTATCCTGAATCGCCTACTTATAATCAAAAAGTACCTTATGTAGCCGGAGCAAACGATCCAAGTTATTTTTTCCAAAGAGCCCGTACGCTTACTAGTAGTATCGATATTAGCGGTGGTTCTGATGTTGCAACATTCCGTTTAGGATATACCAATACTGATGAAACCGGTATGATGCCTAATAGCGAATTAAAGAGAAACAATATTACTTTTAATGGTTCTTTTGACGTGATGGATAATTTGACTGTATCTGCTTCTGCAATGTACACGCATAATTATACTAAAGGTAGAAACCATACAGGATATTCTGATAACATTTTATCTTCATTCCGCCAATGGTATAATATTGGTGTTGATATGAAATTACAGGAAGATTATTATATGTTAAATCATAATAATGTTACATGGAATCCAAATAGTGAGAATAATTTAAGACCAATTTATTGGGATAACCCATACTGGCAACGATATGAAAATTATCAGTCGGATGAAAGAGACCGTTTAATTGGCTACACTCAATTAGACTGGAAAATTAATGATAATTTTGATTTTATGACCAGGGCATCTGTTGACTATTATGGCTTTTTGCAAGAAGAAAGAAAAGCTGTTGGTTCTGTTGCCGGCTCATTTGGTGTAGGCCGTCCTGATGTTCAGTCAGGTTATGCCAGAAATGAATATACATTTATTGAAACAAATTTTGACGCAATGTTAAAATTCAATAAATATATAACTGATGATATCAGCTTAAACGGATTATTAGGTTCTAATATTCGCTTAACAAGGTTAGATAATGTTTATGCATCAACAAATGGTGGCTTAGCCGTGCCTGGTACTTATGCTTTAAGCAACAGTGCATCTCCAATGCTGCCTCCTGAAGAGAGTTATGAAGAAACCGGAGTTAATGGTTTCTTTGGTAGTATTTCAGTAGGTATTAAAAATATGATATTTATTGATGCAACAGCAAGAAATGATGTTTCTTCAACATTGCCTCCTGGTAACTGGAGTTATTTTTATCCTGGTGTTTCAACCAGTTTCTTATTTACTGATTTAGTTGATCAGAGTTGGTTAAATCTTGGTAAAATAAGATTAAATTATGCAAAAGTTGGTAACGATGCTCCTTGGGGCAGGGTAAAAGATTCTTACACTATAGTTTCACCTTTTGGTGGAAATACATTGGTTAGGTTCCCTTCATACAAAAACAATCCTGAATTAAGACCTGAATTATCTACCAGTATTGAAGGTGGTTTGCAATTAGCTATGTTTGAAAACCGAGTAGGTTTTGATATTGCTTTATACAAAACCAATACAATTGATCAGGTTGTTCCGTTAGCAGTTTCAAGAGTAACCGGATATAGTTCTAAGTATGTAAATATTGGAGAAGTTGAAAACAAAGGTATTGAGGTTGTATTAAATGTATCACCTGTAAATACTCCTGATTTCAGATGGGATATTACATGGAATTTTGCTAAAAATATAAACAAGGTTATTTCATTAGGTGGCGATATTGAAAACCTTCAGTTAGCCAGCCTGCAAGGCGGTGTTACAATTAATGCCCGTGAAGGTGAGCCTTATGGAGCTATTCAGGGAACTGATTTTGTTTATTCTCCTGATGGAAGAAAAATAATTAAATCTAATGGTTATTATGAAAAAACCGGTACTTCAGATCAGGTTATTGGAAATATTCAACCCGATTGGAATAGTGGTATTACTAACACTATTAGTTATAAAGGTTTTTCTGCAAGTTTCTTAATTGACATGCAAATGGGTGGAAGTATTTTCTCACTTGACCAATGGTATGGAATGGGAACAGGCCTTTATGTTGAAACAGCAGGAACAAATGATTTAGGTAATCCTGTTAGAGATCAGATTTATGATGCCAGCGGAAATGTATTATTAAGTTATATTGACCTTCCGGGTTACGACCCAGCTGATGGTTATGATCCTAAGAGTGGTGGTATGGTTTTAGACGGAGTTGTTGGAACAGATGTTGATGGTGACGGAGAATGGACTTCTGCTGACACATATGAAGAAAATATTCGACGTGTAGCCGGAAATGATTACCGCGTTTGGGGATGGTCAAGAAATCCGAATGCAAAATTTGTTTATGATGCTACTTATGTTAAACTAAGAGAAGTTTCAATTGGTTATTCTATTCCTAAGTCTTTCTTAGAAAAGGCATTTATTTCAAATGCAACAATAAGTTTTATTGGTTCCAACTTATGGATTTTATATAAAGATCTTCCACATGCTGACCCTGAAGCTTCACAAGGTGCTGGTAATATACAAGGATGGCAAAGTGGAGTATTCCCAACAGCAAGGAATTTTGGATTTAACATAAACCTTCAATTTTAATTTTAAAAAAATAATATTATGAGAAAAATATATTTATTCTTTCTAATCTTATTAGGTTTTTCAATTTCTTGTACCAAGAATTTTGAAGAATATAATACTGATAAAAAGAGTCCGACAGTAGTGGATGGAGAGTTTTTAGTCTCCAATGCACAAAAGGAGCTTGTTGATCAAATATCAAGCACCAATGTTAACTTAAATATATGGAAATTAGTTTCGCAATATTGGACAGAAACAACTTATACTGATGAAGCTAATTACGATATAGTAAACCGTACTATTCCTGATAATATATTTAGTGTATATTATAGGCAGGTACTAAAACCATTAGATGAAGCTAAAAAAATAATTTCTGATAAGGAAACTGATCAATTTGTCTTTACTGAAGCTTCTAAAACTAATGAGTTAATGATAATCAAATTAATAGAAGTGTATTGTTACCATAATTTGGTAAATATGTTTGGCGATGTTCCTTATACAGATGCAATTAATATTGATATCATCTCTCCGAAATATGATGATGCAGCAACTATTTATGCTGATTTGTTAACACAGATTGATAATGCTGTAGCAGCTTTTACTGTGGGAGCACCAAATTATATTGGTAGTGCTGATTTGTTTTATGGCGGTGATGTATCTGCATGGATTAAGTTTGCTCAATCTTTAAAATTAAAGATTGCCATTAATTTAGCTGATGTTAACCCTACCGTTGCTCAAACTAACGTTGAGGCTGCAGTTGCTGCCGGAGTTTTTACTTCTGCTGCTGACAATGCGCTTATGCAATACGAAGGTTCATCTCCAAATACCAATACTTTATATGAAGATTTAGTATTGAGTGGACGTAGTGACTTTGTAGCTGCTAATACTATTGTTGACTTAATGGATGGCTTAAATGACCCAAGGATGGATTATTATTTTACCTATAAAATTGACACATCAGGAAATGGCGACATGGCTTATTTAGGCGGAAACTATGGTTATAGTAGTGCATATCCAAGTTATTCGCATATAAATGATGCTATTCAGGCTCCTGACTTCCCGGGTATTTTAATGACCTATTCTGAAATTCAGTTTTACATTGCTGAAGCTGCTGAAAGAGGATGGAGTGTTGGACAAACAGCACAAGCAGCTTATGAAGAAGCTATTACTGCTTCGTTTGCTTTCTGGGGAGCTCCTCTGGGAACTTATTTAACAGATGCAGGTGTTGATTATACTGCTGCTGCAGATCAGGCTGCAAGAATGGACCTTATTGGAACACAGGCATATATTTCCTTTTATACAAGAGGTTTTGTAGCTTATACTGAATATCGTAGATTTGATGTTCCTCAGATGAATGTTGCTCCTTCTGCTGCTACCGGAGGCCCGGTACCAACAAGGTTTACATATCCTGTAAATGAGCAAACATTAAATGCTGACAATTATGCTTCGGCAGCTACTGCTGTTGGTGGTGATGATATGTTAACATTATTATTCTGGGACGTAGCCGCTCCAAGTAAATAAAAATTTTAGTTTTTATATTAAAACCCCGTTAAGTTTAACGGGGTTTTTTTTTGTTAAATTTTTAGAGGCATTAGAATATCCTTGTTCGTTTTTTGAGCAGTTTATAACACAACTACATAAAATTGTAATGATAATAAGTATGTATTGTTATTTGTGAAAAAACATAATTCCCCTGTGTTTCTTGCTTTTCTGAATATTCCTTACATATTATTTAGTATTTTAGAAAATATTGGTATATGAATATATTTTATGTGCTACATTCGGAGTAATTTATAATTATACATTAGCTTTATTCCTTTAATTTGTGAAAATGACATATATTAAATTACTTTTATTAACAATAATAAATTTATTCCAAATTTTAAGTGTTGCTATTGGCCAGGATAATGAACAGTTAATTAAACTAAGAAAGAATTATGATAGTAAATATGGCTATAATGCTGACTTGTATTGCGGTGTTAAATATTTTCCTGAACATTCTGTTGCAAAAGGATTTCCTTTTTATAAAAGTAACGAAGCATTAACGGGTACTTTAGTATTTAATAATAAAAAATATGAGAAATTAGGATTACTATATAATTTATATAAACAAAATATATTACTGGAATATAAAGATCAAAATAATAGCATTAACAGGTTGGTTCTCAATGAAAAAAAAATTGATACCATTTTTATTAATAATAGAATATTTATTCGAAATTATTATCCTGAGATACAGGAAAAATTTCTTGAAGTTTTGTTTACAGATAGTTTAAAACTATACATTGGACGGAAAAAACAATATTTATTTGATAATTCGTTGGGGCATTCAGAATATAAATTTTCTGGTGAGATAAAAACATATTATTTAGTATATAATAATGAGGTTAATAAGTTTTCAAGTAGAAGGAATTATTTGACTATATTTCCAAAAGAGTTGAGAAAAAAAATTAAAAAATATACTGTAAGGAATAAAGTAAAAATTGAGAAGCAGAATGATAATAAGATATTGCAATTAGTAACATATTGTAACATGCAATTAATTAATAAGTAATATGTTTATTAATTGTCATTAATAGAATTGACAGGCAGGATTTATGTTTAACCAAAAGGCCAATAAAAAGATGCAAGTGAAACAATTCAACAAAAAATAAAAGATAGTTTTTTAACAGAAAGAGATATAAAATTTATTATTACTACAAAAACAATTATAACTAACAGAGTGAACAAGGCAATAGTTTATATTATTTTATTACTTAGTGTCATTAATTCATACAATGGTTTTGCTCAAGAGATAGATACTAATTCTTATTCTTTTAATTACAAGCATATTTCTCTTATAAAATTAATTGATGAAATAGAGAAATATTCCAAAACAAAATTTTATTATCAAAATGAATGGATTGATACTATTAATATTAGTTTAGTTGCTGATAGTATAGGCTTTGATGATTTAATAAATAAAATTTTTACTGAGAATAAAATAGCTTATTTTACTGATAATCATATTGTTTATTATTTATTTCCAGTTACTAATAAAATATTTCCACTTCCAAATTATTCAAATATAAGTAATGAGGAAGAAGAGATTGACAATCGTGATAATAAAGCAATTAATATTCAGGAAAGATATTTAAAAGGGCGAGAACCCGACATGCTTGAAACTATTATTATTGGAAACAGTAATAAATTGAAACCCGGCAAGAATACAAAAATTAATGGTAAATTATTTGATAAAGAAACCGGAGAACCACTTATTGGAGCAACAGTGTATCTGAATGAATTGAACCGGGGTAGTGCATCTGATGTTAATGGTTTTATTAGTTTAGCTTTGCCACCCGGCAAATATTCAGCAGATTTTCAGTGTCTCGGAATGGAAGGAATAAAATGTATATTAGATGTACGGTCTGACGGTTATTTTTCTCTTCCTATGAAAAAGGGATTAATATCCTTATCGGAAGTTGTGATTAAAGCATCAAAAAACACAAAAAGAAGTTCAAAAGTAGGACTCGAAAAGTTATCAATAAGTGAAATAAAGGAGATACCGGTATTGTTAGGTGAAAAAGATATTATAAAAGTTTCGCAGATGCTTCCCGGAGTTACAAGTGTGAGCGAGGGGGCGCAAGGAGTAAATGTCAGAGGAGGTAATGTAGATCAAAATTTGTTTTATATTAATAATATTCCAATTTATAACTCTTCACACCTATTTGGTTTTTTTTCAGCATTTAACTCAAATATTATTAAAGATTTTACCCTGTATAAAGCACATGTGCCGGTTGAATACGGAGGAAGATTATCATCGGTTTTTAATATAGAAACAAGGAAAGGCAATAAAAAGAAATTTTATACACGGGGCGGCGTAAGTCCTATTTCGGCAGATATTGAAGTAGAAACACCATTAAAAAAAGATAAAATATCTTTAATGGTCAGTGCGCGCTCAACCTATTCAGATTGGATTTTGAAAAAAATTAATGAACCTGATATAAGAAATAGTAGTGCTAAGTTTTATGATTTAGCAGGTGCTATTGATTATGATATAAATACAAAAAACAGGATTACTTTGTTTAGTTATGGCAGTAGTGATTATTTTAGTTTAAATAAACTTACAAATTTTAGCTATTCTAATTTTGGAACCTCCTTAAAATTTGAACATCGATTTACACCGGGAATAAAATCATATTTTTTGTTTGTAGTGGCAAAATACGATTTTACAACTATTGATAAAAATAGCCCGCCAGAAGCTTTTAAACATAGTTATTCGCTATTGCATAGAGAATCTAAACTTGGTTTTGATTGGTTGATTAATGAGAAACATACTTTATCAGCAGGAATTAATTTTATTCTATATAACTTAGATAGAGGAGATGTTTTACCTTATGGCATTGAGTCACAAAGAACAATTAACAGACTGGGGACAGAGCAAGGAGTTGAATCGGCTGTTTTTATTAGCGACAATTATAAAATAAATTCAAAACTAAACATATACGCAGGTTTACGATATTCAGGCTTTACAGAACTTGGGCCTAAAAAAGTATTAATATATAAAGAAAATTTGCCCCGCGAAGAAACCAATATTGAAGAAGCTGTTAATTATCCCCAAGGCTCAAAAATTGTTAACTATTTTGGGCCGGAATTGCGGCTTGCTGCTGATTATAGTATTAATATGTATAATTCTGTGAAGCTTTCTTTTACTCAAATGAGGCAATACTTATTTATGTTGAGTAAAACTATTTCTGTTGCACCAAATGATCAATGGAAATTGGTAGATAGTCACATAAAGCCGCCTAAATCTAACCAGGTATCTGCAGGATATTATAAAACAATACCCGGATTAGGCTTAACTACCTCATCAGAAATATATTACAAATACGCAAAACAAATTGTTGAGTACAAGGATGGAGCTGATTTTTTAACTAATTCAAACATTGAAACCGATATATTACAGGGCAATCAGGAGGCATATGGTATTGAATTTATGATTGCTAAAAAAGAAGGAAAGCTTAATGGTTGGATTACTTATACTTATTCAAAATCATTTATTACGGTTAATGGAAACAATTTTTGGGAAAAGATAAATAAAGGTAAAACCTATCCGTCAAATTTTGATAAACCACATGTGTGTAATATTATATGGAATTATAAATTTAACCGGCGTGTATCAGCTTCATTAAATATGGTATATAGTACCGGAAGGCCAATTACTTTTCCACAAAGTGCATATTTTATCCAGTTAAATCCTGTTGTTTATTACTCTGATAGGAATGAGTTTAGAATACCGGATTATTTTAGGATAGATTTTTCTATTTCTTTAGAAGGAAATTTGAAAAAGAAAAAGCTTTTACATGGCTATTGGAATTTTAGTATATATAATCTTACAGGAAGAAATAATGTTTATTCTATCTATTTTAGAAATGAAGACAGGGGATTACAAGGATACAAATATTCTATTATTGGCAATCCTATTTTTACTGTTAGCTGGAATTTTAAATTAGGAAATTATGCGAGTAATTAGATTCCGTTATTTTTTAATTTTATTAGTCGTATTTTTTAATTCATGCGTCGAAAAATATTTTCTTGATGAGAGTTTCATTAATGAATCAAGAGTTGTTGTTGACGCTTTAATAACAAACCAGGCTGATACTCAATTAATCAAGCTATCAATAGCTTCATCGCCGGAAAAACATTTATTTATCCCTTTAAGTAATTGCCTGGTAAAAGTTATAAATTACGATGGAGTTGAATTTATTTTTAATGAATCAGATGATAAGCCCGGATACTATGAAGGTATTATTGATCCGCAATTTTTAAATGTTGGATCAAAATTAAAACTATATTTTATTACTCCTGAAGAAAAGGAATATGAGTCAGATTATGAAGAGTTTAAAGAATGTCCTCCGGTAGATTCCATATATTATTCAATAGAACATAAACTAACAAATGATCCAAATAATACTTTAGACGGAGCCCAGTTTTATTTGAATTTGGTTTCATCAGCTCAATATAGCCGTTATTATTATTGGCAGGTAATTGAAACCTGGGAATATCATTCTGTAGCGCCTATAAAAATGTACTATGATGGAGTTCTTCATAATGGAGCAATTGATTATTCTTTGTATTACTGTTATAGGACAAAACCCATAAATGAAATTTTTATATTAAATACTGAAAATCTTGAACAAAATGGCTTTGAAAAGTTTCCTTTGCATTTTGTAGACAATTTAACACAAAGGTTGCTTTATAAATACAGCTTATTAGTTAAACAATATACAATAAGTGAATCTACCTATTACTTCTGGAAAAATATGAAGAAAAACAGTTTTGAGTCAGGAGGCATGTTTGATTCACAACCTGTAATTATACAAGGAAATATTTACAATATTGTAGATAAAGATGAAGTAGTTTTAGGTAATTTTAGTGTTGCAACAATGAATGAAAAAAGAATTATTATTGAAGATGTTCAGGGGTTATCTTTCGATAAAATTCCGAGTTGCGATGCCATACCTTTGGAAGAGCGTTTAAGTTGGACTACTCCGTTAGACTGGCCTATTTATTTTGCTCATTCTCCAAATCCTGACGGAACATTGAGTTTTGGAGTTATGAAGTCAGATTGTATTGATTGCACTTTAAGAGGTGGAACAACAAAGAAACCAAATTATTGGTAAATGTGATATAAGGAGTAGAAAATATAATTGTTTAAAATGATTTTTTACAGTTGATTAAAATTTGAAATGAATGATGCGTGTTTTTCGCTTTCTTTTTGTATTTGTATTGGTAGTTATTTTAGCCACATCGTGTGTGGAAAAATATTTTCTTGATGAAAATAATATTGTTGAGTCAAGAGTTGTAGTTGATGCCTTAATTGTTAATCAAGCTGATACACAATTAATTAAAATATCAAAAGCATCATCTCCGGAAATGCCAAAATTTATACCATTAAGTAATTGCAATGTTAAAGTTATTAACGATGAAGGCATTGAATTTGTTTTTAGTGAATTAGATGATAAACCCGGATATTATGCAGGAGCAATTAACTTGCAATACTTAAACGTTGGGTCAAAGTTAAAACTCTATTTTATCACGCCTGATGGCATTGAATATGAGTCAGGTTATGAAGAGTTTAAAGCGTGCCCTCCGGTAGATTCAATATATTATGAAATTGAGCATAAACCATCGTCTGATCCTGATATTACGTTAGATGGCGTTCAGTTTTATCTTGATTTAGCCTCTACAAATGATTACGGGCATTTTTATTTTTGGCAATTAGATGAAACCTGGGAATATCATTCTGAATGGCCTGTAAAAATGTATTATGACGGAATTCTTCATGATGGTGCAATTGATTATTCTTTATATTACTGTTATAATACCATGGCGGTAAATGAAATATATATATTAGACACCAGGGCACTTAATCAAAATAGTTATAAGAAATTTCCTTTGCATTTTGTTGATAATTTAACTCAGAAATTAATGTATAAATACAGTATTTTGGTTAAACAGTACACTGTTAGCGAATCAACTTACTATTTTTTGAAAAGTATGAAAGAAAATAGCTTTAATTCAGGTGGGTTATTTGATTCGCAACCGGTTATTGTAAATGGAAATATCTATAATATTAAAAATGATATTCCCAAAAAATGATGATGAAAAAGTTCTGGGAAATTTTGGTGTTGCAACAAAACAAGTTAAAAGAATTATTGTGAAAAATATACCCGAATTATCTTTTGACAATGTTCCTGGCTGCGATGCTGTTATGTTAGAAGAATCTTTGAGAAGGTTTTCATGGTTAGATTGGCCAATTTATCTTGTTTATATGCCTGGCCCTTATGGGGGTATGGTTATAGGAGTTGCAAAATCAGATTGTGTTGATTGTACATTAAAAGGAGGAACAACAAAAAAACCTGACTGGTGGTAAATAGTTTTATCAGGTTATTGAAAATTAAAAAATATACGAATGAATAATATATTCTTATTTTGGCGCCAATTGTTTTTATTTATGTTTTTTGTTCAGGTAATAAACGGGCAAAATTCAATAAATACAACTATTAAAAATGGTTTAAAAGAAGAAGTAAAAATACAAACTGACAGGAGTACATATTGTGTAGGTGAATATATTTCATTTGTAGCATATAATGTTACAAATAAGAATTTAAGAGAACTAAACTGGAGTAAAGTTCTTTATGTTGAATTGATAACTGCTGATGGCAAGCCGGTAATTCAGAGTAAATTTGAGTTTGACAGTATAGGTTCTTCAGGACAATTATTTATTTCAAAAGACATTTTAACAGGCAATTATTATTTAAGAGCTTATACTAAATGGATGCGAAATTATTCACCTTATGATTTTTCATATAAAGTAATAAAAATTATTAACCCGTATAACAATGAATTACTACAAGTAAAGCAAAGTGATACAGATTCAGGTAGTTTTGATTTTAAAAAGATAAATCAAAATGATTCCATTCAAATTAGTTCAAACAAAAGTGTATATAAAAAACGCGAAAAAGTAAACTTACATATTAATATTTTGGAGAAAACAATGTTCTTAAATTCATTTACCATATCAGTAATTAAAAAGGGACTTGAACAGAAAAATAAATATGTTTCAAAAACTCAAAAATATAATATTGATGATAGAATATGGTTTATACCTGAAACACAATCCATTTCATTAACAGGCAGTGTGGTAAATTTGCCTGATTCAACACCAATTCCTTTTATTCCATTGAATTTAACCATATTTAATAGTAATAATGAACCATATAGTACTTTAACCGATGAGAATGGGCAATTTTATTTTGCATTGCCTCAAATTTATGGAAATATTGAAGTTTTTATATCTGTTGTTAATAAAAATGAAAATATCATTCCCTCAATTCTTGTTAGTAATGATTTTTGTACTAAACATGTAGAATTGCCTTTTATACCGTTTAAAATAGATAGTTCTGAAAATTTGGTTATTAAGGAATTATGTATAAATAGTCAAATCTCAGAAATATATAAAGCCAATACTTATAAATTGGAATTAGCAGATACAAGTACAGATATACCATTTTATGGTACGCCAACCAACTCATTATTTTTAGACGATTATGTCCAACTTCCAACATTGGAAGATTATTTTAATGAGCTTTTGCCTTATGTCAGTATTAAAAAAAGTAACAAAAAGCGTTACTTTCATATTTTAGGTATTTATTCTGAGCTAAATATTTATGATCCCTTGGTATTAGTAGATTTTGTGGCTGTTTCCAATATTGATTGGATATTATCTATTTCACCTAAAAAAGTTGAAAGAATTGATGTTGTGGAAATTCCATTTATAAGAGGAAACTCCGTTTTTGGCGGTATAATAAATATTATATCAAAAGGGAGAGATTTTGCTGGTGTGAGCCTACCTTCTTCAGGCCGTTTTTTTAGTTATAAAATGCTTACAAATAATAATATAAAAATAAACGAGCCTGAAAACAATAAAAGAATACCTGATGTAAGAAATACGTTATATTGGAAGTGTTTTGATGTTTCAAACAATAAAACTTCTTTAAATTTTGAATTTACAACAGGTGATACACCTGGTGAATATATTGCTATTATAAAAGGATTTGATGTGAATAAAAATGAGGTAACGAATTACTGTACATTTGAAGTTAAATAGAAATATTTGAAGTTATATTCTTGTTACTTTTAATACCCCTTTTATTTTTTTTATATTTTTCATTAATGAATCAAGGTCTGCTTTGTCTTTAATAAGAATTTCAACTTTTCCTTCAAAAACACCTCCTTGCGAATTTAAATTTATTGAACGCATATTTACTTGCAGGTCAGTTGTTATTACTTTTGAAATATTATTAATCATTCCTGTGCGGTCAATTCCTGTAATAAATAGTGCAGTCATAAATGAGGCATCATGATCAAATTCGCTCCATTGAGCAGGAATAAATCTGTAAGGATATTTTGACCACATTTCTTTTGCATTCGGACAATCTTTTCGATGTATTTTTGTGCCGCTATTTATGGTTATAAAGCCAAATACTTTATCACCAAAAACAGGATTGCAACATTTGGCAAATTTATAATCAATATTATTTAGGTTTTTGCCAATTACTAAAACATCACTCTTAATTGTTTGATTAACAACGCCAGATATGGTTGATGTTTCTGTATTTAATAATTCTGTGTCTTTATTGTTGTGATTAATTGATTGTAAAGCAGATTTTATATCAGCAAATTCTATTTTTCCATCACCAATTTTTTGATATAATTCAAGAGCACTTTTAAGTTTAAAATCTACAATAAGAAAATTTATTGTTTCATCGTTAAACTCAAATTTTTGTTGAATAAATTTTCGTTGTAGCAATTCTCTTCCTTCTTCAGCCTTTTCAAATTGTTTTTGTTTTAGTGCTCTTCTGATTTTTGCTTTTGCTCTTTGCGAAATAACAATATTAAGCCAATCTTGCTTAGGTGTTTGGGCTTTTGAAGTATGTATTTCAACTTTATCGCCATTATTTAATACATATTTAAAAGGAACAATTTTGCCGTTTACTTTAGCTCCTGTACAAGTGGAGCCAATATTTGAATGTATGCTGAAAGCAAAATCTAAAACAGTAGAATTTTTCTTTAATTTTTTAATATCGCCATTTGGCGTGAAAATAAATATGTCATTTGAATAGAGGCTGATTTTTGTTTCATCTATTATTTTTTCTTCATCAAAATCGGGTTTTTCTAATATTTCCCTGACATTTTTCAACCATTCATCGGTAGATGTATTTTTAGCTGTTTCTTTATATTTCCAATGAGCCGCATGCCCTTTTTCGGCAATTTCATCCATTCTTACGGTTCTAATCTGAACCTCAACCCATTTCCCTTCAGGGCCAACAACCGTTGTGTGAAGCGATTCATAACCACTTGATTTTGGACTTGAAATCCAATCTCTTAACCTTTTCGGGTTAGGTGTGTAATGATTTGTAACTATTGAATAAACTCTCCAACAGTCTTCTTTTTCTTTTTCTAACTGCGTTTCAATAATAATTCTAATAGCAAATAAATCGTAAACTTCTTCAAATTCAACCCCTTGTTTTTTCATTTTATTCCAGATAGAATGAATAGACTTAGGCCGGCCTTTAATGTCAACTTTAAAACCGAGGTTATTTAATTCACTTTTTAGAGGTTCAATAAATTCGTTAATAAATTTTTCACGGTTGGCTTTTGTTTCTTTTAGTTTTTTGGCAATCGACTGATAAATATCTGTTTCAAGCGATTTCATGGCCAATTCTTCGAGTTCGGTTTTTAAATTGTATAAGCCTAACCTGTGGGCAATTGGTGCATACAGCAACTTAGTTTCATTAAAAAATGCAATTTGCCTCGTGTTCTTGTCAGATAATTCAATGTTGCGCATTGAATACAGCCTGTCTGCTAATTTTATTAGTATAATACGAATATCGTCTGATAGGCTTAATAATAACTTAATAAAATTCTCGGCTTGTAACGAAAGATTCCCGGTATGAATTTCTGATATACGATTTACTCCTTCAATAATTTCAACGAGTTTTTTGCCAAAAATTTTGCGTATGGTATCAATATCTATATTAGTATATTCTGGTATAAATTGTAGAAGAGATGCTGCTATTGAAATAGAGCTTAATCCAATTTCCTTAAATACTATTAAAGCACATTCAAGAGAATATAATATAAGGGGCTTACCTGTTGAGTGGTAAATTGTTGCAGCATTTTCTTTTAAAAAAGAAAATGCGTTTTTTATTATAACCAGCTCCTCTTTTTTAAATAAGGTTTTGCATGAACTAATTAATTTTTCATAATGTTCATTAATTTCAAGTTGCTCTTTGCCGGTTATTTTTTTTTGCATGAAAACTAACTACAAACTAATTTATTAAAAATGTAAAGTAACCTAATGTTATTGAATGATTGTAAATTATGGCTGTTTTTTTAATAACTTTTCATAAATTTTAACACATGCCCAGGCATCTGTGGCAGCATAAATTTTTTGTTTTCCGGTTAAAGTGTCGTTTTCCCAATTTGATAACTGTTCATTTTTTGAGATTCTTCCTTTTAAGACAATTGCTGCTATTTTTCGCAGGCCTAATTCGCCAATTCCGTTTGTTCCAACTAATTTTTGAAGATCAACAAATCCGGCCGGAGTAAACTGTTTTAACTTTTGAAGGTGGATTATATCATCTTTTATTGCTACGCCTATTTTTTTTCTATTAACATCTGACAATAATTTTATTAAACCATCGGGTAAGCCAATTTTGTTTAATCTGAAAAGATAAACTTTATCAAGGGTTCCTAATTGTAAAAGTGATACCTTATTACTTTGGCCTTTTTTAAAAGAAGGCCGTGTTTCTGTATCAAATCCTAAAATTGTTTCTATTGCAATTACCGGAATAACTTCATTATATTGTTTAATATTGTCAATTGTTATAATTTCACCCTTGAATTTTAAAAGAGGCAATTTTTGCACCTCATCATTGTCAATCTTTTTAAGTATATTTTCAGTTTCCATTGTTTAAATTGAGTTATTTGATAAACCATGAATCGCTTATATTACTTTGGCTTGATCCGGGTTTATAATTGTCAAATCCTTTTTTATATCTTATAAAGTGTAAAGCTTTCAATACATTTACCAGGCTTAGTCCCCAATAATCTTCAAAATTGGTTTTACACTCAAAAATAGCATCTCGCATAATTTCAAAAGTACCTATTTGATACAGGCTAATGAAATCTTTCATGTCTTGGTATATGTCGGCAAAATTTTCACTAATAGCAGACAATCCTGATTCATCAGTATTATAGTTTAAAGGATCAGTAATTTCAGTATAATTATTAATGTTGTTCATTAAGGCTGCAACTTTGTTATTTACATATTGCCATTCTTCTTGTGTTACAAATTTCTCTATTTCTAACGAATCAATATTTGTAAATGTTGGCAATAATATAGCTTTTATATATAAAAGAGGTAAAACTTTTAACGACCTGTCAATAAATCCTTTACGATCGTACTCATTTAGTTTGTCCATAAAGCTACAGTAATCGGTTGCTACTGTTAAAAATTCTATAACATTTTTTGAATAAACAATATTTTCAAGTTTATTTTCCATTCTACTATCACATTAAAAGAGAGTGCAAATATAATCAGGTTATTAATAAAACATAGCCAAGTTTAACTGTTTTCCTTGTTATGATAACCTGGCATTGTTTTGTTCAGGAATAGTATGTTGCTTATTGTCAGTAGAATTATGTGGAGGGATTTGATAAAAGAAGCGTGAAAATTAATATATGGTTTTTAAAAAATTACATTTTAACCCATTGAAGTAAATTAATATCATTATAAATAATTTTATGGTTATCGAGTAGCCAGCGAATTACCTTTACGGTTTTTTCTTCTTTTTTTGAAATTGAATCAACCAATTTATCTAAGGTTAGAGGTTCCTTTTTTAATAATAATTTTATTTCTTCAAGAATTGAATCAAACTCATATTTGCTTAAGTCTAATTCATTTCTTTTTAAACAAATATCACATTGTCCGCAGCGATAAGGATTTTCTTCTCCAAAATAATTAAGCAAGAATTGACTTCTGCATTTTGTTGACTCTGTTGCATATTCAAGCATAGCATTTATTCTGGTTGTAAATCTCTCTTTTCTTTTTAAGTAATTTTCAGGTGAAATATACAATGCGTTTTCATCAATTCTTTCTTCAGTATAAATTAATAATGGTGTCTTTTTTTGAGGTATATAATTAATTACTTTATTTTTACTCAGGTTAAGCAAATATTGATATATAGTGTCGCGGTTTACATTAGCTTTTTTTGCCAAACTGTTTTCATCTATTTTAACATAGTCGTTAAATATTCCTGAATACGATCTTAATATTAACTTAATTATTGCATCTAATTTTTTATGTGACACTTGAAATTTGTACAAATCTTCTCTGTTCATCAGGAAAATAAGTTTTGACGGATTATTTAACTCATCAGTCATTTCAATATATCCCTCTTTTTGAAGTATTTTTAAACTGCTAAAAGCCTTAATAATATCAAGCTTGTAAGAGGAAGTAAAATCGCTAATCTTAAAATCAAATACGTTATTCTTTCCGCCACCAACCGGTATTTGAAAATAATTTCCTAATGCATTATAAGTATTTTTAATGGTTTGAATATCAGGAAAACTTCTATCAATGCGTTGTTTTAGTTTTCTTTTGTCTGTTTCATGGTATAATAATACAGCATAAGCTTTTTTTTCATCTCTTCCGGCGCGGCCTGCTTCCTGAAAATATGCTTCAATTGAATCGGGTAAATCTAAATGAACCACAAACCTGACATCCGGTTTGTCAATGCCCATGCCAAAAGCATTAGTGGAAACAATAATCCTGATTTTATTCTTTTTCCAATAATCCTGTTTCTTGTTTCTAATTTCATGGCTTAAGCCTGCGTGGTAGTAATCGGCAGTTATGTTATTTTCTCTTAAAAACAATGCCACTTCTTTTGTTTTTTTCCTATTCCTAACATATACTATCCCTGAACCTTTGGTTTTTACACTAATTTTCAACAAATATTTTAATTTATCTTCTACATTTCTTACTATATATACCAGGTTTTTTCTTTCAAAACTTTTTTGAAAAACATTTCTTTTCTCAAATTTTAGTTTGTCTTGAATATCATTTACAACATCAGGTGTTGCTGTAGCTGTTAAAGCTAAAAAGGGAACATTGGGTATTAATTCTCTCAACTCGGCAATTTTCAGGTAAGAAGGCCTAAAATCATAACCCCATTGAGAAATGCAATGTGATTCATCTATTGCAATTAGGTTTACTTTCATTTTCTTTGCCCGTTCTTTAAATATTTCGGTATTTAACCGCTCTGGCGATAAATAGAGAAACTTAATATTTCCATAGACACAATTTTCGAGATTTATATCAATTTCATGTTTAGTCATACCCGAATAAATAGCTACTGATTTGATATCACGTGCATTTAAATTTTCAACCTGGTCTTTCATTAAGGCTATTAATGGCGTTATAACGAGGCAAATACCAGGCTTGGCTAATGCCGGAACCTGAAAAGTTATAGATTTTCCACCTCCGGTTGGAAGCAATCCTAAAGTATCGTGCCCATTAGCTATTGATATAATAATATCTTCTTGTAAAGGCCTGAACTTTGAATAGCCCCAATATTTCATTAATATTTGGTGATATAAATTCATTTAATATGTTAAAACAATTCTTTTAACTTTACTTTATTATTTTTTTACAAAAGTACTTGTAACTAAATTTATATAAATAAAATAATATATTGCCTCAAGTATTTTTTGTAATTTGGCGCAATTTTTAAAATTACAAATTATTTATAGCTAATGTCATTTACTAAAGATAAAATTGCATTTGATGGTTTAACTTTTGATGATGTTTTACTAATTCCGTCTTATTCGGAAATATTGCCAAGAGAAGTAAATATTTCTTCATATTTTTCTAAAAATATTGAATTAAAAGCTCCATTGGTTTCAGCAGCTATGGATACGGTAACCGAAACAAATATGGCTATTGCAATAGCAAGAGAAGGGGGCATAGGTGTTATTCATAAAAATATGAGTATTCATGAGCAGGCACAGCAAGTTAAAAGCGTAAAACGGGCAGAAAACGGAATGATATTAGACCCGGTGACTATTAAACCCGATGCCAAAGTGCAAGATGCCTTAAATATGATGAAAAATTATAAAATCGGAGGCATTCCGGTTGTAAATAATAATGAAGTATTAATTGGCATTGTTACAAATAGAGATTTAAGATTTGAAAAAAACTTAAGTACTTCTATTAAAGATATAATGACCAGTGAAAATCTTATTACTACCAGTCAATCTATTAATTTAGAGGATGCTGCAAATATTCTGCAAAAGTATAAAATTGAAAAACTACCCGTAGTAGATAAGGAAAATAAAATTGTTGGATTAATTACTTATAAAGATATTACAAAAGCCAAAGACAGGCCAAATTCTTGTAAAGATGATAAAGGGCGTTTGCGTGTAGCAGCAGCGGTTGGAGTAACTTTTGACACGCTTGACAGAATTGACCAGCTTGTTAAAGCAGGAGTTGATGCAATTGTAATAGATACTGCTCATGGCCATTCAAAAGGAGTAATTGATGCAGTAAAAAATGCAAGAAAACAATTTACAGATATTGATATAGTGGTTGGTAATGTTGGAACAGCCAAAGCAGCTTTAGATTTGGTAAACGTAGGTGCTGATGCTGTTAAAGTTGGTATTGGGCCGGGTTCAATTTGCACTACAAGGGTAATTGCAGGTGTTGGAATTCCTCAGTTATCGGCAATTTATGATGTTGCAAAAGCATTGAAAAATATAAATATTCCTGTTATTGCCGATGGAGGCATAAGATATTCTGGCGATATTGTTAAAGCCATTGCCGCAGGTGCAAATTCTGTTATGGCAGGTTCTCTTTTTGCCGGTGTTGAAGAATCGCCCGGAGATACAATTATTTACCAGGGAAGAAAATTTAAAGCATACAGGGGAATGGGCTCTATTGAAGCAATGCAAAAGGGTTCAAAAGATCGTTATTTTCAAGATGTAGAAGACGATATTAGTAAGCTTGTTCCTGAAGGAATTGCAGCCAGAGTTCCGTATAAGGGTACTATATCTGAAATAGTTTATCAACTTCTTGGCGGTTTAAGAGCTGGCATGGGATATTGCGGTGCTTCTAATATTTCAGAATTAATGGAAGCTAAATTTGTAAGAATTACAAATTCAGGAATGCTTGAAAGCCATCCGCATGATGTAACTATTACAAGAGAAGCTCCAAATTATAGTAGATAATAATATAATATATATACCGTTAAACTAACTTAAATATAATAAAAATGAAAAAGTATTTTTTAATTACACTTATAAGTTTATTATTAGCACCTGGTTTTAAGGCTCAGGAAAATAATAATGAAGTATTAATAACAATTGATTCAACCAAAATAACTAAGTCTGAGTTTATGAGAATATATCAGAAAAATAATTCTGATTCAGTTATTGATCAAAAATCGTTAGAAGAATACCTCAATTTATTTATAAACTTTAAATTAAAAGTACTGGAAGCCGAAAGGTTAGGCTTAGATACATTAAAGTCGTTTGTGGTTGAACTTCAGGGTTATAGAAGACAATTGGAAAAACCTTATTTAACAAACCAAAGTATAGATGAAAGCCTTATTAAGGAAGCTTATGATAGAATGACTAAAGATGTTAAAGCAAGCCATATATTAATTAGAGTAAGCGAAAATGCATCTCCTGAAGATACATTAGCAGCTTATAACAAAATTATGAAAATTAGAAACCGTATTATAAAAGGTGAAAGTTTTGAAAAAGTTGCTCGTGAAACATCTGAAGATAAATCTGTAAAAAACAATAGTGGCAATCTGGGATACTTTACTGCTTTTCAAATGGTTTATCCTTTTGAAACAGCTGCCTATAATACCAAGGTTGGTGATATATCAATGCCTGTAAGAACAAAATTCGGATATCATATTATTAAAGTTTTTGATACGCGGGATGCTGTTGGTAAAGTAAAAGTAGCACATATTATGAAATCTATTCCTCCGGAATCGTCACCTGAAGTAGCAAAACAAGCTTATGATACCATTATGGTAGTGTATAATCAATTGAAAGAAGGTGCTGACTTTGCAAAATTGGCTAAGAAGTACTCCGATGATAAAAGTTCAGCAGCAAGAGGAGGAGAATTAAGAATGTTTGGAACAGGCAAAATGGTGCCAACATTTGAATCGGCAGCCTTTTCATTAAATAAAGTTGGTGATATTTCTAAACCTGTAAAAACTGCTTATGGATGGCATATTTTGAAACTTTTACAGAAATCAGAAATCAAGTCATTTGATGAAATGAAAAGTATGATTAAAACAAAAGTTACTCGCGATTCAAGAAGCGAGAAGAGTAAAAGTGCTGTAATAGCTGAATTAAAAAAAGAGTATAATTTTAAATATGATAAAAAGAAGTTAGCGCAGTTTTATACTGTAGTTGACAATAGTATTTTTAGTGGAAACTGGAGTGCTGAAAATGCTAAAAATT
Source organism: Chlorobiota bacterium (assembly GCA_013152655.1). Classification (GTDB taxonomy): domain Bacteria; phylum Bacteroidota; class Bacteroidia; order Bacteroidales; family B39-G9; genus JAADFW01. The sequence goes on from JAADFW010000272.1 coordinate 52,170, forward strand.
TAAATAGCGACTTTGTTTGGTATGCTGACAAATCGTTAAATCAGCAATGGTTTGCTAATTATTTGGAAGCAAAAAGAGCTCCTGACAAAACGGTTATACCGGTTAAAGAATATGTAGATAAAATGTTTGAATATTTTGTAGAAAAATATTTAATACAATACGAGAAAACACAGTTAGAAGATAAATATCCTGAATTTAAATATCTGATGCAGGAGTATCATGATGGCATATTGTTGTTTGATTTAACTGATAAAATGGTATGGACAAAAGCAGTTGAAGATACAATTGGGTTAGAAGAGTTTTACAATAAAAACAAGAATAAGTACATGTGGGGAGAAAGATTTAATGGTAGAATTTATACTTGTTCAAATGAAAAAGTCTTTAAAAAAGTAAATAAATTTTTAAATAAGGAGAGTAATCAGTCTCTATCAATAGACGAAATTTTAGCTAAATTCAATAAAAAAGGCGAGAAAAATCTGGAGATAGAAGAAAATATTTATTCAAAGGGTGATAATAAAATTATTGACCATTATGTATGGAACATAGGTACTTATAATGAAAATAATTCAGAAGCCAAGATTGTTATAAAAGGAGAAAAATTAGCTCCTTCACCTAAAAAACTGGATGAAGCTAAAGGTTTAATTACTGCCGATTATCAGACTTATCTTGAAGATGAATGGGTGAAAAATCTTCGCAAAAAATATAAGATAACTGTTAATGAAGAATTACTTAAAACAATAAAATAATTCTAAATGTTAATCATATTTCTCAACAGAATTAAAAAACTTTATATTATTAGTATAGTACTACTGTTTTTTTCATGTGTGAATACAAAAAATCATGACGAAAAACCTATTGTTCGAGTTAATAATTCATATTTGTATAATTCTGAAATTGCAGAACTTTTACCTGAAAATCTGAATCCTGCCGATAGTGAAAACTGGGTAAATAATTACATTGATAATTGGATTAAAAGAATGTTGATTTTAAGTAAAGCTGAGAAAAACTTGTCCCAAAAGCAGAAAGATGTTTCGCAGGAAATAAATGATTACAGAGCCACTATTTTAATTCATCGGTTTGAGGAGAATCTTATTAAACAGAGATTAGATACTGTGATTTCTGAAAAGGATATGGAAGCATATTATAATGAGTTTAGGAGCGAATTCAGGCTGAAAACAGAATATGTTAAAACAATTTTTGTGAAAATACCAAAATCGTCTCCGGAGTTTATTAAGATTAGTAAATGGTATAAATCAAACAATGAAGATGATTTGAACAACCTTGAAGATTATTGTTTTCAAAATGGCCTGGAATTTAATTTTGATGAAAACTGGGAAAGATTTAATGATGTTTTAAAAAGAATTAATTATAAGGTTTCGTCTAATAAAGATTTTTTGCTTAAGAGAAAGACTATTGTGAAAAAGGATTCTATTTATAGATATTATGTAAACATAAAAAAATATAAATTAATTAACGACATAGCACCATATTCGGTTGTTAAGTACGATATAAAAAGCATTATTTTAAATCGCAGGAAAATTCAATTAATTGAGGAAATGGAAAATAATGTGTATAAGGAAGCAATGAGTAAAAATGTTGTAAAAAAGTTTTAAAATTAAAATATGAATAGAATATTAATTATTATTTCGTTTTTAGTTACAGTTGTAAATGTAAACTTGTATAGTCAGGCAAAAGGTGTAGTTATTGATGAAATAGTTGCTGTAGTTGGGAATAAAACTATATTAAAATCTGATATTGAAAATCAGAAATTGCAAATGGAAACCCAGAATTACTATTCGGGTAAAAATGTAAGATGTAATATTCTGGAAGAACTTTTATTTCAAAAGTTACTGTTAAATCAAGCGGTAATTGATAGTATTGAGGTTAGCGAAAAGGAAGTTAATTCTGAAATAGACAGAAGATTAAGATATTTTATTAGTCAGATAGGTTCAGAAAAAAAACTTGAAGAGTTTTATAACAAGTCAATTCCTGAAATAAAAGCAGAATTTAGAGTTTTAATTCGCGACCAACTTTTAACACAAAGAATGCAGTCACAATTAACCGGTGACTTAAAAGTAACACCCTCAGAAGTAAAAAATTTTTATAATAAATTGCCAAAAGACAGTTTGCCACTTGTAAACTCTGAAATAGAGCTTAACCAAATTGTAAAATATCCGAAGATAAAAAATTCAGAGATTCTGGCGGTTAAAGAAAAATTACAGAATTTTAAAGAACGTATTAATAATGGAGAAAGTTTTAAAACCTTAGCTGCATTGTATTCAGAAGATCCGCAAAGTGCAGCCAAAGGTGGTGAAATTGGGTTTGTTAGCAGAGGCGATTTAGTTCCTGAATTTGCTGCTGTTGCATTTAACCTGAAAGGGAAAGAAGTGTCACGGATAGTAAAAACTGAATTTGGTTATCATATCATTCAGCTCATTGAAAGAAAAGGCGAACTCATAAATGTAAGGCATATCTTATTAAAGCCTAAAGTGTCGCCATTAGAATTACGCCGTGCATATACAATGTTAGATAGCCTTAAAAAGTATATAGTGAATGATTCCATCTCATTTAAAGAAGCAGCCTGGAGATTTTCAGATGACGTTGCAACTAAAGCAAATGGCGGATTAATGCAAAACAATCAAACAGGTTCTTCTAAGTTCGAAATTGATCAACTCGACCCATCTGTATATAATGCCATTAAAGATTTAAAAGTAAATGATATTTCAGAACCTTTTAAAACTTTTGACGATAAAGGAAACGACATGTATAAAATAGTTCAATTAAAGTCAAAAACCAAACCACATAAAGCAAGCTTAAAAGAAGATTATAATTTAATCCAGGATATGGCACTTGCTGAAAAAAATCAAAAATTTATTGACGATTGGATTCTTGAAAAACAAAAAAGTACTTATATCAAAATTAATGATAACTATAAAAATTGTGATTTTAAGTATGGAAGTTGGTAGTTTAGATAATTAAACAATTGTCTTAAATGGATTGATAAAATAATTATTAAGCGTTATGAGTGAAAATAAAGATATAGAATTAGTTAAGGATTTACAAAATGCTTATTCTAAACTTTTAAGCGAAATTAGAAAAATAATAGTTGGGCAAGACCAGGTTATAAAAGAAGTAATTATTTCAATTTTTAGTAATGGGCATTGTCTTTTGGTTGGAGTGCCCGGCTTGGCTAAAACATTGTTGGTTAATTCAATATCAGATGTTTTAAGTTTAAAGTACAAACGAATACAGTTTACGCCTGACTTAATGCCTTCCGATATTATTGGAACCGAAATACTGGATAAAGAAAGAAATTTTAAATTTAATAAAGGGCCTGTATTTGCTAATATTATATTGGCTGATGAAATTAACAGAACTCCTCCTAAGACGCAAGCTGCTTTGTTAGAAGCTATGCAGGAAAGAGCTGTTACCGCAGCCGGAATCAGGTATAAACTTGACGATCCGTTTTTTGTATTAGCCACTCAAAACCCTATTGAGCAGGAGGGAACTTATCCTCTGCCGGAAGCTCAATTAGACCGTTTTATGTTTAATATAAAATTAGATTATCCTGAGTTTGATGAGGAAATTGAGATTGTTAAAAATACAACGTCTGATTTTAACGCCAATCTTCAAAATGTAATTTCAGCAGAAGAGATAATAGCATTTCAATCCCTGATAAAAAAAGTTCCTGTAAATAAGAATGTATTGGAATATGCTGTAAGCCTTGTAACAAAAACAAGGCCTAATACTGATAAGGCGCATTCAATTACAAATAACTATCTGAGTTGGGGTGCAGGCCCCAGGGCTTCACAATTTCTAATTATTGGTGCTAAAACACATGCAATTTTAAATAATAAATTTTCGCCTGATATTGAAGATATTAAAGCAATTGCTTTTCCTGTGTTGCGACATAGAATAATAAAAAATTATAAAGCAGAAGCTGAAGGTATTTCAACTGATGATATTATTAAAGATTTATTGTAAAGCATAAGTATTTCTTTATTAACGGGAGATTAATTTAATGAACCGTAATTTTTCCTTTATTATAACATTCATACTGATTTTATTAACTTTTAATTCATTTTCTCAAAAGAGGTCAAAAATTGAAGTAAGAGGAGCAAATTCGATGGAATCAAATAGAAAAATTGGTGGCGGAGTTACACGTTTAATAGGAAATGTTATTTTAAAGCAGGATGATGTATGGATTTATTGTGATAGTGCTTATAGAAAGAAAAATTCGTTTCAGGCTTTTAGCAATGTTCATGTAAAAAGAGGAAAAACCTTAAATATTTATTCCGATTTTTTAGACCATAATGGTAACAAAAAACTTGCAAAATTCAGGGAAAATGTAAAAATGATTGATGGAGACATGATTTTAAACACCCAATTTCTTGATTATTACTTAGACGATAATTCAGGGCATTTCTTTAATGGAGGTAAAATTGTTGATAGTGCAACGGTTCTAACCAGTAAGTCAGGAAGGTATTTTCCTGATAAAGACTTGTTTTTTTTTAAAGACAGCGTGGTTGTTATTGACCCTGATTATACAATATATACAGATACACTTAAATATGATAAACTAAACGATATTAGCTATTTTTTTGGCCCTACCGAAATAATAAGCGATAGCAATTATTTATATTGTGAAAATGGATGGTATAATATGCAATCGGATATTGCCCAGTTTAATAAAAATGCATATTACCAAAACGATAAACAAACATTAAAAGGCGATAGCTTATATTATGACAGGACATTAGGAATAGGAAAAGGCTTTATAAATGTTGAATTAAAAGATACAGTTGAAAATATTATATTGCAAGGCGACAAAGTTTTTTACCAGGAAGAGCCTGAATATGCAATAGTTACCGAAAAGGCATTGTTTATTCATATTGCCGATAACGATTCACTTTTTTTACATGCCGATACTTTAAATTCTATATATGATTCTACAGGAACTTTCCGAATACTAAAAGCTTACCATAAAAGTACAATTTACAGGAGCGATTTTCAGGGTATGTGCGATTCATTGGTTTATTCATTTCAAGATTCCATTATAAGAATGTTTGATAATCCTATTCTTTGGTTTGGTGTAAATCAAATAACAGCACAACAAATAAATGCATTTGTAATTGATGATAATTTAGACCATTTTGAACTGAATAAATCATCACTTATTATTTCGCCGAAAGATTCAATTCGGTACGATCAGGTTAAGGGACAGGATATGAAAGGGTATATAAAGAACGATGAATTAGCCCGGATTGATATTTTTAAAAAGGGAGAAACAATGTATTTCCCAATTGACCAGGATGGATTTATTGGTTCTAATCACGTAACCAGTAATAATTATGTAATTCATTTAAAAAATAACGAGGTACAAAATATTGTTTTTAAAGAAACTCCGAAAGCTGTTTTAAGCCCGTTTGGTTTTTTACCTTTAAAAGAACTTTATTTAAGAGGTTTTATTTGGTTAGATGATTATAGGCCTCAAAAAAAACAAGATGTTTTTAAGTGGAAAGAAATTAATCTATATTGAAAAAAAAGAGCTGAAAGAAATACTTTCAGCTCTTATGAAATTAAAGTTTCTTAAAGTTAATACTCATCTTCATTAAAGAAGAAATCGTCTTTGCTCGGATAATCAGGCCAGATATCATCAATACTTTCATAGATATCTCCTTCGTCTTCAATTTCCTGTAAATTTTCAATTACTTCTAATGGTGCACCTGAACGAATCGCATAATCAATTAATTCATCTTTTGTTGCTGGCCAGGGCGCATCTTCTAATTTAGAAGCTAATTCAAGTGTCCAATACATACTCTTTACAGTTTTACAAGAATTAAAAAATGTATATTTTAAAATTTTGCAAACATAATAAATAATTTTATTTATTCAACTTATGCTCCCATTTAATTTCAACAATATTTAACTCTTTTGCTAACAACCTTGCAAAAACAAATAAAAAATCGGACAATCTGTTTAAGTACTTGATAACTTGAGGATTAATGGTTTCGTTTTGCGATAATTTTTCTGTAAGTCTCTCTGCTCTACGGCATATGCTTCTTGCTACATGACAATATGAAATGGTTTTATGGCCGCCAGGTAGAATAAAATAGGTAAGTGGCGTTAGTTTTTCTTGCATTTCATCAATAGAATTTTCTAAAAAGGAAATGTCCTGGCTTGTTAATTCAGGAAGGTTTTTAATTTCAATCTTATCTGATGCTAAATGTGAACCAATTATAAACAAATTATTCTGTATAATTAGTAATGTGTCTTTTAGTTCTTTCATTTCAATATAATCACGCAACAGGCCTACAAATGAATTTAATTCATCAACAGTTCCGTAAGCATCAATTCTAATATCAGATTTTGAAACAATTTTACCGGTTAGTAAACTGGTTTTTCCACTATCGCCCTTTTTAGTATATATTTTCATCTGTTTACATTTAGAAAAATACGAACAATCTAATTGTTTTAATTAAAACTATAAAATGAATAAAATTACAAACTTTCTTGAACAATTTTCTGTATCTTTTTTTGTTATGTTCATATATTTGGGTTTTCAAAAGTATCAATAATGTATGTAAAAAAAATAAAATTTATATCTTTATCAGATAATTAAAATCATTAAACAAATCATCATCATTTGCAACCAGCTTATCTAAACAGAGGAGCAATTGTAAAAAGTTATAGGCTATAATTGGAAAGTATTTATAAAAAAATATAAAAAACAGATATGTCAAACAATGATATTTCTATACACATGAAAAAGTACTAAAAATAGAATTATTTTATTTTTGTTAAATCATAAACTAAATATAAATGAAGAAGAATCATATTTTTGCCTTTTTGTCTTTCATAATAATAACAAGTTCTTGTAAAACAGACCCACAACTTAACATGAGCAATAATTATTTTAGCTTTTCTGATAAAGTTGTTACTAAGTCGTTAATTATTTCAAATGAAGGAGGAAAAGAATTAGAATGGAATGTTGATAACCAGATTTCATGGTTAAGCATTAATCCTGAAAACGGAATAATTGAATCGCAAGGTGAAAAGGTTTTAACACTTAGTGCAAGTAAATATAATGAACCCGGGTTTTACAACTCTACTTTTTTGATTTCAACCAATGGCGGAGATAAAAACATTACGGTAGAAATGGAACTTGATTTTACCCCGAAAATATTTGTTGGTATTGGTATTGACGGGTTTAATCTTAATGAGACATACGAAAGTGTTAAAATAAAATATGGCGAACCGGAAGATTTTATTCATAATTTTGTGCCGGAAATAAATCAAACAGAGCATGTAGCAATTTACCATTCCAAAGGAATTGGATTTTTCTTTTATAATACTTCACAAACAATAATTGCCGACAATGAAGAAACCTATGCTATTGGATTAACATCGCCTTATAACGGGGTGACAAAAATGAATATTGGCATTGAAACACCTTTTGTAAATGTAAAAAAATGCTATGGCGAGCCGGATGAAATATTTGATGACGATTATATAATTTACAGCTATACTTCTACAGGCCTTAATATAATGTCGGATGGGGGAAAAGTATCGTTTATATGGGTATTTTTGCCATATACTGAAAAAAGTACTTACAGGTATTTTCCGAAACATATGTTTTAAGCATTTATTAGTTTCAAAATGTAATTTATATTTGCCGGCATATGACAAACCATAGTTAGTTTGAATTTTATAAATCTTTAATAAGTTATATAATTATGAAGATTTCTATGTTTATTTTACTTGCTTTTATATTCATTTTAAGTTTAGATTTAAAAGGACAGAATAATTATCAAAAAGCGTATATCATAAATAATTCAGGAGATACAATTCATGGGTTTATTAATTACAAGAACTGGGGTATTGTTCCAAACACAATTTTATTTAAAGAAAAAAGTGATGGTGAAATTAAAAGGTGCAATCCTCAATCAATTAAGGGATTTTATGTTGCTGAAGAGTATTATACAAGTGCAAATGTTGCTATTGATAAATCACTGAATAATGTAACTGTTGAAGACTCTGTTTATAGTGAAAATACTGTTAATGTAAGTGCTTTTTTGCGATTAATTGTAAATGGAGAAATAAGCTTATTATTATATAGGGATAAGTATAAAGATCATTACATTTTACAAACTGACACTATTTTTACAGAGTTGATATATAAAAGATACTTTGTGAAAAAAGGAAAGGACTCTGTATTTTTATATGAAAATAAAAAGTATATAGCGCAATTAATGTTTTATATGAATGACAATCCTGAAGTTATTAAAGATATTGAAGTAGTTAAATATTCCAGACAATCTTTATCTCCATTATTTTTGAAATATAATAATAAAAAGGGTGTAGAATCAGAAAACCATTTTAGTTATAAAGATTTAGTAATAAGACCCTCTGTTTCTGCCGGATTATATCATTCTGTTTATAAAATAACTCCTCAGCTTAGTGAAAAAATAAAACTAATGAGTTCCTTGCCAATTCCGACAAATTCAGGATTAATGTTTGGTGTTGGTGCTTTAGCTATGGAAAACCGTTATTTACAAAACCAGAGTTTCTATTTTGAAATATTTTACTATCGGTTAAAATATAAATATGATTACATTACCAGTTCAACTAAATTTACAAAACTAACGTACAATAATTATGTTGATGTAGATGAACACCATATGGTAGTTCAAATGTCTTACCGATATCAACCTGATTTAAAGAAAATCAAACCTTATATAGAAGTTAGTTCTGGTTTTAGTATAATTAAAAATGGAATAAACAGTCATATTGAAGAAGAACATTTTTATGACCAAGTTTCTACTAAACAATATGCTGAAAATACTTCAGAACAAAGTTTTGGAATTGGCCTGGGATTGTATTATAAAAATTTATCCTATGGTATCAGGTATTTATCACTGTATGGTAAAACTATTATGTTTAATGTTGCCTATAACTTTAAATCCATATAATCAATAAGTTGTCTTTTAGCTCTTTAATTTCAACATAATCACTCAATAGGCCTATAAATGAATTTAATTTATCAACCGTTCCGTAAGCATCAATTCTAATATCAGATTTTGAAACAATTTTTACCGGTTAATAAACAGGTTTTGCTATTATCCCTTTTTTTATATAAATATTCATATGTTTTTTTAAGAGAAACGATTAATCCAATTTTCCAAAAAATTAATACCATTAACTGAATAAGTATAAATATATTTCCTGAGCAATTTATAAGCTATTTGCATTTCATTTTTTAACAGTTCAAATCATAGTCATTTCAATGCTACATTATTTTGTAGGAAAATATTCTATGGTATATTTTTAATGAAGTAACCTATAAGCAATA
>JAADFW010000273.1 GCA_013152655.1 Chlorobiota bacterium
TTATCTATTGTTTTACGCCTTGAAAACGTTTTAATATTTCAGTATCGCCATCATTAATTTTTATTGTATAATCACAAGAATGATTCATCATATTAAACCCGCCATAATGCATATCGGTGCTGTCATGTTCTGTGTTCATATGGTTTTCCCAGTTCATCATTCCGTTGTCACCTGTTCCGCTATTATCGCCATTCATTCCACCATCATCTGAGCCACCATTCATTCCGCCATTGTCGCCGTTGCCACCCATGCCGCCATTGCCGCCCATTCCGTTGTCGTCGTCATCACCCATTCCACCATCATGATCATCCATCATGCCATGGCCATATTCCATCATAAACATACTGTCAGTATAGCAAAGCATTGTGCTATCGCCAAATTCATACATATACATTGTGAAGGTAGTATCAATTTCTTCGCCGTAGCAATGCATTTCAACTGTTTGACTGTCAATCATTGTTGCTACCATAGTTGCGCTGGTTACTGTATTTGTACTTTTTGTTGTTAGTGTTCCTACATAAGTTCCAAAAACGTCAGTTGATGCTTCAATATTCTGATCGTTCAGAGTTAACTGCTCATCTTTAGTACATGAAATAACAGTAGTTAGCAAGATTGCCATTCCAAAAATTGTTATTTTTCTTAAATTGTTCATTGTTTTTTGTTTTTTACGATTTATAACTATGTTTATTATTAAATTAATGATTGAAAAGGCCTTTGAATTCAAAGGCCTTTTCAATTAAATTATTTATCTTTTTGTTCCTTGAAAACGATAATCTGCAATATTATTTTGCATTGTATAATCAAATGAATGATTTGTCATATCGAATCCGCCAAAATGTTCATCACCGTTGTTGTGTTCATTATTCATGTGGCTCATCCATCCGGTTTGTCCGCTGTTGTTTCCACCCATCATTCCCCCTGAAGAGTTTCCATTCCCCATCATGCCTCCTTGTCCCATCGTGTGTCCGTAAGTATTTTCAAAATCTTCGCCATTAAGGCAAACCATTACACTATCATAATTTTCATAATAGTTAAGCATGAAAGTTGTGTCCATTTCTCCACCATAACAATGAACTTCTGCTTGTCCGTTTCCCAAATCTTTAACTTCAGCTGTAGCATCATAACTATCGCTTGTTAAGTTATTTATGCCACTTTTAAGGCTGTTTTCAACTGTTATTGTTCCAACATAGGTTCCTTCAATAGAATCTTTTTTACTTAGTAAGTCTGATTTTTCACAAGATGTGAATCCTATTACGGCTATTAAAGACATTGCTAAAATTGATTTTACGTTTTTCATTTTTCTTAATTTTTTATGTTTTATACTAATTTGATTTTAAATTGTTTTCTGTGTTTTGATTATATACCGTCTAATTGATTAGTTACCCTACCTTTTTAATTAAAAAAAATGTTTTTATTATTATAAATATCATATATAACTTATATTCAGTATGTTAAAAACCTAATATTATTTATAGGAAAGTAATTAAAATAGTAACCTGACAAGGATTAATATTGATTTTGGTTGATATGTGATTGGAATAGTGTTCCGGGTTAAAAAGCTTAAAATGAAATATTCAGGAATATGGTTGGCGTAAATGGAATGGCTTCGGAATAAATGTTTAGTGTTGATTGTTCGTCAGTGGTAGGTATTTGCGTAATATTTGTTAATTTGATGTTTTCATGGTTAAAAACATTCAGGATGGAAATTCCGGCTTCAAGCTTCATCTTTTTTAATGAGAAACGATAAATTCCGGCTATATCTAACCTGCTATACGGGTAATTAGTATTTGTGGATGATATTATACCTGAGTTTTGTAAAAAACCCGAACCATACACATAATTAGCAGAAATAAAGAAAGGCATAAGGTCAACAATACCTGCAAATTTAATTTCGTGACGTTGGTCGTGCAAGGCGTTTCTATAAATTTCATCCTGAAAATAGGGAAACCATTCTAATGTTTGAGCCAAAGAGTATGACACCCAAATTGAATTGCCATCATATTCCTGTTTTACAAAAAAATCAATTCCTTTAGCCGTACTATTTCCCGTATAAAGGGTGTTGGTATTACTTGATTCAATTAAACGGGTAATTCCTTCGGTTTCTTTATAAAAACTTTCAATACTCAGGGTAAAGTCATTTTTCTTAAAAACTCCTCCAAAAACAAAATGTTGAGCAGCGAGAACCGGGTATTCTACTCCGTTACTTATTCTCCATAAATAACGGTAATTATTGTATTTATCAACAACAGAACCTAAAACAATAAATTGGTTATAAATACCCCACGACGCATTGAATTGTATTCCCGGAATAAATTTTAGTGATACATTAAAACGGGGTTGCAGGAAATACTTTTGCAGGTTTATAGAATAATCGGAACGCAAGCCCAAAGTATAACTTATTTTATTATTAGGCGAATAACGGTCTTGTACAAAAGCTATAATTTGAGAACCATTATCTACCCGGTTGATTGCTGTATTAGAAATAGATTCTTCGTTTAAAAGTGTGGTATTTTGTATTAATCCGGTTCCATAATTTAACTCGTGCCTGGTAAGTAAACGAATATTACCAGATAGTTTTGCTTTAAATTCCGAAATATCGTTTTGTGTTTGAAGATCTTCACTATGCATCATATTATCCCCCATATGATTCATCATATTCATATCTTTAGTGTTTTGTATATCATGTTTAAAGCTTTGTAGATTTGAATAGGCTATACTTATTTTACTGCTTCCTTTACCTTTCCATAATTTACTGTAATGAATATTTGCACCGTACTGACGATTTTTCTCGGTTAGTTCTTGCGAAATATTCATATTAGAGTAAAGTTGGTCAACAGTATAGGTGAAATTATCCTGCCCCCAAAAAGAACTCATATGGTAAGAATCTCCATTATTAGTATAGCCTGAAAACTTTATATTTCCATCGCGGAATAAATAGTCAGGAACAGCAACAATGCTGTTTTCCATATGACTTTGTTGCGAATTTTCATTAATCTTAATATCATCTGGAGAGTACAAATTATAGTAAGTTTGCCTATAAGCTCCAACTAAAGATGATTTATTGCCCAAAGGAGTTTCAAGCAAAACATTCATTGTCATATTGTTGAGGTTTAGATTAACGCCTGTTTTTTGTTTGCTTCCGTCAATTCCGGTTATATCAACAATACCGCCAACACGCTCACCCATAGTTGCATCATAACCGCCTTTATGAATCCTGATATCTTTTGCCATATACGGATTAACTGTACTTATATTATCGTTATAGTTTTTCAGCCCAAAAAGAGTTATGTCATCAAAATTTACCTGGCTGTGGCCTGCATTGCTACCCCAGATTATCATTTCACTTGATTGTTCGCCGGCAGCTAAAATACCTGGTTGTAAGCGCAATAAATTAAAAACCGAATTATCGCCGTTACCGGGAATTAGTTGTGCAATTTTGTGATTAAAATGCATAAGCCCTGCCTGGCTTCCAATTTGGTCTGAAAAAAACAACATGTTTGCTTTAACAATAATTTCGTTAATGTTGACATACGAAGACTTGAGTTTTATTTGATAGTTTACTCCCGGAAGCAAAAGTGTATCGAATAACTGATAACCAAGGTATGATACTTTTAAATGAAATAAAGTATCGATTTTTGATTCGAAATTAAAATTTCCATGTTCGTCGGTTATGCCGCCAATACCATTAATTAAAACATGGCTATAGGGTAAGCTCTCCATATTGTTGCTGTCGTAAATTCGCCCCGATAAACGGAATGTTTTTTCTTGATGCAAAGTTTTTTTCTTTGGATAGAATAAATATACATCGCCTGATTTTTCGAACGTTACGGGAAAATCTTTTACCAAAAATGTAAATGCAGCATCAGGTGAGGGAAAACTTCGGCTTACAGTAATTTTATAATTAGCAAAATCTTTATCATTAAAAGATACATTCAGTTCGTATTTATCCCTTAATTCAATTAATAATTTGTTTAAAGGAACATTATTGGCCTTAATTTGTATCTCTTGTGCCTGTGTGGCAAGGCTTGCAAGAGCACTAAGTAATAATATGAATAAAACTTTTTTCAGATTTAGTTTAGTTTAGTAATGAAGCTGTTTATTAAGTGTTTTTACTGTCATTTCGACCCTCCTGAAAATTTTCGGGAGGGTCGTAATGACACTTATTAGACAGGCTGACATTTGACTATAATGTTTTGCAAGGTGTGAAAAATTACACTTTAAATCTACTTTTTAAGATTAAAATTTTGTGAATTTATTGATATCTACTAATTAGAAATTAAGAACTGATTATTACCTTTCTTTTCAACCTTAAGTTCAAAAGGGCGACAAATTAAGCGTAATGCATTTTCAGCAGATTCGGTTTTATAAAAACTGCCTGTATATTGCATTGTAAGTCCTTCAGGTGTTATGACTTCAACATTATATTGTCTTTCAATTTCGTCAAAAACCTCGTTAAGTGGGAGTGAAGTAAATACTAACCTGTCAGACATCCATGCTTTTACATTATCAGTATTAACATTTTTTTCTACTTTAAGTTCTCCTGTTTTTTGCAAACTTACTTTTTGTGCAGGAAGTAAGACTACTGTTTTTTTAGTATTGTTATCCTGAACTTTTACTTTTCCGGTAACACAGGTAACTTCGTAATGTTGTCCGCGTGAATAAATGTTAAAAGTAGTTCCTAAAACACGTGTAGTTCCAACAATAGATTCTACGCTAAAGGTTTTTCCTTTTTTTACTTTAAAGAAAGCTTCACCCTGCAATTTAACTTTTCTTTTTGCCCACCACCAATAAGGTTTGTAGCTAATTTGGCTACCGGCATTAAGAATTACATTTGAACCATCGGGTAATTCAGCATTAAAAGTTTGTGCAGCTAAAGTTTGTTTTGTAACAGTATAACTTTTCATAAAAACACCTAAGGTTAACGATACAATTATTACAGCGGCTGCTGCTATTTGCCAATACGCAACTTTAGGCTTCATTTGAATAACCGGAATAGTATGTAACCGTTCCGAGAGGTTTTTCCATACTTCATCTTTTGTTTGTTTCCAAGGTATTTTAAGCCTGGAAAACAATTCGGAGGAATCATCTTCGAATCTCATATTATTTTGCACTTTTATATTCATAATACCTGGGTTTTAATATTGTTAAAAAATATATCCGCAACACTAATGCTTGAAAGATAAAGCAGGTAAAAAAGTACTTTCAGTACATCACGAAAAGTGCTTAATGCTCCACTCATTCTTTTTTCTACGGCTTTTACACTTATTCCGAGTCGTTCGGCAATTTCGCTGTACTTCATTCCTTCCATCCGGCTCATTAGAAAGACAGTCCTTTGTTTCTCTCCCAAATCATTTAGTGCGCTTTCGTATTTTTCTTTTAACTCTTTGTATTGCATTTCTTCTTCAGGCGAAATATCAGTAAATTCAAATTGTAATGAATTAAGATATTTATTTTCAGAATTTAACTTTCTATACTGGCTTACAAAAAGATTGTTTGCAATTTTGTAGGCCAATCCTACTGTCTTTTTCCCTTCGTCTTGCACTTGCTTTTCCCAAATGCGAATTAACGTATCTTGTGCCAAGTCAGTTGCCAGTTCTTCATCGCCTGAACGATAGAATAAATAACTTCGCAAGCTGTCAAAATTTCGATCGAAAAATATTTTAAACTCCTTTTCTGTCAAGATATATTTGTTTTAAATTAATTTATAAATTAATACTTAAAGTTAAAAAGTTTTTTATTCACAAGAAGTACTGTTCTTATTTTAAACATGATTAAGATACTTATTCATTAATACACCGCATTGAACTGTGTTTACCCTACCTTTAAAATTTTCTATTTTTTTAAAAGTGCAACATTTATGCATTACTTACATGAAATTTACGACTGGAATTACTATCATAATTAATGTTTTTTTGGCAGATACAATCAAGAAACATTTTGAATTCTTTATTATTGTTTANNTATTGTTTATTTTTACAATAATAAAAATAAATGAGATGTATTTTGAGTCAAGATTAAGTGGTATTTTATTGGTGTTATTGATTATAGTTTTTGCGTCATGCAAAGTAAAGCAAGGGGTTAAAACACAAGATTTACAAAATCAAAATGTTGAGAATGAATATCTTAACGATGGATTTGTAAAGGCTTTTATTGTGCAAACAGATAAAACAGATGAACCCTGTGAGTTTTTAATAAAGTTAGAAAACGGAAACTTACTTGAACCTCTTGGCCTTTCTGCTGATTTTAAGAAAAACAATGAAAATATATGGTTAAAGTATATTAAACAGAGAAGGCCAGGCAGGTGTAATAATGCGCAGCCTGTTGAAATTGTTGAAATAAAAAAACGAGGATAAATACTATCCTCGTCTAATACTTTTTGTAAAGTCCTATTTTACAAATATTCGTTTAACCTTAGCAAATTTAGAAGAACCAAGGTTTAATAAATAAACCCCGGGAGCGGCATAAGACATATCAAGAAAATATTCATAATTTCCATTTGTTTTAGTTACCCTGTTTTGAACCAGTGTTTGCCCCATAATATTGTGTACTGTTATTGTAAGTATTTCATTAATATTCTCATTTGTATAATTTATAAAAAAATGATTTTGCCCATCAGAAGAAACCATTAATTCACTTTTATCAAAAGCATTGTTATTTATATTTAACGGATACAGAATATTCACAAGGTAATCTTCTGTTTCGCCAAATTCTGTAGAAATGCAGGCATCATTATATACTCCGCCGGCATAATTTGTTTTTGCTCTTAAAAGATGTTCTCCGTACTGAGCATCTTGAGGAACATCAAAATATAGAGTATCAATAAATACACCTTCATCATCATTGTTTGGTGCAATTCTGTAATTATTCACAACAATTTCATCTGTTTCAAACAGGAAATTATTATTGAAGTCAATCCAGATTTTAAAAAATTGGTTTCCGTGGCCTGTTGTCAGAATTAATTCATTTGAACTGCCCTGGTATAAATTAGTAATTAAACCGGTATTATCATTATAACCGTTTGTGTCACATTCAGATGTGTTATTAATTGTTCCTAATTGAAATCCTTTTATGCCTCTGCCTAAGCTACAATCAGATACGGGCATACACAATGTTTTTGTAATTGTTGTAGTTAATTCATCATTTGTAGTATCAGCATCATCAGTTAAATGTGTATTTATTTTTAGTTGATAATCTCCAAGATTTGAAAAATTTGCAGTTGTATTAAAAGTGTATGTCATGGTAGCCAGTCGTCGTAATGATTCTTCAATCTTTTCGGTAACCGGTAATTCATTGTTTATAGTATATGAAATATCAAAGTTTGATTGATTAGTCCCACCAAAATTCTTAATAGTTACCGATATGGATTCATTCTCAGTTAAATCTGTACCCGAAACAGGGGTTACTATTTCAACCACACCTATTTCATTTGCATGAAGGCTTGTTATAAATTTAGTTATGGTATCGTTATCAGGATAAAGCTCGCTTGCTAATTTAGTAAATGCGGAAATTTTGTACATTTTTCCTGCCATTGAAAAATCACCAAGTGTTTCAAACGTATATTGTACACTCTCATTACTTTTTAAAGTATCAGTAAGTATTTCATTTACAATAGCATTATTATCAATCTGATAACTAACCGGAATATCGTATTGAGATTCAATACCAAAATTTTTAATAGTTACTGTAATTGGTTCGTTTGCTGATAAAGTGCGGTCAACCGGTTCATTTATACTTACAATGCCAACATCGTTTGAAAAGGTTGGAGACAAAGAAAAAACACCTACCTGATTTTTCCGGGTACCTTCAGCAAAATATTCCGAAATTGACCAAAAAGTCATATCATCTGTAGGGTCAATAGTCATTTGAGAATAATCTCCATATCTGTAGTACGGATCTGACTGATATCCGTTAACTATTGTATCTTCCTGTATGGTCATAATTCCCAATTCATCGTTAGCAAACCTGCCTGTATATCTTAATGAAGGATATAAGTTTTCACTTACTGTTGTATAAGCAAGTGCAATATTTCCATTGGCATCCATACACATATTTCCACTAAAAGCACTGTGTCCGTCAGGTTGCGTATAAGTTCCTTCCTGGTAAATTGACCAGGGTTCGCCAGAAGCCGGTTGTCTTAATTCATACCATCTTATTCCGGCGTGAGTGTCATTTCCATCAAGGTCAACAACAAAATTAAAAACAACCGAATTATATGTTGAAAATTTACGGTATTGTGCCATGAACATTATTGTAGCTTGCAAAGCGTCAATATCGCTACCTGTAGGTTGTGGTAAATTTGAAAAAGAACCCCCGTCAAATAAACCATCAAAAGGTTCGGTTTCAATAATTTGAGGTTCTGAAATTGTTGAGCTGTCGGGGTTTTCCCAATCAACATTTATGTTCCATATTTTTAAGTGGTCAACCGATACTCCACTCCATGAATCGTCTTGCATATAAACAATTGGGGCATTCCCGGGTTCAGGTAAAGTGTTTCCGTTGGCATTAAAGCCTAAAGGACTGTAAAAACCGCTGGTTGAAATACCGGGTAGGGGGAAACCAATCATTTGTGCATCAGGGTCGCCTGATATTATTTTATCCCGTTCAATTGCAAATACTACTTCGCTATAACCGGCAGTACTTGAGTTTTTGTTTGCAGTAATATAATATCCGTCAGACCAAATAGAGAATTTAGGATAATCAGGGAATGTATTTGTACTGAAATAATAAGTGTACCATCCATCGTTTACAGGATCGGGCCCCTGACAAATAGCTACTAAAAATCCGTTTAAATCGGTAAATTCAGTAATTAAAAATCTATTGGCAAACGGGTCATATAATACAATTGGGTCACCCAGTGTTTCGCCCGGGAAAATAGTTGAAAGCGAAGCGGCATTGATAAGTGGATTACCTTCTTTATCCCAAATTCTGAAAGAAGAATTCCATGCATTTATAAAATGATTTGGGCCAACTGCACCGGTAGGGTCTGTTGGTGTTGCATTTGAACTGGCAGCTTCAAAAATCAGAATAGGTTCTTTCCCTTTTACTTTATTGGCTTTAATCTGTTTTTCCCATAATGGGTCGTTGCCTTTTGGCAAACCTTTGCCCGGAACCGATTTATTGGCGCCTCTTTTTTTAGGATTAAACTCTTTTGCCCGGTTTTCAGCCGGAATAAATTTACCATTAGCAATTTGCGAAGAAATTGAAGGTATTTCAATCATAAAGTCGGCAACTTTTGTAAGGGTTGCTTTTTGTAGTTTTTCTTTTTTTTGTGCTTGTACATTAATTGTGAAAATAATTAACAACAGTAATAAGTTAGTCTTGAATTTCATAAGTAATAAATTAATTTGTTGGTTTGGGTTAAAAGTATTTAAAATTAGTCTTCTATAAAATTAGAGATGTTATAATATTTTGTTAAAAAAATAAGAAGTTTAAGAAAATCAGAAGTAATGAATCTTAGTATTAGTATGAGGTTAGTTTAATTATATTTTATCTAAAGCTTGTTTCAAATCATTGATTAAGTCATCCTGATTTTCAATTCCCACAGAAATTCTAACCAGTGAATCAGTAATTCCCAATTTTTCTCTTGTTTTTTCAGGAACTGAAGCATGAGTCATAGGTGCAGGCAGTTCTATTAATGATTCTACTCCGCCCAGGCTTTCAGCCAGAGCAAAATAGTTTAAGGAAGAAACAAATTTTTTAGCTTCGTTAATACCTCCGTCCAATTCAATAGAAATCATTCCGCCGAAACCTTTCATTTGTTTTTTAGCAATTTCATGCTGAGGATGGCTGGTTAAGCCCGGATAAATTACTTTTTTTACTTTTGGATGTTGATTTAAAAAATTAGCAATTTGGATAGCATTTTCGCCATGAACTTTCATTCTTGCCGCAAGTGTTTTTATTCCTCGTAATACCATATAACTATCGAAAGGAGACATAATAGCTCCTACAGAGTTTTGAATAAACTGAATTTTTTCATAAATATCTTTATTGTTCGTCATTATTGCGCCACCAATTGAATCGCTATGTCCGTTAATATATTTTGAGGTACTGTGTAAGACTATATCGGCACCCAAATTGAGCGGATTTTGAAAATAGGGGCTCATAAATGTGTTGTCAACTACGGTAATAACTCCTTTACTCTTAACTGTTCGGGCAATATTGGCAATGTCAGATATTTTAAGTAATGGATTGGTTGGCGATTCTAACCAAAGCAATTTTGTATTTTCTTGTAATGAATTTGCAATATTTTCGGAATTACCCGTATTAACCAGGCTAAAATTAATATTATAATTTGGCTGAAAAACTTTTAGAAACAATCGTTGTGTTCCGCCATATAAGTCATCTGTTGCAATAACATGGTTGCCGGTTTGCAACAAAGCTAACAACAATGATGTTTCAGCAGCCATTCCCGAAGAAAAGGCCAATGCATATTTAGCATTTTCCAAAGCGGCTAATTTTGCTTCTAATGCTTTTCTGGTAGGATTTAACGATCGGGAATATTCATAGCCGGCTGTTGGAATATCAACATCTTGCCTGGCAAATGTGGTTGATAAATGAATAGGTGATATAACATCGCCACTTCCGCCTTCTTTTATATTAGGCTTTTCTCCAACATGAATTGCGTTTGTTTCGAATTTTTGATTTTTCATCTTTACTAAATATTTACAGATAAATAAGTGAATATTACTCCATTAGGCCTTTTTCTCTCATCCAGTTATCGTTAAATAATGTTGATAAATAATTTTTTCCTGTATCGGGTAACAGAATTACGACAACATCTTCTTTTTTTAACTTTTTTGCCAATTGCAAACCGGCATAAATAGCCGACCCGGAAGAAGAACCAACTAAAATAGATTCTTTTGCCACAAAATCTCTGGCTGTTTTATAAGCCATTTTATCACTAACGGTAATAATAGAATCGATATAATTAAAATCTACAGTTTCAGGAATAAAATCTTCGCCAATACCTTCGGTTAAATAAGAATGAACAGGCCCTTTTGTTTTATAAAAGTGATGGTAATAAATTGAGCCTTCTGTATCGGCTCCAATTACCTTAATATCAGGATTTTGTTCTTTTAAATATTTTCCCACACCTGAAATTGTTCCACCTGTTCCAATTCCGCATACAAAATGTGTTATTTTACCTTCTGTATCTTTCCATATTTCAGGGCCGGTTGTTTTATAATGAGTTAGAGGATTCTGTTGATTAAAATACTGATTTGGGGAAAAAGAATTAGGTGTTTCCTTAACCAGTTTTTCAGCTACTTTGTAATAACTTCTCGGGTCATCCGGGTCAACAGCAGTTGGTGTTCGAATTACTTTAGCTCCGTAGGCTTTAAGCACGTCTTCTTTTTCGCGGCTCATTTTATCGGGCATAATAAAAATAAGTTTATAACCTTTTAAGTTGCCTGCAATGGCTAAGCCTAAGCCTGTATTGCCCGAAGTTGGCTCTATAATTGTACCACCCGGCTTAAGAAGCCCTTCTTTTTCAGCCGCTTCAATCATTTGAATAGCAATCCGGTCTTTTGAACTTCCGCCCGGATTAAAGGATTCGAGCTTTACAAGCATGGTTGGTGTCAACCCTGTATTAATGTTGTTAAGCATTACAAGGGGAGTGTTGCCAACTCCATCAAGTATGCTTGAATAATACTTCATTTTAATCGTGTTTTAAAAATTACAGATTCACAAAAATAAGTCGATTTAAACAAAATGTCATTCTTAATAATGTATAAATAAGAATGACATTTTACTAACCTTAATTTTGTGCAAAGATAAACTTAAAATACCATCAATGCCATCATTCCTAACATAAAAACCGAACCTCCGACAAATGAAACAAATGTTTGCATTTGCCTGTTTCTAAAAATAGGTTTGTTAGCGATAAATTGTTCCGGATTTTTTTTAAAAACATACATACATTCGTCCGACTCAAAAGGGTATAATTGTCCCATATACTCAAAATATTTAGCACTGTCTGAATTTACAGATTCGTGACAAACAGGATCAATTAGTACTGATGTGTTTTGGTTTCCATGCATGCCATGCATGTTATTATTATGCATTCCGGGCATCATCATCATACAGGATGATGTAAAAAACAGGATTATTACAACTATTCCAGCTATTTTCATATTTATTCGTTTTATGGTTTATAATACAATTGTAAACCGCATAAATTGTAATTTACCCTACTTTTAAATATTCCACATTTTTGAAAATGTGGAATACTAATTTGCCGTTTGCATAAATTCGACAACTTTGGTTATTTCATCTTTTGTAAGGTTAGCTCTTATTTGCATGTGTAAGCCAATGGTTTCCCAATCAACATCGTTGTATGCCGATGGCGACGGAATGCTGTGGCACCTGATGCAATTTTCGCCCCATAACTGGGCACCTGATTTATTACTAACTAAAGCTGATTTATTTGAAGAACAACTGCTTACAATAAATGCTATTGCAACAAACGTTACTAATAACATAGTTGTGATTTTATATTGTTTTTTCATCTGGTTATAATTTTAATTTTTAATTGTCAGATGGAACCGTATGATGTAAAATAATTATTCTCGTGTGTTTAATAATTATTTTAATCATGCTTGTTTCATCATTTTTATTTTTTTAAATATGTTAAAATCCTAAAGCCCAATGTAAGAATATAGCATTTGTTTTTGTGGTTCCCGGGCTATCATGGCCTCCTTCGCTATTTGTTGTCTGGTAGCTTAGTTTAAACACTGTTCGCCAACTTAACCAATAGTTTAATCCGTACGATATTTGAGACGCTTGTTGTTCCCATAGGGATCCTTCCGGTGTGTTAATTACAGAATATCTTCCTATAATT
This sequence comes from Chlorobiota bacterium, assembly GCA_013152655.1. Classification (GTDB taxonomy): domain Bacteria; phylum Bacteroidota; class Bacteroidia; order Bacteroidales; family B39-G9; genus JAADFW01. Next base: position 12,839 of record JAADFW010000273.1, read on the forward strand.
TCAAAATTCTTGATAATATTGCTTCCCGCCATTGTTGGCCTGTAGCTTAACTGGGCAAAATATGCATCGCTTTTGTTTTCAAAAGTGTATTGAGTTGGAATAGTTTCGCCGGGTTCAAGTTCAAAATAGTCTGCTTTGTCAACCAATGATAAGTTGTATTGTGCTTTAATATCTATAATACCATATAAAGGACTAACTTGCTTTACAAAGGTAAAGTCGCCGGCCATTAAGTTTGCTCCAGTATTTCCATACAGCGAATCATTTGTATTGCCAACTTTTCCTGAATATACAGAAAACCCTATTTCAACTGATGAGTTGGAAAATGGCAGATAACCTATTCGCCCGCCAATAGCTTTATTGTTATTATTATCCTCAAAATTTTCAAATAATAGCATCCCGGCTTCTTCAGGTTCATTACTGCCATCTTTTAATACAGGCCCGTTGGTTGTATAAACCGAATAGTTTAATTTTGAGCCGCCAACTGCAAATCCGCCTCGTAATTCTACGCCTATACCCGATGAAGGAGCAATGCCGTCGTGCCCGAAGCCAAGCGGCATATTCGAAAGCCTGTTAATCCATGCAGGATGAAGCCTTTCAACGAATGTTCCAAAAGGGAGTAAGAATTTACCCATGCGAATAGTCATATAATTATTTAAAATGTACGACATGTCAGCATATTCGAAACCAACATTTACCTGGTTATTTTCTAATTCAAATTCAAGTTCCGATTCAAAAAGTAACCTGTCGGAATGTTTAAAAAGAAAAATTGGGGCAAATGTACTTCCTACATAGCTTGATTGGTTTTTGCCATTTACTGAAGTATATTCAAAACCTGCATGGCCGTAGCCCCGGATCATAAATTGTGTTTTACTAAACATATTTTCTTGTCCGATTAAATTATTTAAACCGGACAAGGATAAAATGGATACAAAAATTATTAAATGTTTCATATGTTTATAATTTAAATTTTCAGTTGTCAGATGTAACTTACCATGATTTTATAATCATTTTTTTGTGTGATTTTAATAATTATTAAACCATGGACGTTTCATCATAAGTTTAATTTTTAATATTATTTTTTAGATAAAGTCCTGAGATAGTTAACAAGCTGCCAACGCTGATCATCAGTTAATATTTCTTTGTAAGAAGCCATAGGTGAACGGCCATTCGTCATTTTCCAAAAAATAGCTCCATCTGTTTGACTTTGAAATTTAACCGTAGTAAAATTTGCCGGTTTAGGATTTAGTGCAGCACCGGCTATTCCATCGCCTTTCCCTTTATTACCATGGCAAATAGCACATAATTGATTAAATTGTTTCTTTCCTTCTTTTGTTGCTTCCGTATTGTTTTTATACGGATTTACTAAAGCATCTGCTTCTTCAGGCGCAATCCATTCGCCGGTTTGTTGAACAGCAAAACTCATAAAAAGTAATATTCCTAAAGAGGCTAATGAGAATTTGAAAATTTGTTTTTTCATAATGTTAAATTTTAATGATTATTTGAATTTTATATCTTTTTGGTCAATTCTTCTTTCAAATTGACAACATTCAGGTAGTGATTCGTAATCTTTAATTGTGGCCAGATGCATCTCCGTATCGTGACCTGTTTTTGCAATTGCCATACTCACCCTATCCTTATTTGTTTTAGTTGAATCTAAACTTACACTGATAATTTTAGTTTTTTTATTCCAAAAAGCATGAGATACACCTTCAACTGAATATGCAGCTTTTTCAATACTTTCTTTACAGATATCACAATTTCCGTAAACTTTAAACTTAACGGTTTTGCTTGTTTGAGAATAAGCAACAGAAATTCCAATAATGTATAGGAGTAAAACAAAACTTGTAATTCTTGCTTTCATCTGTTTATAATTTATTTATTAAATGTCAGCACCCGTCCCGAAACTGTTTCGGGATGAAACCGTATGAAGAGAATAATCATTATCATGTGTGTGTAATAATTATTCTAATCATGCTTGTTTCATAATAAATTAAGATTTATGGTTCATAATTGAAAAAAGAAGTACATAGTAAGCGCTAAAATCAGGGGGTAAGAGATGGTAATATTACCATCTCTTACTTTTATGATTTATTGTTTAGTTCCCTGAAAACGTTTATAAATTCTTGTATTATTAGTCATTTCAATATTCATGGTGTAATCAATTGTATGATTTGCAATATTGAAACCACCGTAATGCATATCTATGCTATCGTGTTCTTCATCTAAATGATGAGCCCAGTCAATCATTCCATTTTCATCTATCATTTCATCGTTATTCATGCCTCCATTTCCCATGCCATGATGTTCGTCTGAGAGATGATGTCCATATTCCATATTGAACATACTATCGGTATAACAGAGCATGATACTGTCGCCATTGCTATACATCAACATTGAAAAAGTTGTATCTAATTCTTCACCATAACAATGAATTTTAACAGTCTGGCTGTCAATTTTTGTAGCCACTAATGTTGCATTAGTTACAGTTTCAGTGTTTTCTGTAGTTAATGTTCCAGTATAAGTTCCTGAAATATCCGATGACTTATCATTCTGTCCATCAATATTCTGGTCATCTTTTGTACATGAAATTAGCGTGGTTATTAAAATTGACATACCCCAAAATGCTATTTTTCTAAAGTTTCTCATTTTTAATTTATGATATATTCTAAACTATTTATAAAGGCCTTTTCTTAGCTTTTTCGTTCATACTTACAGCATCCTGATAATGAAGCATAAGCATCATCATCGGCTCTAATTATGTCAGTATCGTGGCCTGCTTTGGCAACTGCCCTGTGAACTTCATTAATGCTAATTTCCTCATCGTAAGTTATGGTTAACATTTTAGTGTTAACATCCCAGTCAGCACTTTTAATGCCCGATATTTTATTAACTGCAAGTTCAATTCTTGCTTTGCACATGGTACATTTGCCGTAAACTTTAAAAGTTGAATTTAGCTTTCCGGTTTCGGTTTTTGTTTCAGTAGTTTGAATAGTTGCATGACTACCACAACTGCTGCCACACTGTGCATTTGAGTTTGTAAAACTAAAAAGTGCAATGCTGCTTATTGCGAATAATTTAAAAATTGATTTTTTCATTTGTTTAAAGATTTATGGTTTAAAATTGATTTATTCGTGATTATGCTCATGTTCGGTATGCTCTTTATCTTTCATTTCAACTAATTTCATACCGCATTTCGGACAATCGCCTGGCTTGTCCATCATAACTTCAGGATGCATTGTGCACGTGTACATTTTTGCATCCATATGTTCCATTTTGTCATGGTTCATTTCTGTTTTCTCAACCAGCTTCATACCACACTTAGGGCAATCTCCGGGTTTATCCATCATAACTTCGGGATGCATTGTGCAAGTGTACATTTTAGCTTCCATCTGATGATCTTCCTGTACAGATTTTGTTTTGTCAGAACCTGAATTGTTGCATGATGCAAGCGTTACTAATCCTATCAGGACTGTTCCCAGAATTTTAATTTTCATTTTTTTCATATTTAAAAGTTATTAGTTTCAAAACGCAAATGAACCCCACTAATATTCATCCTTGTTTTGTGATTTAAATTTATTTATTAAGTGGGTTTTTGGGTATTGAGTATTTTTTTATTCTTTATATTTACTTCTATTAATTAATATTTATCACCACGATGTTGTAAAACGGCTTGCAATATTTCTATATGTAAACCTTCTTTCATTGGTGCTATTGCTTCAAAACAATTTAACTTGTCATCTTTTAAGTTAAAGCTTATGTTAAGCATACAGGCATATTCGCCATTAGAATAGAGATGTTCTAAAACGCCATTTCCCTTAATAAAAACTCTATTATTGTTACACTCTAAAAAACCTTCAATATTAAATTCCTGTGAAGGATGACTTTCGGTATTTATGTAATCTAAACCCAGGGATCCTTTAAAATGAATTTCGTTATTTACTTTTTTAATCAAGTTAGAATCAATTGAATCTATCCCGGTTTTAAGTGTTGAGGGGTCAATAATAATGGTAATGTCTGCTGTTTCATAATCTAATAAAACTTGCAGGTTGTGACTTTGAAACTTAACATTCTGCTCGTTAACTTTAGTTTGCATAATCAGATGCCCGTTCTTTGTTGAATAGAAATCTTGTGCTTTAACTGTGTTAGTAACAAGAAATATTACAAATAGAAATAAGTAGTTTTTCATTTAAAAAAAGTTTATATTCAATAATTGACTATCAGTTTATTATCCTTAGTGTGAATGCTCCGTATGGCTATGTTCATCTTCTTCATGGGTTGATTGCTCAGTGCTGTCGCTACTGTTATGATCTTCCATGGTTGTATGTTCATGTACTTCGCCATTTGTATGTTCATGCTGTTCTGTTGTAGCATGTTCGTGCTCTTCGCCCGGAGCATGTTCATGTGGCTGATTGGAAATCATTTTTTCCATTGGAATAATTCCGGCACCTTCTTCGTAAACCATTTTTCCACCCAAATGTGCAGTATAACCTACAATACTTGCTACTATTAACAGGCCGGCAGCAAATAAATATACTTCGTTAATTTTCATCTTTTTTATCCTAAAGCCTAACCATATTAACAATAAGGTAGTGATGGATAAAACTATGATTCCTAATAACTGATGAGTTTCCATAATTGTATGTATGGCATTGTTATGCACTAAATTATTTTCTGCAATAAGCCCGGTAATAACAGCAACAATGGCACTTAATGCACCTAAGGCTAAATTCCAGAAAGTTAGTTGGATGAATAATTCACGTTTCTTTTTTAGAAAGATAGCTAAAACAATAAACAGCAATGCAGCAATAATAAGAGCTACCGGAAAATGTACTAATTTTGGATGAAGTGGTGTCATAATAATGTATTTTTTAAGTTTTAAAATATATTTAATAGAATTATCAGCTGATTTGTTGTAATACTGTAAGAAGTTTTTCTTTAATAAGTTTTGCTACAGCTGTAAGATTTTCATTTTCAACTGCTTGCATGGAAGCAGTGGGGTCAATTACAGCAACATCAATAGTGCTGTCTTTGGTTTCTTTAACAACAACATTACAAGGAAGCATCAAGCCGATAAACTCTTCTGATTGTAAAGCTTTGTAAGCAAAGGGCGGATTACATGCCCCAAGTATTTGATATTTTGCAAAGTCAACATTAATTTTCTTCTTCAAGGTTGCTTTTACATCAATTTGTGTTAATACTCCAAAGCCTTCTTTTTTAAGCGCTTCGGTAACCAGTTGAATAGCTTCGTCAAAACCTATTCCTTTCAAGTTTGTTTTAAAATAGTAATTCATATTTTTTGTATTAATTATATAATTATTGTTTTCGTAATCGTAAAGCATTTGCAATTACCGAAACAGAGCTAAAGCTCATAGCTAAGGCTGCTAACATAGGGCTTAATAAGATTCCGAAAAACGGAAATAAAAGTCCTGCTGCAATAGGAACACCTAAAATGTTATAAACAAAAGCAAAAAACAGGTTTTGTTTAATATTGCGCATAACTTTTGTACTTATATCCCTGGCTCTCATAATTCCGTTAAGGTCTCCTTTTACCAAAGTAATTTCGGCACTTTGCATGGCAACATCTGTTCCGGTACCCATGGCAATGCCAATATTTGCCTGTGCCAATCCGGGAGCATCATTTATGCCGTCACCAGCCATTGCAACAATACTGCCTTTTTCCTGGTACTCTTTTACAGTTTTATATTTATCTTCAGGAAGGCAATCGGCTTTAAAACCATCTAATTGTAATTCGTCTGCAACGGTTTTTGCCGTTCTGGCATTATCACCGGTAAGCATAATTACTTTTACACCCGATTTTTTCAGTTTTTTAACTGCAAGGGCTGTGCTTTCTTTAATAGGGTCAGCTATACTCACTACACCTTCAACCTTATTATCAACAGACAAATACATTACAGTTTGCCCGGTTTCCTGTAATCCTTCAACAAAAGATTTTACCGATTCGGGAATTTTAATATTAAATTCATCCATCAATTTTTGGTTGCCAATACCAACACGTTGATTATCTATTAATCCTTTAACTCCTTTTCCTGTTACCGATTCAAAATCAGTAATGCTTCTCAGTTTTAGATTTTTCTTTTTTGCACCTTTTACAATAGCCATTGCAATAGGGTGTTCGCTATTAGAATCTAAGGCGGCAGCAATGCTGAGAATCTCATCTTCAGTATGTGTGCCAAACGATTTTATTGTTTTAAGCGATGGCTTGCCTTCTGTTAATGTTCCGGTTTTATCAACAATTAAAGTATCTACTTTATTCATTTCTTCCAAAGCACGTGCATCTTTAACCAAAACACCCGATTGAGCACCTCTTCCCGTTCCAACCATTACAGACATAGGGGTTGCCAGGCCAAGTGCACACGGACAGGCAACAATTAATACTGCAACTGCATTTACAAAAGCGTAAACATACCGTGGTTCAGGCCCGTAAGCTGCCCATAAAATAAAGGTTAGGATAGAAACAAAAACAACAATAGGAACAAAATATTTTGAAACCGTATCGGCTAATTTTTGGATTGGTGCCCGTGACCTTGAAGCCTGGTTAACCATTTCAATAATTTGCGACAACAAAGTATCTGAACCCACTTTTGTAGCTTCCATATCAAACGTTCCTGTACCATTTATTGTACCACCGGTAACCAAATCGCCTTCCGCTTTATCAACCGGTACAGGTTCGCCGGTAATCATGCTTTCGTCAACATGGCTGTTTCCATTAACGAGTTTCCCGTCAACGGGAATTTTTCCGCCTGGTTTAACCCTTAGTATATCACCTGTTTTAACCTCTTCTAATGGAATTTCCATTTCTTCGCCATTTCTAATAACAAGGGCTACAGGAGGTGTGAGGTTTAGCAGGGCTTTAATAGCAGAATTAGTACGGCTGTGTGCTCTTAATTCAAGTACCTGCCCCAAAAGTACTAACGAAAAAATAACAGTTGCTGCTTCGAAATATACATGAACATTACCTTCTAAATCTTTAAATTGTGCAGGGAATATATTTGGGAAAAGCAATGCAAAAATACTGAATAAAAATGCTGCTCCTACACCAAGCGATATTAGTGTCCACATGTTTGGCGATAATCTTCGTACAGAGTTTACACCCCGCTTAAAAAATTCTCCACCTGCATAAAAAATAACAGGTATTGAAAGAACCAATTGAACCCAGTTCCAATTTCTCATATTCATTATATTTTTTAGAGGATTCCCCGGAAAAATATCTGCCATGGCAATAAAGAGAACAGGCAAAGTGAAAATTACTGCTATAATAAATCTCTTCAACATTTTTTTATAAGCAATAATCTCTTCATCCTCTTTGGGTTTTAACGGAATTAATGTCATTCCGCATTTAGGGCATTCACCCGGTTCATTTTTAATGACCTCGGGGTGCATTGCGCATGTATATTGCGATTTTTCACCAACTGGCTTTTCTTCAGAAACAGTATGATTATGTTCTGCATGATGGTGGTGAGAATGATCCATCATATTCATTTCGGATTTTTGAGTATTTAATTTTACTAAATCCATGTTGCAAACCGGACACTTCCCCGGTTTATCATAAGTTTTGTCACCCTCACATTTCATCTGACATTGATAGGTTTCATTTGTTTCCATGATTTTATATATTTATGATTAATAATTTTTTAATTTATAATATTATTACTGATATAAATAACCAGTTTTCATTTCAATAAGCGCTTATTTTTTTTTATCCAGTAAATATTTCTTAGCACTTAACACAGCTTTTGCTCCTTCTCCGGAAGCAATAATTATGCGCTTTCCAAAAGCATTAGTAACATCGCCACAAGCAAATATGCCCGGCTTATTTGTTGAACAATCGGGGTTTATGATTATTTCGCCTGCCCGGTTTAGGTTTACTAAATCTTTGCAATATTCGGTATTGGGCAAAAAGCCAACTTGTATAAAAACTCCTTTACATGGTAATTTTGTTGTAGCCATTGTATCTTCCGATTGAATTATCACACCTTCAACACTGTCTTCTCCATATATTTCGGTTATATTGTAGCCTTCGTAAATTTTTATGTTATTATACTTTTTAATTTTGTCAATATTCTTTTGATCGGCTATCATCTTACCTTTGGTTATTAATGAAACATTACAGCCGGTTTTACTTAAGTCTTCTGCTGTTTGTGCTCCTGAGTTTCCTCCTCCAATTACCACTACATCCAATCCTTTAAACAAGCTAATATCCTGCACAGAACTATAAGAAACTCCTTTCCGAACCAATCTGTCTTCACCTGGAATTCCCATTTTCCTTTTCTTCATGCCTGTTGCAATGATTAAAGTTTGAGATTCATATTTTTCCCGGTCTTTGGTAATAATTTCAAATTTATCACCTATCTGATTAATTTTTATCACTTCACCCATTTTGTGTTCTAAATAGTGTTCCTCAAGGAACTGGTCTCTGAATTTCTCAGCTAATTCTTTACCTGTAATAAATTCAAACCCCATATAGTTTTTCACTTTTGAACTGTCAATAGCCTGGCCGCCAATGTCATTAGTAATTAAGAATGTATTTAACTTTGAAATAGAGGCATAAACCGCAGCCGTAAGCCCTGCCGGCCCGCCACCAATAATAATCAAATCGTAGGTGCTTTTTTTAGAATATTCAAGAGGTGAATCTTTGAACTTGTTCAAGCATCCGTTTGAACAGAAATAATATTTTTTGCTTTCAATTTCAATGGAATAATGTTCATGTTCTACATTCATTCCGCAAACGGGATCTTTATACATTTTTATTTTCTTTTTAGATTAAACAATATCTTCTGCTTTTTCCTGGTATTCTTTTTTACTGATTTCACCTTTGGCATATCTTTCTTTCAGAATATCAAGGGCTGATTTGCTTTCAGATTGATTATTTTGATTTATATTTTTTGAAATGAACCATATAAATGCAATAAGTACAATCAGGCCGATAATCCATCCAAATCCCATGCCCCATCCGTGATTAAATCCGTTCATCATAATTTGTTATTTTTTTAAGTTTATTAATATTCTACTTGAATTTTTTCAGGTACAGGACTATATTTTCTGATAATTACGCGGTCGCCCTTGTCGTAAGAAAAATAATTCCATAACCAGTTTATTGCAATAAGTAATTTGTTTCTGACACCAATTATGGTCATTAAATGAATAAACGACCAAATAAGCCATGCCAAAAAACCACTAAATTTCATGTTATTAATAACAGCAACCGCTTTTTTCTTTCCGATGGTTGCCATTGAGCCTTTATCATGGTATTTAAAAGATGATGCAGGTTTGTCTTTAATTATTTTAATAAGATTTGTTGCTAAAGTTTTGCCTTGCTGAATAGCTGCTTGTGCTACCATTGGGTGCCCGTTTGGGTACTCTTTGGTTTTCATTACAGCCAAATCGCCAATTGCAAACACATTTGCAAGTGATTTAACCTTAGAATTTGAATCAACAATTATTCTGTTTTGCTTGTTAATGGCATCAGTTGGCAAACCACTAAAAGTTACACCCTGTACACCTGCTGTCCAAATGAAAGTAGCTGCATTTATTGTATTTCCGTTATCAAGCGTAATTTTTGTTCCATCGTACATTTTTGTGCGTGTATTTAGCAAAACATCCACCTTCATTTCGGAGAGATAATTAATAGTTTTGTCTGATAGTTTAGTCGGCATTTGTTGTAACAGCCGGTTGTTTGCTTCAATTAAAAATATTTTCATTTCAATATTTTTAAGCTCAGGATAATCTCTTGGCAATACATATTTCTTAAACTCGGCTAATGCACCTGCCATTTCAACACCTGCCGGGCCGCCTCCAATTATGGCAATGCTACTTAATATTTCTTTTTCTTCTTTTATGCAGGTTACGGCAGCTTTTTCTAAGTTTTGCAACAGTTCGCTTCTTATATCCAGCGAATCGGTAACTGATTTTAAACCTTGTCCGAAATTTTTAAACCCATCATTTCCGAAGTAATTAGTAGTACTTCCACCAGCCAACACAAGATAGTCATAATACACATATCCTATTGAAGTATTGAGCCGTTTGTTTTCTGAATCAATTCCGGTAACCTCAGCCATACGGAATACTACATTTTTAAAATTGTTGAATAATTTTCTGAATGGAAAAACAATGCTGTCAGGTTCAATACCGCTGGTTGCAACCTGGTAAAGCAAAGGCATAAACTGGTGAAAATTGTTTTTATCAATAAGCACAACCTGCACGGGCATATTCCTTAATTTTTTAACCAAATTTAAGCCTGCAAAACCGCCACCCACAATTATTATTCTGGGAAGTTTAGTTTCAGGAACACAAATATGTCCCTTTTCAAAGCAGTTTATTTTTTCGCAACATTGCATATGTCAAAAATCTTATAATTAATGTTATACGGCAAGAATGCCACTTTCGTCGGTTCTTACTTTATACACTTCATCAACAGGCGATATAATAATCATTCCGTCGCCACGGTATCCGGTACGGCCGTTTTGTTTTATAGTGTCAATTATTTTCCGGATGTGTTCGTCAGCTACCAGTATTTCAAGTTTAATAACTCTGTATGCATTGGCAAACGGATATTTTTCGCTTATGTGGCCTTTTTCTTCATCGGTATAATGGCCGGTTCCTTCACAATCTACAAACGTCATACAACAAAATCCTTCTTTTTTTAAGGCATTGTACACGTCTTCTATTTTACGATGCCGTATGTAAGCTTTTATTAGTTTCATGATTTACAGTTTTTAAATGTTTAATTGTTCAATTTACGTTTTAATGCTAAGTAAGTCAACTTTTTTCAGGGCAACTTACCAAGTTAGTAATTCCACAAGCAGCGCAAGCGGTTGATTCACTACTAATATTATCAGTTTTACAAGAATGTACTGTAAATTCTGCATTTTTATCATACAATTGTTTTATCCAGATTGTAAGCATAAAGATACCTACAAGTCCTGTTGACAGAAAAAACATTTTTACAAATAAGCTTAATAAATGAGTGTCCATTTTTTTAAATTTTAACTGTTTAATATTTAATAATTTCGAAGTATTTCTTTTAATAGAAACAGGAGTTTGAATTGAAACGGATTGCTTCAAATCAAATTTACCGGATAGCATATTCAATAATAACAGAGTTATTTAACGAATATACATATCTGGAACATTACATTATAAAAGGAATGATTGTATCAGAGAGAGGAATTGTCCTGTGCCTGGCCAATTATTGTTAGTATTATCGAAATTTGTTTCTTTTTTGTAAGATGTGAAAAGATTAGTTTCATCCTCATAAAGAGTTCTGAAAGGGGTAGAAACAAAATTATTGCTTATACTTATTTCTTGTACGGTATTTGTAAAGTAATCGCTTATTTTTACAAATGTTGTTTCATTATTACAACTATCGGTTTCACTCCCATATATTTGAAACATAACTTTATGATTCATATTCATTGCTTGTTTCATATGGCCGTTAACGTGGTCACAGTTTTCAGCTTTTGTATCAATGCCGTATGAATATAAATTACCGTTACAATAATGAAAATTAATAGTCAGCCCAACTGTTGTAACTAACAGAAAGAGAGATAAGATAGTATAGCTGACTTTTTTAATCATAGTGTTTTTTATTATACAAGTAAAAGTATTTAGATTCAAGCAATTAAGTATTATACAATTTTCAGAAAAACTTACATAATTTTCAGGTTTTTATTAGTGATTCAAGTCACAACAATCCAGCTTTTTATTGCCGTATGCTTGCTTGTTTTCATTTATCATATTCTGAATTATACGTGTAAAAAAACCGGGTTTTTCATTTTCTGTTTTAAACAAAATTCCTGATTTACTGAACAACTGCTGTAAAAAATTCTTGCTTAAAATAAATGAATTATAATTCAAGCTGATGAGTTCATTAGTAATATTAAAACTTTGAATTCCTTCTGTTTTTTCTATCAGTACTTTAATTTTTTGTTTTTCAGTTTCCAGTAAGGGTTTTTCAAGATAAAATACTGTTGATTTATATTCTTCCATGATTTTAATATTTAAGAGTGAAGTTATAATTTTTTTGTTTTTTATTATTATAGTTTTAAAATTTAACAATTATTTACCGGTATCAACAATAACAGGTAGTCCATCTTTGCCTAAGGGAATAAAATAGAAAGTTGAATTGGGGCTTTTTGACAATTTATCCTGTACTTCAAGGGCCTTAAATTGCAGATACTTAACAGTTAGCCCCTCGTCAATTATTTGCTGTGCATCTCTTTGTCCGCGTGCTTTAATTCTTTGAATTTCAGCTTCTTTTTCGGCTATTTCCATTTCAAAAGATTTTTGTTCAATTTGTTGTTTGGTAGCCAGTTTAACATCAGTTGCCTGCGTTACTACCGGAGAATACATGATATGGTCAAGTGTTACACGGTCAATGTCAATATGTTTACCTGAAAGTTCGTTCTTTAAATTCTCAAAAATTTCTGTTTCAATTTCAGTACTTTTAGCTGACAGTTCGCTGTAAATATATTTTGCCAGAATGCTTCTTGTTACACTGATAAATTCGGGTTTAACTATGCTTTGATAATAATTTCTTCCAATTTCAAGTATTAAACTTGGCAATTCGTCTTGCTTGGGTTTTAAAATTACCGATACCGATAAAGTAGTATGTAATTCATCAGAAGTTAGAATTGAAATTTCCTCCTGGTAGCTTTTTAACTGAACATTATACTTCATCATATTATTCCATGGCATTTTCCATGCAAGTCCGTCTGCATAAACCTTTTCGGTTTTCAGCCCTCTTCCAAGCGGCCTGTTTATTACTCCGTTGTATCCGGGCTTAATTATTGCCGCACAACCGTTAACAATGAATATTATTGCAATTCCTATTGCTAAATTAAATATTGATATATTTTTTATAGTTTTCATTTTATTAATTTTTTAAGTGATTAAACGAATATTTATTACATACCGGACACCAGCTATTTCTAACTTTTATACTAAAAGCTGAAGTAAACCAGCGATGTCCGATTTTACACTCCCATAGCAATTTGCTTTTAGAGTTTATATACTTTTGTGACAAACATTTACCTCCTTTCTTATTAGCTAATTCAACCATTTCTTCAATTGTAAGTTTTTTATTGCCTGCACAAACAGGACACCAGCTATTCTGATGTATCAAACTATCAGGCTGGGCCCACCATTTATGCCCGTTTTTACATTGCCATAGCAATTTTATTTTCTGATTTTTATAAGTATCTGATAAACAGCAGCCCCCTTTCAGTTCTGCTATTTTATGCATATAGTGAATATTTAGCTTTGTCTTTTTATAATTTATAGTAAGATTCATTTTTACTTATTGATTGTTTGAAGTATTGATATTTAATTATTACTCTTTTGAAGCCAGGTAGTTAACAGTTTCCCTGGTGTTTAAAGGTTTTGTTACATTTCCTGTTCGCAAGTAAAATATAGTTCGTTCTCCCTCTTTAAAATAAACCGGATTTTTTGATGTTTCAATAAAAATGCTGCAAATTTCTTTAATGGCAATTTCATGAAAATTAATATGTAGTAAAGGACATATATAAGCTCCAAATTTGTAAGCTACCATTTGCATGATTCGCTGTTGAAAGCCATCTTTGTTTTTTTTCTTAAGCGTAAAATAGTCGTCTGCTAATCCAATAATTTTCCCATCATCATCAACACCAAGAAGTAAAATTCCGCCTTCGCCGTTAAGAAATCCCGCAATGGATTTTAATATTACATCTTCAAGCGACTTATTTACATTTCCACGCCTGTAATCGTAACGTAGCGATGATTTGAACTCAACATGATTATTTTCTCCGTCACTTATTAATTTTGAAATACTTCTGCTTAGCAGCTTTTCATTTGTCTTTAGCTTTTGTTTATTTTTTGTAATTGCATTTTTATATAAACCTGAACCTATACCTGTTAAACCACCGATTGTGGCAAAAGTAACGGCCATTGGCATCATATGCAGGCTAAAAGAAAGCTTCAGGCGTTCGCCAATTGTTTCAAATATTAAATGTAATGACGGGTCAATAGGATTAAACTCAAACCAATAAATGACCATAGTAAGAGGGTGTAAAATTAAATAGCCTATAAATATTCCAATAATGGAATGTAGGAGTATATAATTTTTTGTTTTTAGATTTTTTATATTTATGTTGTTTTTCATGTTTTATTAAATTAACTGTTTCGTTAATCTTTCAATTTGGTGTTTTAATAATATGAAGGCTGTAAATCACCAAATTGTGGAATATAAATTCAATGAATAAATCTGTAGGGTAGGTGCAACTATTACAAATAGTTTTAGTTTATTAAAGTATAGTTGTATTCAATAAAACTATTAGCATTAGATGCACAATTAGAGTCTGATAAACTCTAATTAAAATTTTAAAGCAAATAAGATTGGAATAAAGAAAGGATTAGCCCGGTATCAGGCGAATAATTGTGAGAATTATCAAAATTTGGTGCTTCTTTGTTTACTGCAAGGTAATTAATTTTGTGCTGAATAAGGGTTTTGATAAAGAAAGTTAGAAGGTTGTTACTAATTTCTGTTTTTTGAATTGCATTCGTAAAACTATCATTGATTTTTACAATTACACTTTCATCATCGCATTTATTATTGTCGTTTCCAATGGTATGACACATAATTTGACGATTCATGTTGATAGTTTGTTCTTTAGGAATTTCATTCTTGCAACAATTCTCAGCTTTTACATCAATACCATATGAATACAAAACACCGGCACAGTAGTGAAGATTAATAGTCAGCCCAACTGTTGAAATTAACAATAGTACAGAGAGAATTATATAGCTGACTTTTTTAATCATATTATGTGCTAATTTTGTAAGTAAATATACAAACATACAATTGTTTGGTATTATACAATTTTCAGAAAAACTTACATAATTTTCAGGTTTTTTATTGCAATAATCAGAAAGTTATATTAACCTGAAAAAATCATACAAAAGCGAAGCGAATTGTATTCAATAATAAATAAACAAGGGCTAACTTTATTAAATTAAGTTAACCCTTGTTTTGCGATAAGTACCTAATATCAGGCATTAAATTTTATTATTTTATTCTTTCCTGTCATATTGGCAACATCCGGGAAGCTCGTTGTATGCCTCGTCACTTCCTTTGTGCATTTCGGTATCGTATCCAACATTTGCAATTGCTTCCTGAACCATATGGTTTACCATCGTTTTGGTTGAATCGTAGCTCAATTCCATAATCTTGGTTTCTTTGTCCCAGTCAGCTTTATAAACACCTTCAATGGTATTGGCAGCTTTCTCAATTCTTTCCTCACACATTCCGCAATTACCCCATACTTTAAAACTTATGGTTTTACTGTTTGCATTGTCTTCAACTTTTTGTTCCTGTGCATGTAAAAGGCTTGTTCCTAAAAACATTAGGCCTAATACGATTTTCATTGTTTTTTTCATTGTTTTAAGATTTATATTTATAATTGATTTTAAACTCTTACTTAAATTCTTCTCTTGTTTCGCCGCATTTCATCATTGCTTCGCCAAAATAAGGATTGAATATTTCTTTGGTTTCGCTAAACCAGTAAGCACCTTTTTCTCCAATAGCCATTGGGCAATATTGATAATAGGTTGTCAGGTTTTCAACTCCAAACATTTTAATGCTTTTGTAAAAAGTCAGGTTATAATTGGCAAAAGCGGCACGTTGTTCTTCAATATCCTTGCTTCCAATCATCTTATCTAAATTTTTGTTTAACGCTTCAACCTGATTCATCCACATAATATGTGTATTTCCTTTTAATAATTTCATATTAATTTCCTGAAGAGCAACTTTTAAATTTTTAGCTGTTTTAGCAACTAATTTCGAATCGGTAGCAATAAAAGCATCTTTCATTGTAAGATATACTTTAAAAGAGCTGGCAAATTGAGTTTTAAATTTGTCGCTAATTTTTGAAGAACTTGTTTTTTTCTCAGGCGTATTCATTGAAGTACTCTTTTTCTTGTCACCACCCATATCCATTCCGGGCATTCCTGCCATTCCACCAGCGGGGCCACCACCAGCCGGCGACATCATGCTTTGCTTACTAAGTAATTGTGCAGCAGCATCAATTTTAAATACGCCATTGGCAGCTACTTCTTCATTTTCTTTTAAACCTTGGGTTACAATGTAATAGTCACCTGCATCTTCTCCCAGTTTAATTTCTCTATGTTCAAATACCATTTCCTTTCCGGGAACTTTAACATATACTACAGCGCGTTTACCCGTCCATAAAATTGCAGATTTAGGTACAGTAATTGCATTTTTTATTCCCGGAAGCATTGTTTTAAGAATTCCGCTGGTAAACATACCCGGTTTTAATAAACCTTTTGTATTGTCTAATTCTGTTCTAACATAAGCTACTCTTCTTTTAGGGTCAACTACCGGATCAATAAAAGTAACAATACTGGAAAAATCTTTTGATGGCATTGACTTAACTGTAAAGTTAATTTTGTCGCCTAATTTAACCCAGGGGATATCACTTTCGTATGCATCAAACATAACCCATAAGTGGTTAAGGTTTATTACTTCAAAAAGTTGGTCGCCTTCTTTTACATAATCGCCAAGTGCTACATGCCTCATTGTTATTGTACCGGTTATAGGCGATACAACGTCAAAATAGAACTGCGGTTCGCCGGAAGTTTCTATTTCGTTAATTTGCTTTTCTGTCAAATCCCACAATTTTAGTTTATTGCGCGATGCTTTGTAAAAAGTAGGATTATCTTCTTTGTATTTCATTGCTTCAAAAAGTTCTTTTTGTGCTGTGACCAAATCAGGCGAATAAATAGACGCTAACTTTTGTCCTTTAACTACTTTTTCTCCGGTAAAATTGACAAACAGTTTTTCTATTCGTCCACCAAAACGGGCTGTAAGTTTTGAAATATTTCGTTCGTCAGCTTTAATTTTACCAGGAAAATAAACTTCCTTATAAGGAGCTTTCTTTTCAATAATAACAGTTTGAACCTGTGCTATTTTCATAGCTGTTTCTGACATTTTGATTTCTGAAATACTAAGTTCTTCTTCACCACCGCCTTCTACTGGAATAAGTGTCATGCCGCAAATTGGGCATTTGCCGGGTTTATCCATTCTTATTTGAGGGTGCATAGAGCAAGTCCAAACTTCTTTTCCATTCACAATTTCTTTTTTGAGCTCATGTCCTTCGTGATTTTCTACAGGAGCACTATTTCCTCCAAAAAATACCCATCCTAATATTATTCCTGCTGCAATAGCAACGGAAGAGATAATTATTTCTCGTTTTTTTAAATTTAGTTTCATTATTTTATAGTTTTTGAATTGTTAAAATTTTTAATTTCCTAATAAGTAATTTATAAAAGCAATAGCTGCATTTTTATCTGCCCTGGCTTTATCTAACTCAAGTTCATATTTGAGTACTTTTCGTTCCATACGAAGCACTTCCTCAAAGTTTTTACTATTTGTAGAGTATTCAGCCAGCAATATATCTAACGATTTTTTTGAAAGATATAATTGTTTGTCATACAAAATAATTCTGCGCTGGCCATCTCTGTAATCTTTAAAGCCTTGTTCAAATAATGTGCTTAATTGATTAACCCTATTGGTTTTTTTAAATTTATTAGCTTCCATTTTATATGAAGCTTCTTTTACCATACTGTTATATTTTTTACGATATAACGGAATTGTAATCCCAACTTGAGGTAATAAGATTATGTCTTTCCCGTTTTCACTTGCGCTTAAAGCAGAGTTGCTACTTTTGCCAACAGCCGTATAAGCCATTCCTATTTTAAAATCAGGCATGCCTGATTTATTGGCAACTTCTTCCTGATGTTCCCATGAAAGAATACGATGTTCAATTTGTTTGATACTATGGTTTTGTAGCTTTATGCTATCAAGAATAGCATCTCTTTCGTAAAGTAAACTTTCATTCCATAAAGTGTCTGGAATAATAACAAGTTCGTTTTTATCTGTATTTAATAAATTATTAAAAAGAACCTGCATAGCATATCTGCTGTCTTGTAAGTAAGCCAACTGGTTTTCTAAATCTGCAATATCTATTTCTACACGTAATTCGTCAACAGCAGAGGCTTTTCCTGATTCAAATTTTATATTAGCCAATTGTTGAAAAGTATTTAATATATCGATATTTTCTTTTGTTATACCAATACCTTTATCAATAAAATAAAGATTATAATAAGCAGATTTTACATTGTAAAATAATTGAGATTTTGCATCTTCAAATACTTCTAATTTTGCTTTTGCTATTTCAGAAACAACGTTTTCTTTGCTGTTTAATAAACCAAACCATGGGAAAACCTGTGAAATAGAGGTGCTAAATTGTTGTGGCCCTACACGAGTTTCAGCCGGTGAGATAAAATAGCCGAACGCTAATTGAGGGTCAGGCAATGCACCTACCTGTGGTATTTTTTCCATAGCAGCCATATATTCACTGAATTTACTTTTTAAATCAGGATTATTAGTAGCTGCTGTTTGCAGATATTGATTTAATATTTCCTGGCTATTAATATTTAGAGAAATAAATAGAAATAAATAGAAATATATTGTTTTTATCGCTTTCATTTTTTTCATTTTTTATATTGATTATAAGTAGTTATAATAAAGTTATTTAACTTTATATCTACTGTTATTTTTTCAACTGTCCTTCTTTCCACATACTATACAAAACCGGAACAACAAACATTGTCATTACCTGTATAATCATACCTCCGAAAGATGGTATGGCCATTGGCACCATAATATCTGCACCTTTGCCTGATGAAGTAAGAACTGGTATTAAAGCTATTATAGCAACAGAAGCAGTCATCATAGCCGGTCTTACTCTTTTAATTCCTGCATGTAAAACAGCTTCGCGAATTGCTTTTACTGATTTAGGCTTCTCTTTTGCAAATACTTGAGTTATATAAGTTCCCATAATAACACCATCGTCGGTTGCAATACCAAACAGGGCAATAAATCCTACCCAAACGGCAACACTTATATTTATTGGGTGCATCTGAAACAAGTCACGCATATTTGTACCTGCAACGCTAAAGTTTAAAAACCAACCTTGTCCGTATAGCCACATCATTATAAAACCTCCGGAAAAAGCAACAAATATACCGGAAAATACCATGGATGAAGTTGCAACATTTCCAAATTGGAAATAAAGGATAAGAAAAATAACAATTAAACATATAGGAACAACAATTGCTAATCTTTTGGTTGCTCTTATCTGGTTTTCGTAATTACCTGTAAATTTATAATTAACACCTGCAGGAACAACAAATTCACCAGATTCTATTTTTGCATTTATAAATCGTTGTGCTTCTTCAACCACATCAACTTCTGCAAAGCCTGGTTTTTTATCAAAAATTACATAACCATCTAAGAATGTATCCTCACTCTTAATTATTTGAGGGCCTCTTCTATAGGTAATATTAGCTAATTCTCCTAAAGGAACTTGTTCGCCGTTAGGCAACGGAATTAAAATATTTTTTACGTCATAAGGATTATCCCTGAACTCTCTGGCATAACGCACGCGAATTGGAAAACGCTCTCTGCCTTCAACCGTAGTTGATAGTTTAATACCACCAATGGCAACTTCAATATAGTTTTGCATGTCTTTTATTGTAAGTCCGTACCGTGCAATGGCTTTGCGGTCAATGTCAAATTCAAGGTAAGGTTTTCCAACAATTCTATCGGCAAAAACCGATGAAGATTCAATACTTGGAACTTGTTGAAGAATCTTTTCCAAATCTAATCCCACTTTTTCAATGGTTTCCAAATCCGGCCCAAAAACTTTTATTCCTATAGGAGCTCTCATACCTGTTGAAAGCATTATTAAACGAGTTTGAATAGGTTGCAGCTTTGGTGCCGATGTC
Organism: Chlorobiota bacterium; assembly: GCA_013152655.1. Lineage (GTDB taxonomy): Bacteria > Bacteroidota > Bacteroidia > Bacteroidales > B39-G9 > JAADFW01. The sequence continues at coordinate 32,699 of JAADFW010000273.1, forward strand.
ATGCCGGGAACCCGTGATGCTTTTACAATTTCTTTCCAAATATCATCCGGCGAATTAATCTCTTTTCTCCACTGCCTGTAATATTCTCCTTTTTTATCTTTAATTAATTCTTCAATCGGAATTTCTCTGAATTTATCAACTCCATATTTGTAAGTTGTTCCGTCTTTTAGCATGAAAGCACCATCATCATTAACTTTAAACCGGACTTTATATCCATCTTCATCAACAATATATTGTGGCCTATAGCTAATTGTGTTTTCAAACATTGAGATTGGTGCCGGGTCTAAGGCTGATTTTACTCGTCCCCATTTTCCAACAACCGATTCAACTTCGGGAATTGCGTTTACATTTTTATCAACTATTTTTATGACTTCTAAGTTTTCTTCAATACCGGAATGCGACATGGTTGTTGGCATTAACAGGAATGATCCTTCATCTAAAGAAGGCATGAATTCTTTGCCTGCTCCCGGAAAAGTTTTGCTAATGGCCTGCCAGCCATTTGTTTGTCGTAACTCTAAGCCTATTTTTTCAGAACCTGTTGCAATAAACCCAAATAGTTTATCAAAACCTATCCATGATGTAATTCCGAATACAAAAACAAATATAGGGATAGATAAAAATTTCCATTTATTATCTAAACACCATTTTAGTATTGAGGAATAAAAATGAACAATGGTCATTAATGCACCCAAAACAGTTCCAATAATAACACCTACAAATATAAAGTTTACAAACAAGCTGTTTTGTGCGCCGAGGGGCATCCATGCTTCTGCCAGAAAATATGTAATAATCGTTATAGTAATAGCAATATTTATAATGTTAACATATTTCCTTTTATTTTCAGGCCATTTATGTTCTAATAAATTATTTACTCCAAATGCAACTAAGGACAAAGCCAATAAATTGCCAAAGAATATTGTGACAAGAATTCCTAAACCTATTAACGTTCCGTTCCAGATTCTTTTAGTGTGTTTTTCACCAAAATTTATTGAAAAAATACCATGTGCCAAGGCAGGAATAACAATTATTCCAATTACTAATGAGGATACAATTGCAAATGTTTTAGTGAACGCCAAAGGCCTGAAAAGTTTTCCTTCTGCTGCCTGCATGGCAAATACAGGTAAAAAACTTACAATTGTTGTAGCAAGGGCAGTAATAATGGCTGATGCTACTTCAACGGTGGCTTCGTAAATTACCTGCAATAGAGCTTTCCCTTTTAATCCTTTATTCTCCGGCATTTCAAGGTGCCGGACAATATTTTCGGTAAACACTATTCCCACATCAACCATTACCCCAATGGCAATAGCAATACCAGATAATGCTACAATGTTGGCATCGACACCAACTTTTCGCATAGTAATAAATGTGATTAACACGCCTAAAGGCAATAAACTGGAAATGAGAATTGATGCCCGCAGATTTACCATTAATATAATAACCACTATTATACTTATAAGTATTTCATGTGTTAATGCTTCCTCAAGTGTTCCCAGCGTTTCTTTTATTAATCCCGAGCGGTCGTAAAACGGAACAACTGTAACTTTTGAAATAGTTCCGTCGGGCAATGTTTTACTTGGCAATCCGGGAGCTATTTTTTTGATGGCTTCTTTTACATTATTTATAACCTCTAATGGGTTGGCGCCATATCTTGCAACAACCACAGCTCCTGTAGCCTCAGCTCCATCTTTGTCTAATCCTCCCCGGCGTGTTGCCGGCCCGTAGTTTACAACTGCTACATCTTTAATTCGTATGGGTGTATTTCCATTTACAGTTACTACAGCTTCTTTAAGGTCATCTAAATTTCGTATATAGCCAAGTCCTCTAACAAGGTATTCAACTCGGTTAAACTCCATTGTTCTTGCTCCAACATCAAGGTTGCTTTTCTTAACGGCATTCATAATTTGAGCAACATTAACATTGGCAGCTTTCATGGCAACCGGGTCAATGTCAACCTGATATTCTTTTACAAAACCTCCAATGGGTGCTACTTCAGAAACTCCCTTTGCAGAAGTTAACGCATAGCCTACGTAAAAGTCTTGTATAGTTCTTAATTCTTGCGGGTCCCATCCACCGGCTGGTTTCCCTGTTTTTGGGTCGCGGCCTTCCAGTGTGTACCAAAAGACCTGGCCAAGTGCCGTCGCATCAGGCCCTAACGCAGGTTGAACATCACTCGGCAGCGTTCCGGATGGCAAAGAATTTATTTTTTCTAAAATTCTTGTCCTGCCCCAATAAAATTCTATGTTTTCATCAAATATTATATAAATAGTAGAAAGCCCGAAAATTGAGCTGCTACGAATAGTTTTAACACCGGGCACGCCTAACATGGCTACCGTTAACGGGTAAGTAATCTGATCTTCAATATCCTGCGGAGAGCGCCCCATCCATTCGGTAAAAACTATTTGTTGATTTTCTCCTATGTCAGGAATTGCATCAACGGGTACAGGGTCTCTTGGAATGAAGCCTCCACCCCAGTTAAAAGGGGCTGTTGAAATACCCCAAACAACCAGCACGAGTACAATTATACTGGTAACCAGTTTATTCTCTAAAAAATATCGGATAATTTTGTTTAACATACTTAAAAATTAATATTGATTTATTATTGAATTATTAGATATATAAATTTTAATGTCCTCTTGGCAGTTTTAATTCTACATATTTTTTTAAATGTGTAAAACTCTAATGTAAGCATTAAATAATAATTCACAAAATATTACTATTTAATATCACACAAACCAGTCAGACTACATAAATCAGAATAAGAATACTTGTAAAAAGGAGAAAATTTGCCTCGAATAAGGCGGAGAGTCATTATCGTTTAAGATACTTGTACTAGTTACCTCATATGTAAAAATGTTGAATATGCCGGTAAAAGCATAAAGTACAATAGTATCATTAATATTAGTATTTATATTTTCAGTTGTAGTAGTAAAATAATCATCTATTTTAACTAAAACTGTTTCATCATTACAATGATTATTTTGTGGTTCTTCAATGTGGCATTGATTGTTTTGCTCACTATTGTTCATATGAGTTTTATGATTATTATCTTCACAGCAATTATTATTTTCAGAATCTATTGCCACAGAATATAAGTTTCCTGCACAATAATGTAGGTTAATAGTTAACCCCATTGTTGTAATCAACAATGCAAGTGATATAATAATATAGCTGATTCTTTTAATCATAGTTTTTTATTCCTGACAAATATATGCAGGTTAATTTATTTGAATTTTACACAATTTTCTTAAAATGTTACATAATTTTCTGATACAATTTTAATCGAAAATTAGTTATAGGAATACACTATCTTAATTAACTATTTCCGAATTATAACCTGCCGTTTTTAATACATTAATAATTTCTGCCGGTGTAATACCATCAGCCTGTATAGTTAAAATTCTATCTTTTGATGTCAGGTCAACTTCCCAGTTTTTTATTCCGGTTTCTTTGTTTAAAAATGGTGTAACAGTTGCCTTACAACCATTACAAGTAATGTTTGTTTTAAATTTTAATTCTTTCATTTTTATTAAATTTTTATAAATTTTAATCTTAAGCTATTGGTAACAACCGAAACAGAACTTAATGCCATGGCTGCGCCTGCAATCATAGGATTTAATAAAAATCCTGTAAAAGAATACAAAATACCTGCGGCAATTGGTATTCCGATAAGGTTATAAACAAATGCCCAGAATAAATTCTGTTTTACTGTTTGCACAGTTTTTCTTGATAACTCAATAGCTTGTGAAATTTTTGAGAGGTCTGATGAAATGATAGTCATTTTTGCCACATCCATAGCAATATCCGAACCTTTTCCCATAGCAATGCTTACATCAGCCTGAGCTAATGCGTGCGAATCGTTTATGCCATCGCCAACCATGGCTACCACTTTATTTTCTTTTTGAAGTTTTTTAGCAAATTCAGCTTTGTCTGATGGCAATGTATTTGCCATATAATTTTTTATACCAACTTTTTGGGCAACAGCCTTAGCTGTTTTTTCATTGTCGCCAGTAAGCATATAGGTTTCGATACCCAGTTTTTGTAATTTTTGTATGGCCAGTATAGAACTGTTTTTAACTTTGTCGGCTAAAGCAAAAACTGCCTTTACTTTTGTGTTATCTGCAAAATAGATTAATGTTTTAGCCTGTTCTTCCAGTTTGTTTACTTTATCTGAAATTTCATCCGGAATTTTAATTTCATTATCAGACAATAATTTCTTATTTCCAACAAAATATTTTGTATCATTTATTTCCGCAAATACACCTTTGCCCGGAATGTTTTCAAAATTATTGATTTCAATTTTATGAGCCTTGTCACTTTTAAAACTGCCTAAAACGGCTTCTGCCAATGGATGTTCTGATCGCGATTCGATTGAATAAAGGATATCTTTCAAAATTGAACGGTCATTTAAATTCTCATCCCATATAGTATCTGTAACTTTGGGTTTTCCTTCGGTAATGGTTCCGGTTTTATCTAATATAATAGCATTTATTTTTTTTGCTGTTTCTAAGCTTTCTGCATCTTTTATTAGAATTCCGTTTTCGGCACCTTTGCCAATGCCAACCATTATAGCGGTTGGTGTAGCTAAGCCAAGTGCGCACGGACAGGCAATTACCAGTACGGCAACAAGTGACAGAAAAGCATGAGTTAATGCATTTTCTCCGCCAAATACAATCCACAAAACAAAGCTTAACAAAGCAATAGCCATAACTACCGGGACAAAAATTCCGGCTACTTTATCTACCAGTTTTTGCACAGGTGCTTTACTTCCTTGTGCTTCCTCAACCATTTTAATGATTTGTGCTAAAACGGTATTGCCTCCAACTTTTTCGGCTTTAAACTGAAAACTGCCTTTTTGATTTACGGTACCGGCAAAAACTTTTTCACCGGCTATTTTTTCAACAGCAATAGGTTCACCAGAAATCATGCTTTCATCAACAAATGAATTTCCGGTGGTTACTTCGCCATCAACCGGTATTTTTTCACCTGGTTTTACCAGTATTATATCATTCTCAACAATTTCAGAAACTTTAATTTCAACTTCGCTGCCATTGGTATTTATTTTAGTAACCGTTTTAGGTTGAAGCCCTATTAGTTTTTTTAAAGCCGAATTAGTACTTGATTTAGCTCTTTCTTCCAATAATTTACCCAACATAATAAATACAATAATAACTCCGGCTGCTTCATAGTAAACATGTGCTTCAAGTCCTTTAGCAGTTAATATTTTGGGGAATAGCGTATTGAAAACACTAAATAAATATGCAATTGAAGTACTTAAAGCTACCAATGTATCCATATTTGCCTTACCGTGTTTGGCTTGTTTCAAAGCATTTACAAAAAACTGTTTTCCAAAAATAAATAATATGGGTGTTGCTAAAGCCCACATAATATAATTAGCAAAGGGTATTTCATTAAATACCATACTAATTAATATTAAAGGGATGGCAAGTATTGCAGCCCAAATAGTTCTTTTCTTTAAAATAAGGAAATGATTGGCTTTTATTTCGTCGGGAGAATCATTTTTACCGGTTTCTGTATTTTCAATAATTAAATCATAACCTATTTCCTGAATTACATTTTTCATTTTTTCAGGTGTAATGCTATGATAATCATACTCTACCATTACTGATGAACTGGCAAAATTTACTGCTGCATTTACAACACTTTCCTGAGCATTAAGCATGCTTTCAACACTGGCTGCACACGATGCACAACTTAACCCGGTAACGGGAAAAGTTTGTTTGCGCATTTCTTTTTTTTCAACAACAATTTCCATTTCTCTATTAATTTTAAAATGCAAAGTTGCATCAGAAAATTAAAGGAGATATTACAGGATTTTCAGAAAAAGTTACATTATTTACACTTTATCAAGCGATTTTCGTTTGTTCTTGCCTAATTGTTTGAAGTTTTTAGGTGTCATGCCTGTTATTTTTTTAAATTGGTTACTCAGGTGAGCAACGCTGCTATAGCCTAATTTCCAGGCAATTTCGGAAAGGGTAAATTCATTATAAACAATAAGCTCTTTTGCTTTTTCTATTTTTTGCAGGATGATATAATGTTCAATCGTAATTCCCTCAACCGAAGAAAATAACTGGCTCAGGTATTTATATTCAAAATTTAATTCCTTACTGATTAATTCTGACCAAATTATATTTTTTTCACTTAAGTCATCATAATGAATTGTTTCAATAACAATATTTTTAACCGATTCAATTAACCGGCTTTTCCTGTCATCAATAAGTTCAAACCCGTTTTCTTGTAATACTTGTTGTAATGTTTCCAACTTTTTTTTATCAATTTCCCCAACTACGTCAACTTCGCCAAGCTTAATATTTTTGATTTTAATTTCCAACTTTTCCAGTTCCTCACTAACAACTTTAATGCATCGGGGACAAACCATATTTTTAATATGCAAAACGTTACTTTTCATAAATCAAAAATAGAATATTAATAGATGAAAAACAATGTTAAAACTTGTTTTAGCAATATATTAATTGGAATTAATTTTACTTTTTTACTTTTTACTTTTTCAAGGACAATAAGCCAAGGCTCTGCATCTTGTACGCTTTATTTTTTACTTTTTATTTTTCGATTTATTCCAAAACAAACTCTTTAATAATTCTTACAAGTTTTTCGGGTTGTTCAGCATGCAGCCAATGGCCGGCATTTTCAATAATTTTTATATCGGCGTACGGAAATATTGCTCGTATTGCAGTATAATCTTTTTCTTCAATATAATTTGACAAAGCACCTTTAATAAATAAAATTGGAAATCCTGTAATTTCTTTTCCATCTGCAATTTTGCGTTCATCAATACCTTCTAAAATAACATTCATATGCTCTTGTAAAGCTTTAATATTTATGCTCCATTCAAAAGAATTGTCTTTATTTCGGTGTAAATTTTTTAATAAAAATTGCCTGACTTTTTTTGAAGGAATATTTTCACATAGTTTATTGTCAACCTCTTCTCGTGAAGATATGTTGCTAAAATCAACTTCCATCATTGAATTTATAATAATTGAATGGTCAATAGTATTTTGTTTTTTTTCACTTATGTTGTAAGTTTTTGGTGCGATATCAATTATTATTAAACTCAAAATCCGTTCAGGATGTTCCAAGGCAAAATACATTGCAGTTTTTCCGCCCATTGAGTGTCCCATTATTATTGCCTGCTCAATAAAATGCTCGTCCATAAATTCAAGCAAATCATTTTTCATTAACTTGTAATTATGATTTTCAGAGTGTGGCGAACGTCCATGGTTGCGCTGATCAATAATAAATACTTCAAAATTTGAAGCCAACATTTTTCCAATGCTCACCCAATTATCTGATGCACCATATAAGCCATGAATTATGATTAACGTGGGGCCTTCGCCAAACTTTCGGTAAAAGAGTTTCATTTTTTTATTGCATTATTATCAGTTTTTCAAAAAAAACATTACTAAAAATAATAAATTATAATAATCAAATTAAGGAACAGGCTGGTTTGCTATTTGATAATTGTTTTCTGATGCTTGCCAAAGCAATAAAAATCGTATGGTTTATTATTCTAATAGCCTTAAATACATCTGAATAGTATTTTCAAGTCCATAATATAATGCATCTGATATTAGTGCGTGGCCAATTGACACTTCTTCTAAACCCTTTATATGATCTTTAAAAAATTTTAAATTATCAAGATTCAGGTCATGTCCGGCATTTAATTCTAAATTAACATCACCGGCTATTTTAGCTGCTTTTATAAAAGGCTTAATAGCTTTTTCCCTGTTTTTTTTATAATTAGCTGCATATGGCTCAGTATAAAGTTCCACCCTGTTTGTTAATGTTTTTGCTGCATGAATAATGTTTTCCGGATTTGTATCGACAAAAATGGAAGTTCTTATTCCTTTTGCGTGAAAACGCTTAATTATTTCTTTCAAAAACTGTTGATGTTTTACGGTATCCCAACCCGCGTTTGAAGTTAGCGTGTCAGGTGGGTCAGGAACCAGCGTAACTTGAGTAGGGACAATTTCAAGAACCAGGTTAATAAATTTTTCATTAGGATATCCTTCAATATTAAATTCTGTAGTTATAATGGGTTTAATATCATAAACATCCTGATATCTAATGTGTCGTTCGTCAGGCCTGGGATGCACTGTTATGCCTTCGGCCCCGTATTGCTGACAATTAATGGCTGCTTCTAATACATTTGGAATATTACCGCCTCTTGCATTTCGTATTGTAGCAATTTTATTTATATTTACACTTAAACGGGTCATTTTTATTATTAATTTTAAATTAATTTGTAAATTAATATTTCGTAAATTTAGAACTATTATTCAATGTTGGCAAAAGATTTAATATCAGATGTTGTTCCTGCACTAAAAACTTCAGATTCAGGCTTAACTGCCTTAAACTGGATGGAAGTATTTAGAATCTCTCATTTACCAATTATTAATAATACAAAATTACTTGGTTTAATATCAGATGCCGATATTTATGATTTGAATATGGCGAATGAACCTGTAGGCAATCATTCCTTATCGCTAACTTGTCCTTCAGTTAAATACAATCAGCATATTTATGAAGTTATAAATCTTATTTCTAAATATAAATTAACAGTAGTTCCGGTAATTGATGAAGACAGCAAGTACATGGGCTTAATCACCTTATACGATTTATTACAAAATTTTGCTCATCTTACAGCTACACAAAATCCGGGTGGGATAATTATTTTAGAATTAAATCAAAATGATTATTCATTAACGCAAATTGCCAATATTATTGAAAGCAACGACACTAAAATATTAAGTTTGTATATTACTTCGCCTCCCGATTCAAATAAAATGGAACTTACTATTAAAATAAATAAAACTGATATTTCATCTATTCTTCAAACATTTAACCGTTATAATTACTCGGTTAAAGCTTCTTATTTAGACGATGAAGAACTTAATGATTTGTATAAATCCAGGTTTGACCAATTTATGCGATACCTTAATATTTGACCTTCATCATATTTTATGAATTTAGTTTTAAAAACAAATTTCTTAATCCTGTTTTTCTTTCTTGTAATAAATGCTACTAAAGCAGTGCCTCAATCTACATCTGATTCAAAATATTTTCATATTATTGAAATTGTAATTAAAGGTAACGAAAAAACAAAAACAGATGTTATTTTAAGAGAACTCACATTCTCAAATGATGATTCTATTGAGTCAATTGATATTAATAAAAGACTTAAAGAAAGCCAATATAATTTAATGAATACACACTTGTTCAACTTTGTTACTTTAAGTTATATTGAATTAGAACCGCTAAAAATCAGGGTAACTATATTATTACAAGAAAGATGGTATTTTTTTCCGTATCCTATTTTAGAACAGGCCGATAGAAATTTTGCAACCTGGCTAAATTCGCATAATTGGGAGAGGATAAACATTGGCTTACATTTAAAACAATATAATTTTAGAGGAAGAGATGAAACTGTTTCAATAAAATTCAGGAAAGGCTACAGGGAGCAATATGCATTTGCTTATAACAATATACATTTAGACAATACTAAAAAGAATCTGCTAAATTTTGAAGCTTCGCTTTTCAGGCAAAGTGAAGTAGCATATAAATTATATGAAAACAGACTGCAATATTTTTCGTCTTCCGATAAGAAAATGTTTGTAAACAATTATTTATCAGTAAATTATATCTATCGTCCTCATATAAATAACTTTCATTATTTTACGTTTACTTATGAATATTATAAAATTGCAGATACTGTTTTGTTATTGAATGACAATTACCTGAACAAAAGCAATGTTTTAACTTATTTTTCTTTTGAATATAAATTTGTTCAAGAAAACAGGGATTTGGCTATTTTTCCTTTAACAGGAAGTTATTTTGATTTTAGTATTAAACAAAATGGATTTAACCTCTTAAAGAATTCTATTTCTTATTATCAAATTTCGTTACAATATGAATATTATAAAAATATTATAAAGCGTCATTATTGGAGTTCTGTTTTAAAAATTGCCAAAACAAAAAACATACAATTGCCATTTATCTTGAACAATGCGTTGGGTTATAATTATTATTTATATGGTTTCGAAGATTTTGTAATTAACGGAAATGATTTTGTTTTGTATAAAACCGAATGGCGATACGAAATGATAAAACCCAGATTATTTTATATTCCTTACCTAAATAATGAGAAATTTAGCAAGGCTTTCTATTCTTTTTATTTGCATCTTTTTATGAATGCCGGTTATGTGAATAATTTATATTCAACGGGTTATAATAAAATGGAAAATAATTTATTAACAAGCTTGGGTGCAGGAATAGATTTTTTTACCTATTACGATAAAGTTATTCGTTTTGATTATTCATGGAATAAATATGCAGGTTCTAATTTTTTTGTAACTCTTGTTTATAATAATAAATGATGCATACTGGTTTGGAATAAATATAGAAGTACAAATTCTCATTTTAAAAATATTTTGTCTGAATTTTTTCAAAAAATTGTTTAATAGTAATGTTTTCAATAATATTGCTGATTGAAAGTAATTATTTTTACTAAAAATTATTAACGTGAATATTGCCATATATGGTAAAAATTTTGATAAAAGTTTTTTGCCGACCATAAGAAGTATATTTCAGATACTTGCAATAAATAAAGCAGAAATAATATTACATGAAGACTTTTATTATTTTATGTATGATAATTTTAATTTTAAGCCTGAAATAAGTTTATTATTTACTAAGGAAAAAAACATTTCGCCTGATACTGATTTTATGCTTAGCATTGGTGGTGATGGCACTTTTTTGGAAACTATTTCTTATGTGAGAAATAAGAATATTCCGGTAGTTGGAATTAATACCGGCAGGCTGGGTTTTCTTGCTGATATTGCTCAAAATGAAGTAGAAACTTGTATTAATGCATTGTTTACCGGAGATTATAAATATGAATCAAGATCGCTGCTTCAGGTTAATACAAAAAATAATTTGTTGGGTGATATTAACTTTGCGTTGAATGAAGTTACAGTTCAAAAAAAAGATACTTCATCAATGATAACTGTTCATGCATATTTAAATAATCAGTTAATAAATTCATTTTGGGCTGATGGTTTAATTGTCTCAACACCAACAGGTTCAACAGCCTATAGCTTAAGTGTAGGAGGCCCAATTGTGTCACCGGGGTCAGAAAACTTTATTATTACTCCTTTGGCACCTCATAATTTAACAGTAAGGCCAATAGTAGTTTCCAATTCAAACGAAATTACATTAAAAGTACATGGAAGAAGTAAAAAATATCTTTTAGCATTAGATTATCGTTCTTTTGATTTTGATTCTTCAATAGAAATAAATATTAAAAAGGCTGATTTTGACATAAAGCTTGTAAAATTAGAAGGGCATGACTTTTTTACTACTTTACGTAATAAATTAATGTGGGGCGTTGATAAAAGAAATTAGTACATTCGTCAATTAATTAATTATATGAAACTCAGATTTTTAAAAAATAAGATGCCATTTTTGAATGATTAACTTATAATTCTTATTTTTACAAGTTTAGAAGTAATCAAGATTAGTATAACTTAAGTAAATTATGAAGAGGTATTTAACAATATTATTAATACTTGCAATTTTGATTCCTGCTTTTAGTTATTCACAGCGGTCGTCTCGTTGGAAACGAACCAGGTATGAGTTAATTGCAGGTACAGGTACAACAAATTTTTTAGGTGAATTAGGAGGCTCGGATAAGGCAGGAGCTAATTTTTTTAGCGATTTTGAAATTTCAACTTCACGGCCTCTGTTGCATGCAGCTTTCAGATATAAAATACTCGAACCATTAGCAGGCAAAGTTGCATTGTCATATGGCTGGGTTGAAGGGAGCGATGAGAAAACCAATAATATTTATCGAAAAAACAGAAATTTAAAATTTTATTCACCAATTATAGAGTTTGGTGGCCAATTAGAATATTCATTAATAAAAGAAAAAGTAGGAAAACGCTATAATATGCGTAAAACCAGAGGCTTACAACAACTATTGCGTGTAAATACTTATATATTTGCAGGCTTTGCAGGTTTTTGGTTTAATCCTAAAGGAAAAGATTCTACAGGTACATGGCAAGCATTACAGCCATTAGGAACAGAAGGGCAGGGTTTAGTTCCAACGCGGCCATTATATTCCAGAATTTCAGTTGCAATTCCTTTAGGAATAGGATTTAAATATGGAATTACCCGCAAATTAAGTATTGGGTTAGAATACGGAATGAGATATACTTTTACCGATTATATTGATGATGTGAGTACAACATATTATGACAATAATATGTTACGAACAGCAAAAGGCGATATTGCTGCTTATTTGGCCGATCCTAGTTTAGGAGAATTAAGCGGTCAAACAGTACCAAATCAGCAAAGGGGAAATCCGAGAGATAACGATTCTTATATGTTTACTATAATTACGGTATCATATAAATTAAATACAGGTAGAAACGGATTGCCTAAATTTTAGTTTTGGTAGAATTTTGAAACATTTTCATACTTTTACCGTTTATTGAGTATTATTTTTATTAAAAACAAGTTTACATAAGATATAAATGTCTTATATACAGAGAATAATTTTATTTATTACAATTAGTGCATTTACGTGGCCATTTAATGGTTATTCCCAATATTGGAAACAAACGTCTTTTGAAGGAATTTACGGCTTAGGTGCATCAAATTTAATGTCTGATGTGGGCTCGCCTGATCCTGATAAGGTAGGTATAATTGGAGAAAATTTCTGGTTAAGGCCATTATCTTTTAGGCCTGTTTTTACTTTTGGAGGCAGGTATATGTTTAATAAAAGAATGGGTGTAACAGCCCGTTTAACAGTAGCTAATCTGTCAGCAGCCGATGCTTATGGAGGATATCGCCAAACCAATCGTATTACAAATACTATGATTTTTGAACTTTCAGGCCAATATGAATATTATGTGATAAAAGAAAGACGCCGTCAAAATGTTTATCGTACCCGGGCTTACAAATGGTTTAATAGTATAAATGTTCCAACATATTTTTTTATTGGAGTGGGAGAGTCTTTGTTTTTTGCAAAAACACAACCAGATAAAAGGTATATTAACAATCCCGGTTATAAAGATACTTTTGAAAGGCCTGAAAAATATAATCACACAACTCCCGTTATACCTGTTGGAATTGGTGTAAAATTCCGGTTAAATAAGATAATACGTTTTGGTGTTGAAGCTGGTTTTAGAGTTACCTTTACTGATTATCTTGATGAATATAAACATGTGATGGAAAGCGGATATGCCTGGCCGGATACATACCAATTTTTACTTTTTACATTAAATTACAAGTTAAAAACAGGAAAAAGTGGTTTACCTCGATTTAGATATAAATTTTAGTTCTGAAAAATATTCCCCAAAAGATAAAATAATTCTGCTCATACTTTTTTTTATATTTGCACCTTTATTAAATAAAGCACAAAAAAAAGCAGATATTGGACTTATGAGTGGAGTCAGTTATTACATTGGAGATATTAACCCGTCAAAACATTTTTATAAGCCTGGTATTTTATATTCTGCTTTTTATCGTTATAATTTTCACAAACGATATTCATTAAAAAGTAGTATTAATTATGCTTCGTTAAAAGCTGACGATGCCGATTTTACAAATAGCCGTTTCCAATTAATAAGGAATGAGAATTTTGCAAGTAAAATACTGGATGTAAGTTTTCAGTTTGAATTTAATTTTTGGCCATACATAACAACATTAGTTGACGAAGACAGATATAGCCCGTATATTTTTGCCGGTTTTACCGGATTTTATTCATTTGGACAATTCAGCAGTGTACATTATGGCATACCTTTTGGTGCAGGTTTTAAATTTAATTTAAATAAAAGATTTGGAATTGGCTTGGAATACAGTTTTAGAAAAACATTTACTGATATGATAGATGGCTCAACAAACTGGGGCAGTACTGAAAATTTTGCCTATACGAAAGATTGGTATTCATTTTCCGGTTTTTTTGTGAGTTATAAATTTTATACTAAAAATTTAAATTGCCCTACTTATATTGATCAATAGATATAGTGATATGACTTTAAAAGATAAACTAATTAAAGAAAAATTACCTAAGCATATTGCTATTATTATGGATGGTAATGGCAGATGGGCTAAACAAAAGGGAGGAACCAGGATATTTGGACATAAAAATGGAGTAAAAGCTGTTAAAGATACAGTTGAAGCTGTTGCTGAATTGCAAATCCCCTTTTTAACATTATATGCTTTTTCTACTGAAAACTGGAGGCGGCCAAAAACTGAAGTTAATGCTTTAATGTCTTTATTGGTTTCTTCTTTAAGTGATGAAACTGAAACACTAATTAAAAATAATATTCGTTTATTAGCAATTGGCAATATTAAATCATTGCCGGTTAAAGTTCAGGACGAATTGAATGAAGTTATTGAAATAACAAAGAACAACAATGGGTTAACATTAATTTTAGCATTAAGTTATAGTGCGAGATGGGAAATTATTGAAGCCGTTAAGAATATTAGTAAAGATGTAAAAAATGGAGTAATGAATATTGAAGAAATTGATAGTGAGAAATTTAGCTCATACCTGACAACTTCTGATATTCCCAACCCTGAATTATTAATCAGAACTAGTGGAGAGTATAGAATTAGTAATTTCTTGCTTTGGCAAATTGCTTATACCGAGCTTTATTTTACTAATAAACTTTGGCCTGACATAAGACGGGAAGACATATATAATGCTTTAATTGATTATCAAAAAAGAGAAAGGCGTTTTGGTAAAATAAGTGAACAATTAAAATAATTGATAAAAATTTAAGGAGTTAATGTTTAAAAAATTAATTTTCGTTTTAGGAATACTGTTTATCGGAAATAGTATAATTGCACAAGTTAGTTTAAATTCTGGCTTATCAAAGCTTGATTATGCTAATCCTAAGGAATTTGAAATAG
>JAADFW010000274.1 GCA_013152655.1 Chlorobiota bacterium
CATAGCTCAGAACCCTTGAAAGTATTTATTATTTAGGATGTAAAATATTCGATAATAAAAAAATAGAATTAATAAACCTTAAAATAGAGCAATGGGAGCCTTATGAAATAAATAAGGAAATTGATGTAAAAACAGCTTTGGTTTCAATTATTAATTATATGAATAATAATAATATTGACAGGTTGCATTCTGCTACACAAATAATTATAGTCCCGGGTTATAAATTTAAAATTGTTGATATATTAATTACAAATTTTCATCAACCAAAAAGTACACTCTTAATGTTGGTTGCAGCATTTATTGGCAACAAATGGGAAGCTGTTTATGACTTTGCTCTAAAGAATAATTTCCGTTTTCTGAGCTATGGTGATAGTTCAGTATTGTTTAGATAAAATGCAAGAGAGCGTTATACTATTGCTTTTTTTAGTGAGATTGGTAACATAAAACTAAAATTCAATACCTATTACAAGAACATCGTCGGTTTGTTCGTTCTTGCCTCGCCATTTAATAAACTCCTCACTTAAGAAATGCCCTTGTTCGTTCATTTTATGAGTAGAGGCTTTTATTAATATTTTCATAAACCCACTATTTTTTAATTTTTTATCAGCAATAAATCCAAACTGATCCTTATATCCGTCTGAGTAAATATATATTTTGTCTCCTTTGAGAATATTCAATTCATTATTATTAAATTTTTTAATAAATGAATCGCCTATTCCTAAAAGTGTACCTTTAATTCTATTAATTTTATTATCTCTTATTAATACCATTGGGCTGTTAGCACCTGAAAATATCAATTTTTTTGTTTTCATATTATAGTTTATCAGTGCTATATCCATACCATCTTTTGAAAGCCTTTCTCCTTTAAAACTTAGTATTTCAATGGTTTTTTTATCTAGTAAGGTTAATATTGTTTTTGGGTCAGTAATTTTTTGAATTTTAATTATTTCATTTAAAAATGTTAGTCCGATAATTGACATTAAGGCTCCCGGTACACCATGCCCTGTACAATCAACAGCCGCTATAATTATTTCATTGTCAATTTGAGCTGCCCAGTAAAAATCGCCGCTAACAATATCACGTGGTTTAAAATATATAAATGAATTAGGAAAGAAATCACTAATTCTGTTTTTATGTAATATGGCATCTTGTATTTTTTGTGCATATTGAATACTATCTGTAAGTTCTTGGTTTTTAAGTTCTATTAAGTTTTTATGTATCAGTAATTCATTTGTTCTTATTTTTAATTGTTCTTCTAAGCGAATTTGGTTGGTAGCAAGGTTTTTTTCACGTATTCTTATAATCAATATTAAAATAAAAGTTATTAGGGTAATTAAACTTATAATAAACCAATTAGTTTTCCAGAGTGGTGGTTTAATTGTAAAAGTATAGTAAGCTAAGTTGTGATTGTCAAATTCATTATTGTTTGAGGCTAATAACTGAAATGTATATGTACCGGGCTTTAATCCTGAATAATTCACCGAACGCTCATTGTAATTCGCTAAATGCCATAAATTTTCATAATTTTTTAACCTGTATTTATACAAAATACTTTTTTGATTAGTAAAATTTATTACCCTAAAGTCTATGCTGAATATATAGTTTTTACTATAAGAAAGTGTAGTTGATATTGATAAATTAATAGGATTTGAATTTACTTTAAGACTTATAATTTCAGGTTTTAAATCGGTTTCAATGTTTTTAATTTTATTAGGTTGATATATAATTAATCCTTTTTCGGTTCCAAAGAAAATATTTCCATTTTTAGTTCCCTTAATAGTTTGTAGATTTATTTTGCTTGATAAAAATTGTTGGTCGTATTGTAAGCTGTTAAAATTTTCATCTTTTTGTTTTTTATAGCTTATGCCAGATTGATAACCACTCCATACTTTATTGTTTTTATCAATGTAAATTGCATAACAATAATTTGAAGGCAAGCCATTTTCTGTTGTAAATTGTTGAGATGAATTTTTCCCCAGTTTAAATATTCCATAACCATATGTAGCAAGCCAAATGTTTCCAAAACTGTCTTTAACTAAATCATTGATATATATATCATTAATGTTTTGAATGGGATAAGAGTTTGAAAATTGGCCATTTTTTACTAAAAATAAAGGAGACTGCATTGTCCCAACCCATAACTTGCTTTTTGATTCTGGTAGTAATGCCTTAATAGAATTGTGAAGCATCCCTTCATTTGTAGTTTTTCTTACAAACTTATTGTTATTGTAAATTACTAATCCATTATTGGTAGCAAAATATAATTTGTCCTTTTCATTTCCTTTAATGGAATTGATATAATCGTTCTGAAAAAAATCTATTTTATTGATTTTAAGGTTTTGTGTAAGTTTGAATACACCTTTTATAGTTCCAATCCACAATGTATTGTCATGAATGTATAGACTCGTAATTTTGTTTTTTATTTGTACAGGTATTTTTTTTACAGTTAAAGTTGAATCAATAAAATAGATTAATGATTTTGTTGCAGCATATACATTATTATTACTAGTGGCTATGGCTGTAATTTCTATTTCTGAATTAAAATAATTTTTTCCAAAAAGGCTATATTCCTGATGTAAATACTGAGAAATACCATTGCCATATGACCCAATCCATAAATTATTCTCTAAATCAAAAAATAACGATTTTACATATTTTATTTTCAATCCATTTTGAATACCATAATGAATTAGCTTATCTAATTGGTTCTCTTTTATATATACAGTAAAAAGCCCTTTTCCTTTTGAGCCTAACCAAATATTATTATCAGGGCCTATACAAGCTGATGAAAGTTGTAAATTGGTTACAAATGATTGATAATTGTTAAAATCTATATTATTTGAAATAATATTACATTTATTAATTCCATTATTTGCAGTAATAACCCATAAATTATTACGAATTGTATCATTAATAAAAGAAATAATGTTAGTATCGTTAAAAAAATGATGAATTGCGTCAGCGCTTTCAGCTTCATTAAACTTATTTACTACAATTAATCCGTTAGAAGTACCAATTAATAATTTATTCTCTAAAGTGAATAAAGCATTTATTTTATAACTGTTATCATTGTATATTTGTGTTACATTTAGATTAGTGTCCACTAAAAAAACTCCGTTATAATCAGTTGAAACAAGAATATTATGTTTGTCATCTTCAACAAAAGATGTAATTCTTGTGTTCTTAATATTTCCTGTAAAGGTTTTTTTTATTTTGTTTTTCGTAATTAATGAAATTCCTTTTTGGTAGTGTCCAATCCAAATATTATTATCTGTATCAATATATATTTTATTGACTAAGTTTTCAGCTAATCCCTCATTTTTAGTTACTGATTCAAATAAAAGCCCATCAAATTTTACCAACCCGTTTTCGGTAGCAAAATATAATAAACCCTGACTATCCCGGGTAATATCGTATATATATTTCTGTGGAAAAACTTCACTTTCAAAATAGTTAAAATCGTATTGTTGTGCTCTAACAGGTGATGAAAAAATAGAGGCAAGAAAAATAATTATAAGAAAAGAGCAGTAATTATTTTTGTGAGATTTTACAGAGAAGTTAAACATAAAATATTTATCAAAAATCTAAAAAGCATAAATAATATCTACTTTGTATCTATACTTAGGAACTCCTCCTATTGGGACAGAGTAAAACGGGACAAATTTACCATATTGATTTGTCAGGTAAAAAACCATATCGTTAGGGAATTTTCCACTTGAAATTATTTGTATATCAATAGTTGTATTTTGTTCGTCGGGAGTAATTTCATGAGTGCTTGTAGCCCAGTTCCCGTCTCCGGAACGGCTCATTTGATGTGATTTTTTTATTACAGTTGTTAATCGAATTTGGCCTTCACTATCATAATCATAATTATGTTGTTTTATAGCTATAATATTTGAATCAAGAAAAGGATAGAAATGAGCTACCGTATTTTTTATATTTTTCAACCTGAAACTCATTTCATACGTAAAACAATTCATGCCTTCAATAGGATTAAACTCTAAATCAGAAGAGCTTATATAATAGCGATACATATTTCCGTCGTTTCCTTTTAGTCCTTCTGCTATAATTTTAAAGACATAGGCATTTAATGCTTTATCAAATTCACCTTCTTTTGGATTTATGGGGCCAAATGTAAACCACTGATCATCGTATATGGTAGAAACGCCAAATTTTTTTGAACCCAGTTGAATTCCGCTGTTATAATTTCCTTTGGGATTGATGTTCCTTGCATCTTCATTTGAGTAAGCTCCTTCTCCTCCATATAATGAAAATTTTGTAAATGAATCGAACTTACTACCATTTAATTGATCGTATTTACCACCAATGTCAGGGTCGAAAATTGAAATAAAAACATTTCCTTTATAATCTTTGGGAATAGCTAAAAAGTGAATTTGTATATGGTCGTCGTCACCCCAGGTGGCACTGGCATCTCGACTAAAAGTAACCAGAAAATCAATATTTTCTTCAAGTGAAGGTACCGGTTGTCCGTTTATTTTTCCATAAAAAAATACA
Source organism: Chlorobiota bacterium (assembly GCA_013152655.1). Lineage (GTDB taxonomy): Bacteria > Bacteroidota > Bacteroidia > Bacteroidales > B39-G9 > JAADFW01. Next base: position 4,516 of record JAADFW010000274.1, read on the forward strand.
GAAAAAATAAAAGAAAAAAACAGGTTATATATTAAAAATCTATTAATCACTTTTTTTATAGTTTGTAAAATCTTTTTTGCTTAAAACTTTTATATTTCTTGAAATACATTGTTCAAACACTTTATCATCTTTATTGTACAATGCTTTCATTTTAACATTATATGTACCGGGGCTTGAATATTTATATTTCAAAATTATTCCTTGTTTTACCGTGTCTTGTTCGGGTTGCCAATAAATATCATTAATCAAGCTCCCTTTTATATTAAACTTTGAGGCATCAAATATTATCGAATCATTAACTTGAACAACAGAATCGCAATCAAAATTTATATAATCAACATTTTTAATTTCTATTTTAAAATCTTTTTCATGTTTTTCAATCATTCCGGTTATAGAATCAATAACATTCAAGTAAGCATTATAAATACCCGGCCTTTTATATGTATGGCTTACCTTTAATCCTTTTGTTGTAAAAGAAGAATCACCAAAATTCCATTCATAATAAACTTTTGTTCCAAAAGGGTCAACTGATTTTGTAGCGTCAAAAATGACTTTGTAATTTCCAAATTTGCCATCTTCACAATTTTTAAAAGCTGTTTTAGGTAATTCTTCAGGAATAAACAATTTATAAATATCCATACGGCCGTAGCCTCCATTTCTGTTTGATGAGAATGTACCTTCTGCACCTAAATACAAATGGAAATAAATGTCATCTCCGGCAGAATTTATAGGAGCACCTAAATTAACGGGCTTAGTCCATTGGGAGTCGGCAAATTCTGTTTTAAAAATATCATAACGCCCCATTCCCTTGAGCCCGTTTGAAGCAAAATATAATATTTTCCCATCTGGCGAAATATCTGGGCTGTCTTCTTTATTTCTTGTATTTATGTACGAGGGCAACCGTTCTGCAGTTCCCCAGGTTCCGTCTGCTTGCTTTTTTGAATGGTAAATATCAATATTTCCTGTATTTTTTTTTCCATAACAGGAAAAATATATATCCTGCTTGTCGGCAGTAATTGAAGCATGTGTAGTAACAAAATTAAAATTAATTTTATCTGATAATTTAACAGGCTTAGTCCATTTCCCATTCTCATACTTTGACGAATATATAAACGGGTCGAAATAAATAAAAAGCTCTTCACCGTCAGGGGAAACACCAATAATACTCTCAAATTCATTTTTATCCATTACCAGGTCTTTGAATTCTTCAAGGCTGTCAATTTTCATGGGTTCGGAAAATTTACCATTTTGTATTTTTGATACATAAATAGCTTCAATAAGTTCATCGTAAATATTTTTATTTCTTCTCGAGGTAAATAACATTTCACTACCTTCTTTTAAAAATACCGATGTGTACTCTGAAAATTCTGTATTTATTATAGAGCCAAGATTTTCAATTTTGGTATTTCCTGAGGATTTACTTTTTAATTCTAGTGCTAACTCACAAACTTGTATATACTTTGTTACGCTTACCTTAATAAAGTTAGAATCAATAGAACGGTAATATTTAAATGCATTTATAGCACTATCATAATCTCCATTGGCTTGATATGCCTGCCCCATATATAGAAATAGCTGGGGAATTGAATCTTTAGGCATAACTTTTACTGCATTTTCAAAATAGGATAAAGATTTAGGCTTTTTATCTAGTTCATAAAAAAATAATAGTGCAGTTTCATAGTTATATTTGAAATTATCAGGAACACTGTCTGCAAGCATTTTATAATTTTCGACAGCTCTGTCGTAATCTTCAAGTAAAAAATATCGTTGAGCTTTCCTTAATATTTTTTTTTCTTCAAACTGAGAATAAGTTTTTATTGAATATGAAAAAAATAGCAAAATTAATAGTATCTCTTTCAATATCAATTTTTTATAGCCCATTGAATGTAATAAATTTTATATTTAGTGAATTTTAAACTTACTAATATAATAATTCGTTTATTCTATAAAAAATAAAAAACCGGTTTATTATTTTAAACCGGTTTTACAATAATTTTATAACAAATTATTAACTATTCTCATTTGGTTTAATTTCTATTGGAACACCTACAATATCAGCAAAATCATTACCTTCTTCTTTTACCTCTTCATCATTTTTATCATATTCCCAAACAATATTTATATTGTGTCCTGCTTCTGTAGCTCTTTTTAAAATTTTAAATATTTCAAGAATCATTTTTGACGAAGCTGTATTATAATAGTTTAAACTAAATGTGAAAGTAGTTTTATTGTTAGGCGAAATAAAATATTCTTCTAGCCATTTATGGATTGTACTATAAAATTCATCAGCATTTTCTGGTAACGACCGGCCAGAAATTCTGAATTTGTTTTTTTGTTTATCAAGTTCAACTTCTGGTGTTTTAAATGTTGAATCTAAAAAGAAGCTTTCCATATAACCTCAAATTTAATTTAAACCTTTTTTAATAGAGTCTTAATTACTTACGTAGAATTAAGCAAATTGTTTCAATTCTTTGATTAAGATAAACAAAAATATAAAAAATGTTAGGAATGTGTATAGGAAAGGAATTTTTATATTAAGGTTTTTCGATATTTGGTTAATTTATGGAATAAGTAAAGTGATAAAATTATTACAAAAACCTGACAAATTAGTAAATGTGAAATAACAATTTGAAAAAATAAGGCTAAAATATCTTATAATTTTACTCTAAAACATATAAAAAAAATAAGCACTAATTGTAATCTATGTTTTTTAAATTGATAGGAATACCAACTAAATCAGCAAAATCTTTTCCGGCAAACTTCATATCTTCATCATTTTTGTCATATTCCCAATTAATAATAATATTTAGTCCAGTGTCAAATGATTTTTTAAGGCGATATAGAATATCTAAAATCATTTTTGAAGAGGAGCTATTTAGGTAGTCAATGTCAAAATTTACTATAGTATATAGTAGTTACATTTGGTGATTGAAAATAATAATCGAGCCATTTTAAAACAGGCTTATAAAATTCTTTGGCATCTTCAGGTAAAGACCTGCCAATAATTTTTAATTCACCAGTATTTTTATCTAAATCAATTTTTGGTGTTTTAGATGTTGATTCAACAAAATATCTGTCAGTAAATTCAAACATTTAAAATAATAAATTATGTATTACTACTTGAGTTTTGAATGCATTCTATTTCAATTGGCATTTCTATAATTTCAGAAAAATCTTCACCGGCTTCCATCATTTCTTCATCATCTTCATAGTATTTCCATATTATTTTAACGTCATGTCCTTCGTCCATGGCATCTTTTAATTTATATAGAATATCTAAAAGCATTTTAGATGAAGCAGTATTGAAATATACCATTCCAAATTGGAATAAGCTTGATTTATTAGGTGATTGAAAATACTCATCAAACCAATTCATAATTGGTTCATAGAATTCTTTTACATCTTCAGGCATAGAACTACCACTAATAATAAATGTTCCTGAATCAGCATCTAAATTAACATAAGGTGTGTCTGTTGTTCCTTCTAAAAACAAGGTTTCCATATAGATAGGTTTATTGTATAACAGTTATTTTTTAGAATCATAATATACGATTTTAATAAATTAGTGTTTCATTTAAATTATAATAAAATCTATACAAAATCTATACAAAATTACTGTAATAATTTATAACTTGTGCTTTTTTTATATTATATTTAATTACAGAATGGCTATAAGAAAAGTAAATGATATTTTGAAAAAACTATACTATTATTAAGAATTTTTAATGAGCTATAAAAATAGTGCTTTTAATATATTGAACTTTTGAATTAATTTTTTCAACTAGTTTTATTAAATAGTTTAACAAAATGAAACCTAAAATTCTAATTGCAGATGATGATATTGTTATAATTGACCTTATAATGGAAATTTTAGGTAACAATTATGAGTATTTTTCAGCACAAAACGGAAATGAAGCTTATAAAATTGCCAATGATAAACTTCCTGATATTATTCTTATTGATTGGAATATGCCTGAATTGTCAGGAATTGAAACAATCAAATTGCTGAAAAAAAATGAAAGGACAAGTGATATTCCAATCATAATGATTACAGGATTAATAATTTCGCCTGAAGAATTTAAACATGTTTTTGAAGCTGGTGCTATTGATTTTATTAAAAAACCAATTCATGCAGTTGAATTAATAGCAAGAACTCGGTCAATGTTAATGCTCACCAATTACTATAAACAAACAATAAAAAACAAAGAGTGGGAATTAGCTATTCAAGCAAAAAATATATTACGGAATAATGAATATTTAACTAATTTAATAGGTGACTTAGAAGCAATAATGCTTGATATTAAGGAGGAAAAAGGAGATGCAGAAGAAAAGCTTGTAAAAATATTAAGTGAATTAAATCATAATACCAAGACGCAGGCATGGGAGCAATTTCTTTCGTATTTTAAAAGTGTTCATCCTCAATTTATTACTAATTTACTTACTAAATATCCAATGTTAACAAACAATGAAATTAAACTTTGTGTGTTTTTAAGGTTAAATTTAAATTCAAAAGAAATTGCTACTATAACTGTTCAAAACTCAGAGAGTGTTGATATTGCAAGATATAGATTACGCAAAAAATTGAAATTACAGAGAAAAGATAACCTGAATGCTTTTTTAATGGCAATATAATTTAGGATAATAAATAAGATAGGGCAAAAAAAAAGTCGCTTTTAAGCGACTTTTTATCCATGCAATTTTTTAGGTTTATTCACCACTTGTTGTTTCTTCTGTTTCTTCTGCTTCTTCTTTAACAGCAGTTGTGTCTTTTACTGCAGTAGTGTCAATAACTTCTTCAGTAGCTTCTTCTTCTACCGGCTTAACTTCTTCAACAGGTTCTTCTTTTGTTGTTTTTTGAGTTGTGTTTTGGCATGATGGAAAAGCAAAAAAACCAAGAAAAGCAACAATTACAAATAAGTAATTCAATTTTTTCATTTTTTTGAAAATTTTAGGTTATTATTAATCAGTTTACAAATCTATAATTAATAATCCTAAAAGAAAATATCTTTTGCAAAAAAATATGAATTAATTACTTAATTATCAGATAAAAAGGTATTATAATGCTTATTTATTTTTTAATTATTGAGTATTTTAAGCCTAACCAAAGGTATCTTCCTGGCATTTCAAGATTTCCATAGTCAAAATAAGTTGTATTAAGAATATTCATTACTTCGGTATAAATGTTTAATTTGTTATAATTAAAGCTAATTTTTCCGTCAAAAGTTACAAATGGGTTATAGCTGGTTTCATTTCCACTTTCAAAATCGGTATAAGTACCTGCTCGGTCTTTAACAATAATTTTCCATGAAGCTTCAATGTTTTTAATAATTGAGTGTGTAATTCCGATAAATAATTTATTTTTCAGATAATCCATTACATAAAGTGAATAATATGTATTGCTTAATTTTTGCTGTAAAATATAGCTGTAATTAATACTAACATTATTTAAGAAAAATGATTTGCCATAAATAATTTGTGGTTTTACTGAGGCACTAATTTCAAAACCATTTGAAATTATGGTAGTTAAATTTTTAGTTTCCCATTTATCAGTTTCGCTAAATCTTACCCAATCAATAATATCAGTTCCGTTTCTTCTATAAACAGATAAATGTGTATTTATGAATGAAGTAGTATATTTTAGTCCAATTTCATTCGTAAATGATTTTTCGGGATTTAAATTTACATTCCCTTGTTTTTGCATGTCATGATAATATAATTCTGTGTATGATGGGAGCCTTATTGATTTGTTTGAAGTCATAAATATTTTTAATTCAGGATTAAGCCGAAAGCTTAAATCAACGCCCGGTGTAATATAAAACCCATATTTATTGTTAAAATTTGCAAGCAACCCACCTGAAAAAGTAAAGTTCCCGATTTTAAAGTACTGTTCAACAAAATAATTGAAATAACTTCGGTGGCCTGACCTGTAAAAATAATATCCCGGTTCATTTGGAACTTCTATTGAATCAATTAAATTTTCTCCAAGAGAATTACTTAATATATTTTCAGATTTTAATTCCCAGCCTGTTGATGTTCTGCCAAATGAACTGTTAAATATTAAGTTGCCGTTAATTCCGTAAATATTTGTTAAATGGTTATTTGTATAGAATTCAGGTTCATATCTTTTTAATTGAAACCAATCTTTATGTTTACGATAATATAGATATTGAGCATATTTAACAGATTTGCCTATTTCATATTTGGCAGATGCAAAAGTTGTTCCTGTTTTTTCATATTGTTCAGGAAATGCTGCTGTGTAAAAACTATTTGCGCCAAATTGTTTATTGTTTAACCCTGCTTGTATATTAATACGGCTTGTTTTAAAACTTATATTACTATTGTAGTATATCGTGTTTATTTTATAATCAGTATTGTTAGTATAGCCTTTTGAACTACTATTTGATGCAGAAATATAATTTTGGATTTTTCCTATTTTAAAACTGCCGGCAATATTAGAAAGGTAACTACTGTTACTTCCTGCATTTGTACTAAAGTTAATAGAATTTGTATTAGGATGTTTTGTGATAATATTAATGGCACCACTAAAAGCATTTGGGCCAAAAATTCTGGAAGCCGGGCCTTCTAAAATTTCTATTTTTTCAATATCATTAATTGATATGGGAATGTCCAAATTGTGGTGTCCTGTTTGAGGGTCATTAATAATTACACCGTTTAGTAAGATGAGTGTTTGTTCAAACGAACCGCCTCTAATGCTTATATCACTTTGTACGTCGTTTATTCCTCTTTGCCTTGTGTCAACATTAATTGCGTAATTTAATAAATCTGAAATCCCTTTAACAGGCGAATGTTCAATTTCTTTAGCACTAATTATATTTACTATTCGAGCTACTTCTGAATATAGTAAGGGAATACGATTGCTTTCAACAACAGTTTCTTCTAAACTAATTGATTTATTAATAAAAATTGTATCTTTTTCAACTTGTGCAGTTATCGGTTTTGAAACCAGATTATATGCTGCAATAAGAGTACAAATTTTAATAACTTTATGTAAAGAATTAAAAACTGCATAATTTTTTCTACTCCATTTACGAAAAAGCAACTTATTTTTACTGTTTAATTGCGCTGATTTTTGTTTTTTCATTTTTAAAAGATTTCAGATTATTAATTAGTTTTACTAATTGAAAAAGGGTAATTCAATTATTGGCCGGCAAAGGTAAATAATTAAATCATTACAGGTAAAAATCCTGAATTAAATCCTGTTTTGAGTTCTCCGTACGGCAGATAAGAAGGCCTGTCCTAATTATCCGGGGTTTAGTCAGGAAGTTAGGGCAAGGGTTTGCCTTGGGGTTTCATATAATTTATTAGCAATTAATTATAGAAAAATAAATATCTGATAATTTAGAAATTATTTAGCTGTGCAATTTCTATTATTTTTTTGTAAGTTTATTAAGCGATTTTTCTAAAAACAAATATATGAGAACAAAGCTTTATATCTACCTTTTTATTGCATTGACTTTTGTAATAATTATTTTAACATTTTTAAGTATCTATTTAAAATCTAATCGTTTAATAGTTACTGAGAATACAAAAAACCTTGAAAAATATATTACTGCTTATACTAATAAGATAATTTCAAAAAGATCTTCTATTCAAATTGAGTTTACGTCATTATTTATGAATAGTGTTAACAATAAGGTTGATTTAAAAAATGTTTTGAAAATTTATCCGGGTATTAAAGGAGATATTTATTGGTTAAATAAAAACACACTGGAATTTAATCCTTATGAAAGCTTTAAATCGAATTCGGTTTATACAATTAAGCTTTTACTGAATAAGTTAAGTAAAATTAGGCTTGATCAGGATTTTTTTACATTTGAAGTACAAACAATAAAACAAAATTTTGAAGTAGAAACATTTGGATTAAAAAGCTCAAATAAAAAATCATTAAAATGGCAGAAGTTAAGTGGTTCAATTCAGTTTGCCGATTTTATAGATATTGAAAATGTAAGAAAAATAATTAGCTTAGAAGCAAAAGGAAAAAAATTGATTCCTGTTATTACCAAGGATAATGCGAATAAATATTTTTTTGTAATTGACAGTATTCCCAGGTTAAATACAGCATATACTGCTGTTCTTACAATTAATGGAAACAAAATTGGGATTGATAAATTGAAAGAAATAAATATAGAAATTCCTGCTTTGGGCGAGTTTAAATTTATTTCGGCAACTATAATTCACCAACCTGAACAATATATTCAAATTCAGTTTTCTGATCCATTAGAAGTTGACCAGTTGCTTTCAGGGTTAATTAGAATACCCGGAATTTCAGATTTAAAATTTAATATACAGGATAATACAATAAATGTATATCTGCCCAAACGTGTTAAGGGTGAGAAAGAACTTATTATTGAAGACGGTATTAAAAATATTTTAGGTTTCCCAATTAAACAGCAAATAATTAAAAAATTATTTTTTGAAGCATTTAAGCCGGCTGTTCGATATGTGAAAAGCGGAGTCCTGTTACCTGTATCAGATGGAGAAATTGTGCTTCCATTTGAAGCGGTTAATCTAAAAGCGGTTGATGTTCAGATTATTAAAATTTATGAATCTAATATTACTCAATTCTTTCAAGAAAACAATTACGATGGCGATTACTATTTGAAAAGAGTTGGACGCCCAATTGTACAAAAAACCATTTCGCTTAAAAAGCCCGGTATTGTTGATTTTGGAAACTGGAATAGATTTTCAATAAACTTAAATGAATTGATAGAGGCAGATCCGGGTGCCATTTATAACATAAGTATTGGGTTTAGAAAAAAACATTCATTGTTTAATTGTAATAATCAGGAAATTGACAATGCTACTTTGTCTGAAGAAGATGATGAACATTGGAAAACTTTTGATAATTATTGGTATGGTGAATATTCATGGGAATTTGAAAATGATCCTTGCCACGAGTCATATTATGGAAGCAGGCGTATGATAACTAAAAATATTTTAGTTACCAATATTGCTGTTACTGCAAAAAAACAAAAAAACGATTCGCTTCAGGTTATTGTAAATGATATTATAACAACAAATCCGGTTTTGAATGCAAATGTTACAGCTTATAATTATCAACAACAAAAAATATATACCGGAATAACCAATAAAAAAGGCATAGTTAATTTTTCATCAAAAGATGTTTATATAATTGTTGCTTCTCACAACAATCAAAAAACATATCTTAAAATAAATAATGCAAGCGCACTTTCGTTAAGTAATTTTGATGTAAGTGGCGTAAAAGTTGAAAAAGGAATTAAAGGTTATATGTTTGGCGAGCGAGGTGTATGGAGGCCGGGTGATAGTATTTTTGTTTCATTTTTACTACAAGAAAATGCTGATAAACTTCCTGTTGGGCATCCTATTGTATTTAAACTTTATAATCCGGCTAAACAAGTTGTTCAAAAAATTATTAAGTATAAAAATGAAACCAATTTTTATGTTTTTAAAACAGCAACGCTGCCAGAAGATAAAACGGGTATATATACGGCTAAAATTTGGGTAGGAGGTACAGAATTCAGGAAAAATCTAAGAGTTGAAGCAATCAGGCCCAATCGTTTAAAAATAAACTTAAGCATGAAACCTGAATTAATTCAAAATGGGGAAAAAATACGTGCATTAGTCAATGTTAAATGGCTTCATGGCACACCGGCTAAAAATCTGAATACAAAAATTGAATATAAATTGAAACCTGTGAAAACAGACTTTAGTCATTATAAAGGATTTTTATTTACTGATTACACTAAATCATTTCATCATAATAAGCAGTTGTTTTTTGAAGGATCAACTGATAGTGAAGGGAACATTGAAATTGAAAAAAAGATAGAGACAGGGGAGGAGGCCCCGGGAAAATTAAATGCCTTTTTTACTACGCGTGTTTTTGAAAAAGGTGGCGAATATAGTATCAATCAAGCAATTTTTGAATATAATCCGTATGAGTCGTATTTGGGCATAAAGTTAGATGATATTGTGAATGAAAATCAGATGTTAATGACTGATACAAACCATATTGTGCGATTTGTTATTGTTGATAGTAAAGGTAATTTGTTGAAAACTAATAATACAATAAACATAAAAATGTACAAACTCACCTGGCGGTGGTGGTGGGATAATTCTTATGATGATATAGCAAATTATTCAGGAAGAATTTATCAAAAACCGATTAAGGAGGTTGAAATAGTATCTGAGAATGGAAAAGCCAACTGGAATTTTAGAGTTAATTACCCGGAATGGGGACGGTTTTTAATTAAAGCAACTGACAAAGTTAGTGGCCATTCCGTTTCAAAAGTTATTTATGTAGATTGGCCGGGTTGGATAAGCCGTGATAACAAAAACACTCCGAGAGGAGCTACTATGTTGTCTTTTACTTCAGATAAAAAGAATTATAATGTTGGAGAAGATATTAATCTTACAATTCCTTCCAGTGCAGGTGGAAGAGTTTTAATAAGTATTGAAAACGGAACAAAAATTTTAAAAACTTATTGGGCTAAAACAGAAAAAGAACAAACAATTTTTAGTTTTAAAGCTAATGAGCAAATGGCTCCTAATATTTTTGTAAATATTAGTCTTTTACAGCCATTTAATCAAACAGTTAATAACCTTCCTATACGATTGTATGGTGTGCTTTCTTTAAAAATAAGAGATAGCCAAAGTATTCTAAAACCTGAATTAATAATGCCTGATGAATTAAAGGCAGAATCGAATGTTACAATTGAAATTGCTGAAAAAAATAAGAAAGCCATGACATATTGTGTTGCTATGGTTGATGAAGGCTTATTAGACTTAACAAATTTTAAGACACCTGATCCGTGGAATTATTTTTATGCAAATGAAGCGTTAGGAGTTAAAACATGGGATGTTTATGATTGGGTTATTGGTTCTTACGGTTCTGAAATTGGTAAATTACTAAGCATTGGAGGCGATGATGAAGTTTTAGAAGAGAGTAGCAAAAAAGCAAATCGCTTTAAACCTGTTGTAAGGTTTTTAGGCCCATTTCAATTAAAGGAAGGAAAGATAAATAAACATAAAATTAAGCTTCCTTCTTATATAGGTTCTGTTAGAACAATGGTAATTGCTAAAAATAACAATTCATATGGTGTTGTTGATAAGTCAACTCCGGTTAAAAAACCATTAATGGTATTAGCTTCATTGCCCAGAGTTTTAGGAACACAAGAGATTGTAAAAATGCAAGTAGATTTATTTGCATTAAGTGATAAAATTAAGAAAGCAGATGTTACAATTCAATTTAATGAGTTATTAAGTCCGGTTGATAACAGTAAAAAAACTGTGTTTTTTAAAACGCAGGGCGAAAAGTCAATTTATTTTAACCTAACAACAAATACTTTAACGGGTGTTGCTAAAATTGAAGTAAATGTAAAATCAGGAAAAGAGGAGGCTCACACTTATATTGAATTAGATGTCAGAAATCCGAGTTTGCCCATTACTAATGTAATTACAAAAGTACTTGAACCCAATGAAAAATGGCAGCAAACATTTTCTCCTGTTGGGATAAAAGGGACAAATAAGGGAACTTTGGAGGTTTCTTCAATTCCACCATTAAATTTAAAAAAACGATTAAATTATCTTATAAGGTATCCATTTGGTTGTATTGAACAAACAGTATCGTCAGTTTTCCCTCTTTTATACATAGAAAATTTAACCGACCTTAATGAAAGCGAGTTAAAATATTTTGATGAGAAAATTATTGCTGCAATTCAGCGTATTAGTACTTTTCAGCATGAGAATGGCGGCTTTGGCTATTGGCCTGAATCGCAAGATATTGATGAATGGTGTACTTCCTATTCAGGAAATTTTTTACTTGCAGCTCGTGAAAAAGGCTATAGTATTCCAAGTGGTTTATTAACAAAATGGTTAAAATATCAGCAAAGAAAAGCGCAAAGATGGATGGATGACGGCCCTCATTCTCAATTAATTCAGGCGTACAGGCTTTATACATTGTCATTAGCTGGAAAACCTGAAATTAGTGCATTAAACTATTTGCGTGAAAAGCACAATCTTAAAACGGATGCAAAATGGAGATTAGCGGCTGCTTATAAATTAGCAGGAAAATCAAATATTTCTGAAAAATTAACTGAAAACTTATCTACGAAAGTGCAATCTTATTCAGAAAACAGCTTTACATATGGCTCTGGCTTACGCGATAAAGCACTTATTTTAGAAACTTTAACTATTCTGAATAATAAGCCTTTAGCTTTTAATATGATTGCTGATATTTCGAAGGAATTAAGCAGCAATAAATGGCTTAGCACACAAACATTGGCATATTCATTACAAGCTATTTCAAAATATTATGAAAATTATAAGCCAAAAGAAGAAATACAATTTTCGTATAGTATTAATATGGGAAAAAAGAATACTTTTTCTGGTTTTTCTGAAATTTTTCAAACAAAAATTCCAATGCAATTTACTTTGGATAAAATTTTTGAAATTACCAACGAAAGTGAGCAATTATTGCATGTAGCAATTATTTTGGAAGGAATTCCTGAAAAAGGAGATAAGATAAACCTTTCTAATAATTTGAAAATTAAAGTTAATTATAAACTTTTAGATGGTACAATTATTAACCCTGCTTCAATTAAGCAGGGAACTGATTTTATTTCAGATGTTACCGTTACTTATTTAGGTAAAAAGAATTTTAGGGAGCAATTTGCTGTTCAGCAGGTTTTTCCTTCAGGTTGGGAAATATTTAATTCGCGTCTTTACGGCGATAACACAGAAAATAATGTTGAATATGAGGATATTAGAGATGATAGAGTTTATACATATTTTTACCTGCAAAAAGGACAAACAATAAATTTTACCACTTTATTAAATGCAAGTTTTGCGGGCAAGTTTTATTTACCTGCAATTTATGCTGAAGCCATGTATGATGGTACAATAAATGCAAGAAAACATGGTTTATGGGTTCGGGTTATTGAATGAAAATATATAGCTCATATTATTGTAATAAAAACCATTTGAAAAAATATAGTTTTCGTAGCAACACTATTTTGTTTCTAATCCTAATACATTTAATCCTTGTTTAAAATAAACATCTTTTGGAATACCGGCCTTGGTTATTTTATCTATATCATTTTGTAATGAAGAATTAATATAACCTTTATCTGTAATTAACTGTTTTGCTGCATCGTAATTTCCATCACCTCTGATTTTCAGTATTTCGCCTGCAAAATTCTCTATGGTTTCTTTCATTTTAATTTCATTTACAAGGTATGTTCCTGAATTTTTATTCACACTTATTGCACCATTTTCAAGAAAATAATTAAATCGTACTATATTAGCTTTTGCCTGATCATTGGCAGCACCAAAACGTATTGACCTGAATATATCAGCAAGGTAAGTAACATAATTATCCATTAAGTCTTTTTCGGTAAATATTTGCATTTCATGCAATTTGGTAATAAAATATAAACTCAAAATATCAGATTTACTCTCTTCCATTGCAAAATAATACTCTTTTAAAGCTTCTTTAACAGTCCCTTTTTTGTTAATAGTATTTCTACAGCCAAGACAATTTCCAACTTCATAATACATAGTATTCTCGAAGAATGCATTAAAGTTTACATTTTTTCTTTGTTTTTCATCAATAACAATATTGGCAATGGGCAATAAAATTTTATCAAATTTTGCCTTCATAACATTTTTAAATTGTAATTTTCTGCTGCCTTTTTCCATTTGAACTCTTCCATCGTAAGGAAGTGTGATAGAAATTTTCTTACTACCTGCATTAAATTCTCCTTTACAATATATCACATTATATACACCAAGGTCGGCTGAAGTTAATGGAGCTTCTGTTTTGTATTTCTCATTAATAGGTAAAAGTTTTTGCAATTTTGGTAAAAACTCTTTTGATTTTTTCAGTTTTTTACTCCACTCCTTATCTTTAATCAATATAAGTGCTCCTTCAGCAGCTTTTGCATGAAACAAAAGATCTTCAGCATATTCAATAGGGCCAATTATTACATCAATATTTGAAATGGTATTGTCCATCCATGCCATATCACTTTCATAATAATTATCTGTAAGAAAGTCTTGTGCTCTTAAATATAAATACTTTTTAAAATATTCATCTTGTGCACTTTCTGATGCTTTATTTAGCAAATCGGCTATTTGTTTAATTTTATTTTTATATGCTTCATGATATGGAATTGTATATAGAGAGCCATCATTTTTCTTTCTTATTAATGTGTATGAATCATATTTGTCAATGGCCTGCATTGCGTCAAAATCAGAATAGGACATATATGCCGGGTAAAATCTTGCACCAAGTGGCCTTATTCCAAATTTATCATTAAAAGGTTTCATTCCATTAAGCCTGTCCCATGTTCCGTAATTTATTAGCGCATATTGTTTTAAATCATTGTTGCTAATACTATCCAATATTCTTTCTTTCATACCAATAGACTGAGTCCAGTAAATATCGTCAATTACATCCGCAGCTTGAATCAATAAAGGAATTATGGTTTTTTCTTTTTGTGATAAATGATGTAAATCTGCTTTAAGTTCAACTTCAACATAATTACTTAATACATCCTTATTATTTTCATTTTTATTATTTACCTGCTCTTTTTGTTGTGTATCACATCCAAAAAAAAGTATTAATAAGGCAATCAATAAAATCTTTATTAATGATCTATTTGGTTTCATAGTTTTAATCTTTTATGATTTCTCTATGCAATTTATCCCTTTTTTTGTTAAAATAAAAATAAAATTTACCCTGAAAATACTTAATGTTTTTTGTCCTAAAGGTGTACGTATTAGTACAGTATATATGTGAGTGTAGAATTAATTTATCTAATAATTCAAATGTAAAGTATTATAAATGAGCATAATAGGTGTTTTGGAATAAAACATGCTTTGATAAGGCATGTCTAACTTATAAAAATGTATTATGAAAACAAAAAGCTTATTGAACAAAATCTTACTGGTAGCAGTTCTGTTTTTATCTGTAAATTTTACTTTTGCCGGCCAGGAATATACCAGTTCAAAAAAACTGAGTAACTACTTGAAAAAAAATATTAGTTTTCCTTATCATTATAAAGATATAAATGAAAGGGAATTAGTAATTGTTGATTTTACTTTTACAAAAGATGGTAAAGTAATAATTAACCAAATAAACTATTCTAATGTTGAATTGAAAAATATGGTAATAAGTAAGTTAGAGCAATTATGTAAAGAAGGCAATAAAGATTTTTGTGGCAAGTCTTTCATTTATAAGTTTAAATTTAGCAATGAATAGCTTTTGTTTTGTTAACGGTGAGTATATGAGGCGTTTGGCATTTTAGAATACCTGACTTTTCAATTTACTATGCCGTTTGGTGATATTCATAATTTTTAGTTTAACCACTTATTGCGCAATTACCTAATATATATTGTT